>NZ_JBEYWW010000026.1:0-149789 GCF_040644635.1 Microbispora sp. NPDC046933 | reverse complement strand
CTGCACTTCATCGGCTTCTCGTTCGGCCCCACCGCGGGCGGCGCGGGGGGCCCCGCGCGCTCCGGCGCTCCCCGGGAGACCCCGGCCGAGTGCTCGTACGCCTGCCGGGGGCGGCGTCCCGCGCTTGACAGATCGATCGGCGAAGTCTTCAGTTGATCGGGTCGCGCGAGGGAGGCGGGCACCTCTCGGCCGGTCGCGACGATCGACACCCGGTCACGCGCTTTCCCTCCGCACCGTGCCGTGGCCGCAGGGATGGGGGTGGGGCGTCGATGGCCGTCGTGAAGAGGATCAGGACCGCGAAGCTGGATCCGCAGGACCGATTCGACTACTGGTTCGAGGTCATCGCGCAGGCACACGCCCCGGCGTGGGTGAGCAGCAGGCAGCCGGGTGAGTTCCTGGCCTCGCTGGAGTTGCTGGACCTGGGACAGGTGCAGATCACGAAGATGCGGCATCCGCCGCTCACCGCCGACCGGACCGCCAGGCAGATCCGGCAGTGCGATCCGGAAGTGATCCAGCTGAACCTGCTCATGGACCACGAGGCGACCGTTCAGCATCACGGCCGCAGCGCCGCGCCCCGCGCCGGTCAGTTCCTGCTGCTCAGCAGCTCGTCGCCGTACAAGACGTTCTGCCGGGGACGGATGAACACCGCGCTGGTCGTGCAGGCGCCGCGCGAGGCGCTGCCGCTGTCGGCCGCCGTCATCGACCAGGTGACCGCCGTTCCCTTCCCCGCCCGCGGTGGCGTGGCGGGCGTCTTCAGCCGTTATCTCCTGCAGTTGCTGAGCGAAGCCGACGAGTACGGGCCCGGAGACGAGGCCGTCCTGGCCCGCGTCGCCATCGATCTGCTCACGGCGACCTGCGCCCGTCAGGCGGAGGCCGCACTGCCGTCCGAGGTGCGGCGCCAGGCGCTGATGGTGCGGATCGACGACTTCGTCCGCAGACGGCTCGGCGACCCCGCGCTTTCCCCCGACGTCGTCGCGGCGGCTCACCAGATCTCCACCCGTTATCTGCACAAGCTGTTCCGCGGGCGCAGCCTGACGGTGGCCGCGTGGATACGGCACCTCCGGCTCGAGAACTGCCGACGTGACCTGGCCGACCCGCGGCTGCGGGACCGGCCCGTCCACGCCGTCGCCGCGCGGTGGGGACTGGTGGACGCGGCGCACTTCAGCCGGCTGTTCCGGTCGGCCTACGGCGTGTCGCCCCAGGAATACCGCCGGTCTCTGTCAGGCGACCAGGATGTGCGCGCATCGTCATGGGCGGGGCGCGCAGATCCAAGGACCGGCGGACACGCTTCCTAGCATCCTTGTTCTCGACCGGCCGCGGGGTTCTCGACGGGGCGCGAGCGGCGGAGACGGGTACAGGGGCACCGTCTCGGCCGATCTCCCCGGCGGCCCTCGGGCCGGCGCGTGCCTTCGCACGTACGACTTCAGGCGTACGCGTCCGGCGGGCGCCGTCAGAGGGCCGGTCAGAGGGACGGGCAGAGGGTCAGTCAGAGGGCCGGTCAGAGGGACACGGCCACCTCGGCGTCTCCGGGCTCGTCCAGGGCGAACGTGACCGTGCGGCCGCCCGCCGTGATCTCGTACTCGCCGAGGAAGCCGTCGAAGCGGACGCGGCCGTCGGTGTCGGTGACCATCGTCGTCGGGGGCAGCCACCACGCGCCTTTGATGAGCGAGCGCAGCGCGTCGTACGACGGCTTGGGGGTGCCGTCGGCGCGGACGAAGCCGCCCGGCGCGCCGAGCCAGCCGCCGTCCGACAGGCCCCAGTACGTCGTCGCCTCCACGGCCGGGTGGGACAGCAGGGTCTTGTAGTGGCGCACGACCTCGTCGGCCTGGCGGGCCTCGCCCTCGGGCGTGGTCGGCCACTCGGGGATCTGGTAGTCGTTCAGGTCGACGATCTCCTCCGGCATGATGTGGCCGGAGACGATCGTCGTCTCGGTGAAGTGGATGGGCAGGCCGTACCGCGCGAAGCGGTCGATCGTGGCGAGCGTCCTCTCCTGGCCCCAGTAGCCCTGGTGCATGTGGCTCTGCAGGCCGAGCACGTCGATCGTGATGCCCGCCTCCAGCACGCCCTCGATCAGGCACTCGTACGCCGCGGACATGTCGAAGTCGTTGAGCAGCAGCGTGGCGTGGGGGTTGGCCTCGCGGGCCGCGTCGAAGACCATCCGGACCATCGGGATCCGGCCCATCTCCCGGCAGATCCGGGTGATGCCGTTGTCGTACTTGTCGAAGATCGGCATGATCACGACCTCGTTGATGACGTCCCACATGTCGATGACGCCGGCGAAGTCGGTCATGTCGCGCCGGATGCGCTCCACCTGGGCCTTGGCGATCTCGGCGTTCGACAGGTCCGTCAGCCAGCCGGCGGTCTCGGTGTGCCAGGCGAGGGGGTGCCCCTTGACCACGACGCCCCGGTCGGCGAACCACCGTGCCGTGGTGAGCAGCCGCTCGGTGTCCGGCCGGCCCCGGACCGGCTCGAACTGCCCCCAGTAGAAGGGCAGCGTGGCGAAGTTGAACAGGTCGAACCACAGGTCGGCGACCCGCTGGGACCCGGCCGCCGGGGGCTCGCCGGGCGCGTCCGTCGCGGTCTCGCCGTTGGCCGGCGGGATGAAGTCGAACCCGATGCAGCCGAACAGGAACTTGTGCCGGCGCTGCGCGACGACCACCTCCTGACCGGCCAGGGGCGTGCCGTTCGCGGTCACGGTGAGCGTGGCGCCGGCGGTGCGGTGCTTTCTGATCAGCGGGTCGGTGTCGATGGCCCCGGAGCTGGAAGCAGGGTGGAACGACATCGAGCGGCCTCCTGGGGGAGCTCAAGGCGAAGGAGTCCTCTCCGGGAGCCTCGTCGCACCGGCCGGAGAGGTCCGTGATCACGAGCACGGTAACGCTCTTGACGCCCGAAAGCGCACAGACCTCCCCATCGGTGCGATCAACGGCCGAAGCGGCGCGTTCAGTGGGTGACGTGGGTGAAGCGGGCGGCGGGCTCGCCGCGCAGCCGTCCCTCGGGCAGCCGGCGGCCGCACAGCACCAGCACCAGGTCCTGCGCGGCGCCGGACAACGGGGTGCCCGTCCCGAGCGACCAGTCGACGTCGTCGGCGCGTAGTTCGACGCCGTCCAGGTCGACGCCGAAATACCTGCGGCTCCGGGGGGACAGGGCGTTGCCGAGCAGGACGCGCAGCCGGTCGCCGGGAACCCGCCGGTCGATCCCGAGTGCCACGGTGATGTCCATGCCGTGGATCACGTCGTGCGACAGCGCGCCCGCGTAGCCGCCGCCCGGAGGCCGCCAGGGGTGCTCGGCGTTGTCCCGCAGGCACGCGGTCAGCTCTCGCGGGCCGAGTGCCGCCGCGTCCCGGCGGGCGAGCCGGTCGGCCAGCCGGTCGAAGTTCCCACGGGCCCTGACGAGGCCGGCCAGCACGCTCAGGCCGGAGTGCCGGTAGGGCGTCGTCATGTGGGCCACCACCTCCCGGATCCGCCACCCCGCGCACAGCGACGGCGCGTCCCAGGACCGCGGCGGCAGCTCGCTCAGCAGGTCCGCCAGTTCGCGGCGTTCCGCCGCGATCTGCTGCCGAATATCGGTGTCCATTCGTTCTTCGCCTTTCCGGTCGTGTCCTTCCGTCCGCCTTCCCGACGAACGAGCACGGCCCGGATGGACACCCTCCGCGCGCACGCACAGTGCGTGCCGCGCATATCGTGCGTGGCACGCAAGACCGAATAGGGGGAACAGCGGGGAGATGAACGGCAAGGGGATCAACTTCGACACCGGCTTCGCGGACGCGGCCGCCCGCGCCGCCGGGCGGAGCACCCGGGATCCCTTCGATCTCGATGTGGTCGAACGGGAGATGCGTGTCATCCGTGAGGATCTGCACTGCACCGGGAGGACCCCCATGAGGACTTCGACATGGCCAGTTGCGGCGTGGTGAAGGTCCTGGAGGGCCGTCCGGGTACCGCCTACCCCGGCATGCCCTGGGAACCGAAGGCCGCGTGCACCGCTCTGGCGGACTGCTACCGGAGCTGACCGCCGTGGCACCGTCAGCCGAGGTCGGCGAGGCGGCGGGCGAGGTAGCGGCGCTCGGCGTCGGTGGCGGCCAGGCCGGCCGCCTCCCGATAGGCGTCGGCGGCCTCGGCCGTGCGGCCCAGGCGGCGCAGCAGGTCGGCGCGGGCGGCGGGCAGCAGGTGGTAGCCGGCCAGGGCGCCGGTCTCCCGCAGGGCGTCGACCAGGGCCAGGCCCGCGGCCGGGCCGTGCGCCATGCCGACCGCCACCGCGCGGTTCAGCTCCACGACGGGCGACGGGACCAGCCGCGCGAGCCGCGCGTACAGCACGGCGATCTGCGCCCAGTCGGTGTCCTCGGGGCGGGCGGCGGTGGCGTGGCAGGCGGCGATGGCGGCCTGCACCTGGTAGGGGCCGGGCCGCCCCCGCCGCAGCGTGCCGTCCAGCAGGGCGACGCCCTCGGCGATCTGGCCGGCGTTCCACCGGGCGCGTTCCTGGTCCTCCAGCACCACGAGGTCGCCGGCCTCGTCCAGGCGGGCGGCGCGGCGCGCGTGGTGCAGCAGCATCAGCGCGAGCAGGCCCGCGGCCTCGGGCTCGTCCGGCATCAGCCGCACCAGCACCCGGGCCAGCCGGATCGCCTCGGACGCGAGGTCGTGCCGTACGAGGTCGGCGCCGGCCGTCGCCGAGTAGCCCTCGTTGAACAGCAGATACAGCACCGCGAGCACCGCCGGGAGGCGCTCGGGCAGCAGGTGGGCGGGCGGCACGCGGTAGGGGATGCCCGCGTGCCTGATCTTCTGCTTGGCCCGGGCCAGCCGCTTGGCCATCGCCTGCTCGCCGATCAGGAACGCCCGTGCGATCTCGGCCGTGCTGAGCCCGGCGAGGGTGCGCAGGGTCAGCGCCACCCTGGCCTCCGGCGCGAGCGCCGGATGGCAGCAGGTGAAGATCAGCCGCAACCGGTCGTCCGGCACGCCCGACTCGTCGGCGGCGCCGTCGTCATCCGTCCCGAGCACGCCCGCCACCTCCCGTAGTTTGGCGGCGCCGGTGGCCTCGCGGCGCAGCAGGTCCACGGCCCGGTTGCGCGCGGCGGTGGTCAGCCACGCCCCGGGGCGGCGCGGCACGCCGTCGCGCCGCCAGGTCCGCAGGGCCAGGGCGAAGGCGTCCTGCGCGCACTCCTCGGCCAGGTCCCAGTCGCCGGTCCAGCGGATGAGGGTGGCCACGACCTGTCCCCACTCCTCGCGGAAGGCCCGCTCGACGGCGGCCTCGACCTCGACCGCGACCTCGACCGGGGGCGTCATAGCTCTATGAGCGGCCGGATCTCGATCGTGCCGTACGCCGCGGCGGGATGGGCGGCGGCGATCTCGATGGCCTCGTCCAGGTCGGCGCACTCGATCAGGCAGAATCCGCCGAGTTGCTCCTTGGTCTCCGCGAACGGCCCGTCAGAAAGCAGCACCTCGCCCTCGCGTACTCGCAGGGTGGTGGCGTCGCTCGGCGGGCGCAGCCCGGCGCCTCCCCGGAGCACGCCGCGTTCCGCCATCTCCTCCGACCACCCGCCGCACCCGTCGTCGGCGTGCTCCGCCGCCGACTCGTCGCCGCAGATCAGCAGCACGTACTTCATCCGTCCTCCTCTGGCCGGTATCTCATCATGTCCGTACGACGAACGGGACGGGCCGGAAAGGACACCCGTGTACGGGGAACCGGGCGGCGGGGACGGGTCGTTGGCAGCGGTGAACGACCCGCGACCAAGGGAGTGATCGGTGTTCCGCAAGCTGATGGCCGCGCTCGGGGCCGGCGTCGAGGTCGACACGGTGCTGCGCGATCCGCACGTGCGCCCGGGGGAGACCCTCCACGGCGAGGTCCGCTTCAAGGGCGGGTCGTCCGACCACAGGGTGGACGGGATCACCGTCGACTTCACGGCCGTGGTGGAGGTCGAGCACGGCGACCAGGAACACCACGCGACCTACAGCTTCCTGCGGGCGCCGGTGTCCGGGCCGTTCGACCTGCGCGCGGGGGAGGCCCGCGCGCTGCCGTTCGCGATCCCGGTGCCGTGGGAGACGCCGGTCAGCGCGGTCGGCGGGCGACCGCTGCCCGGCATGCGGCTCGGCGTGGCCACCGAGCTGGCGCTCGCGGGCGCGCTCGACAAGGGCGACCTCGACCCGCTGTACGTCAACCCGCTGCCGGCGCAGGACCACCTGCTGGGGGCGCTCGTCCGCATGGGCTTCCACTTCAAGCGGGCCGACCTGGAGCGCGGCACGCTCCGGGGCTCGACCATGCCGTTCTTCCAGGAGATCGAGTATCACGCCGGTCCGGAGTGGCGGCGCCACTTCAGCGAGCTGGAGCTGACGTTCATCGCGGGGCCGCACTCGATGGACGTGGTCCTGGAGGCCGACAAGCGCGGCGGCTTCCTCACCTCCAGCCACGACGTCTACAACCGCTTCCGCGTCGGATACGGCGACCACCCCGGCACGGTGGAGCGGGCGCTGCGCGACGGCCTGGCCGCGATGGCCCGGCACCGCGGCTGGTTCTGACGCTGATTGGGAAAAGTCCGGACCAGCCCCGGATCCGGCCACTAGGATGATCACCTCTTCGGGTCCGGAGGTGAAACAGGTGGTCTCCCGTTCGGCCGCGGCGGTCCTTCCCCTCGTCTGCTGCCTGCTGGCGGTCCCCGCGCCGGCACGGGCCGAGTCCGGCACCGGCGTCACGGTGTCCACCTGCCCACCGTCCGGGCTGCTGACCCTGGGCTGGGCCGACGCCTGCGGCGGCGACGTGCTCGACGCGCTGTTCACCGGGCTTGTCGAGTACGACCCCCGCACTTCGCGGGCGACGTACGCGATGGCGCGGTCGATCAGCACCAAGGACAACCGCCGGTTCACGGTCAGGCTGCGTGAGGGCTGGACGTTCCACGACGGCACGGAGGTGAAGGCGCACAACTTCGTGGACGCCTGGAACCAGACCGCCGCCGCGGGCAAGTCCGGCACCGCGTTCCTCTTCGAGGACATCAAAGGGTACGGCTCCCGCGTCATGTCCGGGCTCAAGGTCGTGGACGACCACACGTTCACGATCGAGCTGAAGCGGCCGTTCGGGCCGTTCACGCAGAAGCTGGGACACGTCGCCTTCTCACCGCTGCCCGACTCCCTGCTGAAGAGCCCCGCGTCGTTCCAGCGCGAGCCGGTCGGCAACGGGCCGTTCCGGGTGGTGCGGTGGGCGCCCGGCACCGAGACGGTGCTGGAGCGGTACGACGGCTACGCGGGCCGGGCGAAGGCGCAGGTCGACAAGATCACCTACCGGGTGTACCGGAACGACCTCACCGCCTACGGGGAACTGCTCAACGGCCGTCTCGACTTCCTCTCCTATGTGCCGCCGGTCAAGCTGGATCGCTTCGCCGAGGACCTCGACGGCAGGGTGATCAACCGTCCGGGCGGCGTCATCCAGGAGATCGGCATTCCGCTGCGGCTGGGCACGAACGCCGACCTCCGCAAGGCGGTCTCGATGGCGATCGACCGGAAGGCGATCACCCGCAAGCTCTACAACGGCGGGCGGAGCCCGGCCGAGTCGTTCGTCCCGCCCACGGCCGAAGGCGCGAAGCCCGGCGCCTGCGGCACGTTCTGCCGCTACGACCCGGCCCGCGCGCGGACGTACCTCGCCCGGGCGAAGGCGAAGGGATTCCGCACACCGGCGAGCATCCCGCTCTACTACAACGCCGACAGCACGCACGGCGACTGGGTGAAGGCGGTCGCCGCGAGCGTCAACGCGGTCTTCAAGGGTGAGGTGACGATCGTCCCCAAGTCGATGGAGACGTACGACGAGTTCCATCGGGCGACCTCGAAGGGCACCGTCAAGGGGATGTTCCGGATGGGCTGGCAGCTCGACTTCCCCCACATCCAGAACGTGCTCGGCCCGCAGTTCGCCTCCGGCGGGGTGTACAACTACGGGCTGTACCGCAACCCGCGGTTCGACGCGCTGCTGCGCGCGGCCGACCGGCAGGTGCCGGGGGCCAAGGCGATCGGGCTCTACCGCAAGGCCGAGGAGATGCTGGTCCGGGACATGCCGGCGATCCCGCTGTGGTTCTACCGGGACGCGTCCGGATATTCGGGCAGGATCGCGGCGCCCAGGCTGACTCCGTTCGGCTGGCTCGACCCGGTCTCGGTGCGGCCCGCCTGACGTCTCCCGGCGGGGCCGACGCCCTGTGGGGCGGCCCGCACGTACCCGTACCGCCCACCCGGCGGGAGCCGTACGGGGTGATCTAGCCTGGCGGGCATGGACGAGATCTGGCGGCTGATCGAGAGCTGCCACGCACCGGTCTACTTCGCGCCCGAGGCGAAGGAGGTCTACGCCGCCGCGGGACTCAAGGGCTTCTGGATGGGATATTTCGCCTCCAGGTCGGCGGCGCTCGGCCCGGTGTCCCCCCAGGTGGTGACCGCCGCCTTCTACAACTTCGCCCCGGCGATGGTCGCCCGCGCGATCCCCGACGCCTGGCGGTTCTGCCAGCCGGAGGAGGTGCTGGCGGCGCGTCTGGAGGTGGCCGTCCGGTGCCTGCGCCGCCTCCTCGGCGACCTCGCCGATCACCCGGACGTGCGGGAGGCGGTGGGCCTGGCGCGGGCCGCGGTGGAGGCGTGCCCCACGGCCGGGCGGGTGCTGTTCGCGGCGCACGCCGCCCTGACGCCGCCCGAGGAGCCGCTCGCCGCGCTGTGGCACGCGCTCACCGCGCTGCGCGAGTTCCGCGGCGACGGGCACGTGGCGGCTCTGGTCACCGCTGGGGTGGACGGGTGCGAGGCCAACGTCGTCGCCTCGGCGCTCGGGCTCGTGCCGCCAGAGCAGCGGGCCTACCGGGGATGGACCGAGGAGGAATGGCGGGCCGCGGCCGACCGGCTGCGTGAGCGCGGCGTGCTCGACCGCGAGGGAGCCGTGACCGAGAAGGGCCGGCGGGAGCGCGACGCCGTCGAGGCCGCCACCGAACGGCTCGCGCGGGCGCCGATGGACGCCCTCGGCGAGGCGGGGGCGGCCCGGCTCGCGCGTCTCCTGCGCCCGCTCGCCGCCCGGATCATCGATGGGGGAGGGGCGCCCTTCCCCAACGCCATGGCCATGCCCCGCCCATGAACGCCCCCGCCCATGAACGGCCCCGCCACCCGACGACCGGGCCCCGGCAACGGCCCCGTCCCTGAACGGCCCCGTCCCTGAACGGCCCCGCCCCTGAACGGCTCCTGAACGGCCACGCCCTGGCGACGATCTGGCCTCGCGACGGCCGCGCCCTGCGACGGGGATACCGTGCGAGGGGCGTGTCCTGCACGAGGTGAGCCCTTCGGACGGCCGCGCCCCCACCGGGTGCTCTTCGGAGGGCCGCGCCTCTGAACGCCTTGGTCCGGTGGCGTCGCGGGTCTGGTGGGGGTCAGCCGGGGTGGTGCCGGACGAGACCGGGCGAACGACGGTTGTGCCGGTGGTCGTGCCGGTGGCCGTCGAGGACGGCGTGGTGGTCCACGCCGTCGTGGGGCAGCGGGTCGGCGTGCACGATGGCGGCCGTCAGCCGGGGGATGGCGTGGATCAGGTTGTGCTCGGCCTCGGCCGCGACCCGGTGGGCCTCCACCACCGTGGCGGCAGGGTCGACGATGACCTCGCACTCGGCCCTGAGCCGGTGACCGATCCAGCGCAGCCGCACCTGACCCAGGTCGAGCACGCCGGGCGTGCTCCGCAGGGTCGCTTCGGCGCGGTCCACGAGAGCGGGGTCGACGGCGTCCATCAGCCGCCGGTACACCTCCCGCGCCGCCTGTCGCAGCACCATCAGGATCGCGACCGTGATGAGCAGACCGACGGCGGGATCGGCCCAGGTCCAGCCCAGGGCCGCACCTCCCGCGCCGGCCAGCACGGCCAGCGAGGTGAAGCCGTCGGTGCGGGCGTGCAGTCCGTCGGCGACGAGGGCCGCCGAGCCGATCTCACGCCCGACGCGGATGCGGTGGCGGGCGACCAGTTCGTTCCCGGCGAAGCCCACGAGCGCCGCCGCCGCGACGGCCCCCAGGTGGGAGACCTCCCGGGGCTCCAGAAGCCGCCCGATCGCGGCGTACGCCGCGGCGATCGAGGAGGCGGCGATCGTCATAACGATGACCACGCCGGCCAGGTCCTCGGCCCGGCCGTACCCGTAGGTGTAGCGGCGGGTGGGCGGACGGCGGCCGAGCAGGAACGCGATCCCGAGCGGCACGGCGGTCAGGGCGTCGGCCGCGTTGTGCAGGGTGTCGCCCAGCAGCGCCACCGACCCCGACAGGGCCACCACCGCCGCCTGGAGCAGCGTGGTCGCGCCGAGACCGGCCAGCGACACCCACAGCGCCCGCATCCCCCGGGAGGACGACTCCATCACCGGGTCGATCTTGTCGGCCGCCTCGTGCGAGTGCGGGCGCAGCAGATGCGCCACCCGCGCGCGGAGCGTCCCCACTCGGTGCCCGTGCTCATCCCCCTGCCCGTGCCCGTGCTCATCCCCATGCCCGTGCCCGTGTCCGTGCCCATGCCCGTGGCCGTGCCCGTGGCCAGGGGCGACCTGTCGCCGGCTCATGACACCCACGATGCCGCGGAAAATCCGCCGCAGCATCTCGACAAGAGCAGGCGCGGCGCAGTTGCGAACACCCCGCACCTGCCCCGCCTCCGGGACTCCGGCAAGGCGCCCCGGGATCAGGCCGGCGCGTCGCCGGTGCGGTGGCCGTCCCCCGCGGCCCCACGGATCTCGTGCAGGAGGGCGTCGCTGCGGCTCACGAGATGGGGCAGGCCGAGCCGCCGGTGGGCGTCCAGCGCGGCCTCCGCGTGCGCCAGGGCGGCAGAGGTGTCGCCGACCCGGTGCAGGAGCCGGGCGACCACATCGTGGAGCGTGCCCCAGGCGACGCAACCGGTACCCATGATCACCAGCTCGTGGGCGATGGGCCGCAGCTCCGCGAGCATGGCGTGGGGGTCGGGACGGCCGAGCCGCGCGGCGACCAGACCCCACTGCCAGACGACGAACTGCCACGTCCAGTCCTGCTGCGCCACGGTTCCCCAGCGGTCGATCAGCCGGTGGGCGAGGTCGAGGTCCCCCGCCTCGATCGCCGCGAGCACGGCCGTGGGGCGCGCGACCAGGTTGGACTCGTCGGCCGCGGTGTCGACGAGTTCGGCGAGGAGTCCGCCGCCCCGGCCCTGGCCCCATTCGACGAAGAACGAGTGGATCGGTTTCAGGACCTCCGGCCCCCAGAGGCTGGTGCGGCGGTAGCTCCCGGTGCCGAGGTCCGAGAGGCGCTTCGCCTCCGCCCAGTCGCCCGCCAGCACCGCTCGCCCGGCCGCGGCGTACGCGACCTGAGTCTCGATCTCCGGCATCCGCACCTCGGCGGTGAGCCGCAGGCAGCGGGCCAGCTCCGCGTCGTAGTCGGCGAGCAGGCCCGCCTTCAACAGTTTGGGCATGCGGTGGAGCCGGGCGACGATCTCGGTGGCCCTGGGCAGGCCCGGGAGGCCCAGCATCTCCTCGGCCGCCCGGTAGCGCTCCTCCTCGTGCTCGGGAGTCCAGGCCGCGATGACGAAGTTGTTCAGCGTGCGGGCCAGCAGCAGGGGGTCGCCGGTGCGCCGGGCAAGTTCCACGGCCTCCAGGGCGTGGCGGCGGCCCTCCTCGCGCCGGTCGCCGTAGTACAGCTCGACGCCGAGCGTGCCGAGCAGTTCCGCGCGGGTGCGCACGGCGCCCGGGTCGAGCCGGGAGAGCTGGTCCTCCAGCACGGTCACCATGCGCTGGTCCACCACGCCGTACGAGCGCCAGTTCCACAAGGTGACGCCGCCGAAGACGGTGGCCGCCTCGATGACGGCGGCGTCGTCCCCGATGCCGGTCGCGAGCGTCACGGCCTCGTCCAGCGCGCCGCGCGCTCCCTCCACATCGCCGGTCACCCGCCGGGCCTTGCCGAGGCCGATCAGCAGGGCGCAGCGGGTGGCCGCGGGCCCGGTGGCGCAGGCGTCAAGGGCCTGCTCCCAGTAGAGGACGGCCTCGTCGTAGGCGAGCCGGGCCGTCGCCTGCCCGGCCGCCTCCATGGCGTACGAGACGGCCTTGTCCGCGTAGCCGACCCGGGCGGCCAGCCCGAAGTGGTGGGCCAGCGCGGGCAGCCGCGACGCGGTCTCACCCCACCGCAGGGTCTCGATGGCCTCGCCCACCCGGCCGTGGAGCTGGGCCCGCTGCCTGCGGCTGAGGCCGGAGTACAGCGCCTCCTGCACCAGGGCGTGGGAGAAGCGGTAGTCCCAGCCGCCGTCCACCTCGACCAGCAGCCCGGTCGCGACGGCCGGTTCGAGCAGCATCATCACCCGGGCGCCGCCGACCCCGGTGGCGGTCTCCAGCACGTCGGCGTCCACGTCCCTGCCGATCACGGCGGCCGCCCGCAGCAGGGTCTGGGAGTCCTCCGGCAGCCGCGACACCCGCTGGTTGATCACGTCGCGCACGCCGTCGGGCACCGCCAGGGCGAGCACGTCCGCCACGCCCACCCGGCCGTCGGGATGGGTGCTGGTCAGCAGGCGCAGCAGTTCGCCCAGGAAGAACGGGTTGCCGCCGGTCCTGTCATGCAGCGCGGAGGCGAGCACCGGCCCAGGACCGGCCCATCCCGCCTCGCGCAGGTAGTCGGCGATCTGGTCGGGAGTGAGCGGAGCGACGGTCATCCGTTCGGTGCCGCGCTGGCGGGTCAGCTCGCCGAGCGCCTCGGTCAGCGCCTGCCTGTCCACCGCCGGCTCGGGCCGTACGGTGGCCAGGACCAGGAGCGGGACGCGGTGCAGGTCGGCGCCGAGGAAGGTGAGCAGCTTCAGCGAGGCGGCGTCGGCCCAGTGCAGGTCCTCCACCACGACAAGCATCGGGCCGGCGGAGGCCCGCCGCGTGAGCGCCCGCGCCACGCTGTCGTGCAGCAGGAACCGGGCGGTGTCGGGGTCTGCGGTGTCCGTCGTGTCCGTACGGTCGCCGTCCGAGAGGCGGTGGGCGAGCCTGGCGAGCTCGCCGTCGGCCTCCCCGGCCTCGCCGGTTCCCGGAGCCCTGTCCATTGCGAGAGCCTGTGCCGTCGCGATCGCCTGGGCCGTTCCCGGAGCCTGCGTTGTCGGTGCATGGGCCGCATCCAGGGCGTTGAGCGCCTGGATCCAGGGCCAGAACGCGGGGGCGCCACTGCCCTCGACGCACCTGCTCCAGGCGACCGCGGCCCCGCGCTCCGCCGCCATGCTCGCGGCGGCCTCCGCCAGGCGGGTCTTGCCGATGCCGGACTCCCCGCTCACCAGGAACACCCCGCCCGCGCCCCGGCGCAGGTCGTCGAGCCGCTCGGCGATCCGGCGCAGGTGGGGCTCCCGTCCCACCAGCCCCGGCACGGCCGCGTCCCCGGCGTTCTCGTCCCCGGCGTTCCCGTCCGCCGGGCCACCCCCCGTGCCCTCCCCAGCGCCCTCCCTCGTGCCCTCTCCCGGGTCCGTCCTCGGGGCCGGCTCCAGCGGTACGGCGACCACGGGGGCCCAGACCCCCGCCAGGGACTCGTCCTGGAGGAGGATCGCCTGCTCCAACCGCCGCAGTTCGGGACTCGGATCGAGGCCCAGTTCGTCGTCGAGCAACGTACGACAACGCTGGTAGGCGGCCAGCGCCTCGGCCTGCCTGCGCTCCCGGTAGAGGGCCCGCATGAGCAGCGCCCACAGGCCCTCGCGGTAGGGGTCCTGTTCGAGCAGGCGCTCGGCCTCGACCGCCACCTCCGCCGCCCGTCCCAGTGCGAGCCACGCCTCGGCGCGTACGGTCAGCGCGGACAGGCGGGTCTCGCTCAGGCGGGCGACGGTGGACCGGGCGAACGGCTCGTCGGCCAGGTCGGCCAGTGGCTCGCCCCGCCACAGCGCCAGCGCCGGGCCCAGGATCCGCTCGGCCTCCTCCGCGCGGCCCGCGGCCAGGGCGGCGTGCGCGGCCTCGGCCGCCCGGCCGAACCGCTCGGCGTCGACCTGGTCCGGCTCGATGTCCAGCAGGTAGCCGGGCTCCCGCGTACGCAGGACCCGGGCGGGGGAGCGCGGGCTGCGCCGTGGTTCGAGTGTCCTGCGCAGGTGCGAGATGTACGCCTGGAGCGTTCCCGTGGCGCTGGAGGGCGGCTCGTCCCGCCACAGCCGGTCGATGAGCTGGTCGAGCGGCACGACGTGGGGCGCGTTCAGCAGCAGCAGCGCCAGCACGGCACGCTGCTTGCGCGGCCCGAGATCGAGGAGTGTCCCCGTGCCGTCGGCGACCTCCAGCGTGCCGAGGAGGCGGAAGTCCAAAGCGGTGCCCTGACGGCCGTCCAGGCCCGGGCGCGGCGCCGGTAATCGCGCGCCGTCGATGCTCGTGCGCATCACAACTCCCGAACGAGCCAGGCGGCCCAGGGCCTGATTTCTGGCTCATCATACCCATATGTCCGCTCGTTCTCGGGAGAGAAACCGCGGTCGGATCCGTCCGTGAAACCGGCGCTCTTCAAGAGGTCGCGCACGCCGTCGTCCCGGGGCCCGGGGAGGAACCACACGGCGCGTACGCCGTCCGCGCGCAGCTCCATCAGCAGGTCGTCGAGCAGACGGCGGCCCAGCCCCCGGCGGCGGTACGGCACGGCCACGGCGAGCGCGTGCAGCAGGGCCCACCGCGGGACGTGCCTGGGCGCCCCGGTCTCCAGCAGCGCGGCGGCGAGCGGGGCGGCGGCGGCCGGGCGGGCGAGGTCGGTCAGCACGTAGAGGCGGCAACGGGCGGCCGGCGTCTCGCGCAGGGCGCGTTCCAGCGCCGGGCCGATGATCCGGGCCCCCGGCGCGCCCGCGTGCGCGGGCACCTCGCGCAGCAGCAGCGTGCCGGGCGCCGTGACGTCCCGCGGGAGGTGGGGCCGCGGGTCCGGCGCGGCGTGGGGGTGCCTATCAGGCCGGACGCCCGGCCGGGCCTGCGGCCGGCCATCCGATTGACCCTCCGGCTTGGCGTCCGGTTGGGATGCCGGTCGAGCCTCCGGTCGGGACTCCGGTTGCGTGACGTACGCCGCCGGGTCACACGGGGGATCGGCCGGTCCCGGCTCCACGGCCTCCGGCGGCTGGCGCTTGTTCGACGGCGACGACATCGCCCCAGCGTGCGCGGGTTGTCTTGGGCATTCCTAGTACGTCTCTAGGAGCCCTTTTAAACGACCCGCGAAACCCGGCCCGATCGGCGCAAGCGAACACCAAGACCCCGATGCGAGAACTGTCCCCGTCACAGACAACGACATCCGAAGGACGGACATGCACAGCACCATCGAAGACGCGCTGCGGGGACAGGTCGGCGGCCGGGTCCTGGCTCCTGGACAGGACGGGTTCGAGGAGGAGGCCGCCGGGTTCAACCTCGCCGTGCGGCACCGGCCCGCCGTGATCGTCGCGGCGCGGGACGCCGGCGACGTGGCCGCGGCCGTACGGCTCGCCGCCGCGCACGGGCTGCCCGTGGCCGTGCAGTCGACCGGTCACGGGGCCGTTCAGGCGGCCGACGGCGCGGTCCTGATCAGCACCCGCGCCATGCGGGAGGTCGTGGTGGACCCCTCCGCGCGCACCGCCACGATCGCGGCCGGCTGCACGTGGGGCGAGGTCATCGCCGCCGCGGCGCCGTACGGCCTGGCCCCGCTGTGCGGGTCGGCGACCGGCGTCGGCGTGGTCGGCTTCACGCTCGGCGGCGGCGTCGGGCCGATCGCGCGGACCTTCGGGTTCGCGGCCGACCACGTGCGGGAGCTCACCGTCGTCACCGGGGACGGCGTGGTCCGCACCGCCGACGCGGTCCGCGAGCCCGACCTGTTCTGGGCGCTGCGCGGCGGTAAGGCCGGGTTCGGCGTCGTCACCTCGATCACCGTGGGCCTGCTGCCGCTCACCGGCCTGTACGGCGGCGGCCTGTTCTACGCGGCAGAGGACGCCGGGCGGGTCCTGCACGCCTACCGGACCTGGACCGGCACGCTGCCGGAGACCACCACCACCTCGGTCGCGCTGCTGCGCCTGCCCCCGCTGCCCGAGCTGCCGCCGCAGCTCAGCGGCAGGTTCGTCGTCCACCTGCGGGTCGCCCACGTGGGGGACGGGCAGGAGGCCGAGGCGCTGCTGGCCACCATGCGGGCCGTGGCCGAGCCGGTGCTCGACGCCGTCGGGCCCCTGCCGTACGCGGCGATCGACTCCATACACCAGGACCCGACCCAGCCCATGCCGGTCGCGGAGCGGGGCGCGCTGCTGCGCGAGCTGACGGCGGAGACCGTGGAGGCGCTGCTCGCGGTCGCCGGCCCGGCCGCGCGGGTTCCGCTGGCCGTGGTCGAGATCCGCCAGCTCGGCGGCGCGCTCGCCCGCCAGCCCAAGGAGCCGAACGCCGTCGGCGGGCGCGACGCCGCCTTCACACTGCTGGCCATCGGCGCGCCGGTGCCCGAGCTGATGGACACGGCCGTCCCCGCCGCCGTACGGGCCGTGGTCGAGGCCGCCGCGCCCTGGTCGACCGGCGGCGCGCAGATCAACTTCCAGGGCGGCGCCCTGGCCCCCGAGCAGATCGCCCGGGCCTGGCCGGAGGAGACGCTGCGGCGGCTGGCGAAGCTGCGCGACGTCTACGACCCGGCGAACCTGTTCCGCTTCGGCCACGTCGTCCCCCGCCAGGGCTGAGCATGGCCGTATGAACTATGTTCGTGTGCTCGGTGTCGACGCGTGCAGGGCGGGCTGGATCGGGGTGGTCCCGCCCGCCGGCCCCGGGAACGGGGGTCCGGCGCGCGCCTACTTCGCACCTCGCGTCGCGGACCTGGTCGCTTTGGCGGACGCGGACGGCGAGGTGGCCGTCGTGGCCGTGGACATGCCGATCGGGCTGCCTGATCCTTATCCCGGCGGCGCCCCCGGCGGCCCTCCGGGCCGGGGCCGCCGTCTCGCCGACGTGCGGGCGCGCGGGGAGCTCGGCCCCCGGTGGCGGTCGGTGTTCATGACCCCGGTGCGGGCGGCGCTGGAGGCGGACGACTACGCCTCGGCCGTGGCCGTCAACCGCCGCCTGACCGGCGAGGGAGTCTCCCGCCAGGCGTTCGGGCTCAAGGAGAAGCTGCTGGAGGTCGAGCGCTGGGTGCGGGAGGCGGGCAGGCGGGTCGTGGAGATCCACCCCGAGCTGAGCTTCGCCCGGCTCGCCGGGGCGCCCCTGCCGCACCCGAAGACGACGTGGGCGGGCGCCGAGCGGCGGCGTGAACTGCTGGCGGCGGCGGGCGTCGTGCTCGCGGGCGACCTCGGCCGGGCCGGGGCGGTGGCGGGGGTGGACGACGTGCTCGACGCCGGCGCCGCCGCCTGGACGGCCCTGCGGGTGGCGTCCGGGCGGGCCCGGCCCCTGCCCGATCCTCCCGAGGTCTTCTCCGACGGCATCCCCTGTGCCATCTGGGCCTGACGGCCGTGCCATCTGGGCCTGACGGCTGTGGCATCCGGGCCCCGCACGGCACGGGCGTACGCGGCCGTGGGGGAGACCTCAGGCGAGGTGCTCGGCGAGCCGGTCGAAGAACTGGAGCCAGCCCGCCTTCGCGGCCTCGGCGTGCGCCTCGTCGGTGTTGTAGCCCTCCTGCGTGAACCTCATCTCCGTGCGGCCGTCGATGTCGGTGAGCGTGAGGGTCGCGACCGAGGCCACGGCGCCCTCCTGGTTGTCCGGGTCGCCCGTGGTGAACACCAGCCGCTCGGGCCCCGCGATCTCCCGGTAGACGCCGCCGAGGGGGGCCTTCGCGCCCTCAGGCGACACGAGGCACGCGCTCCACTCGCCGCCGGGCCGCAGGTCCATGGTGATCAGCGAGACCGGGGTGGTGAAGCCGCGCGGGCCGAACCACTGGCTGAAGCGCTCCGGCTCGGTCCACGCCTTGAAGACGGTCTCGCGGGGAGCGTCCAGGACGCGGGTGATGGTGTATTCGAGGTCGGGGGCGTTCGTCATCGTCATGCCCTTCGTGGTCAGGAGTTCGGACGTGCGTGATATCCGGATGGATGGTCAGGGGAAGAGCCGGGAGAGCCAGGACCGCCAGGCGGTCTCCGTGCGCTCCTGGTCGGCGTCCTCGGCGAAGACATGGTGCCCGAGGACCACCACGTTCCCCCGCTTCGGACCGGAGTGGATGAACCGGTAGAGCCCGTCGGCGGTCCGCACGCCCAGGAAGGTCGGGAAGCCGGTGTAGTCGACCACCCCGTCCTCCGGCGCCAGCCCGTCCACGGCGAGGCGCACGGGGTCGCCCACGCGGACCGTGCCCGCCAGGCCCAGCGCGTCCTTGATCGCCGCCCAGGCCGGCTCGTTCTCGGCCGTTTGGGGGCGTACGGCGGACACGACCGTGGCCGGGCGCCCGCGGAAGTACGTGAGGTACTGCGCGAGCTTGTGCAGGTACATGTCCCAGCCGACGCCCATCGCCTCGAACTCGGTCTCCCAGTCGTCGCTGAGGAAACCGTGCTGGACCAGGCGCAGGACGGTGCTGCCGTGGTCGCGTCCCTCGATGAGGTACTCCATCGCCATGAACGTGCCGTCGGGGTTCTCGTCGCCGCGGTACGCGAACCGCTTGCCGGGCTCGTACGCGGTCACGGTGGAACCCTCGCTGTTGCCGAACATGGTGAACCGGCCGCGTCCGCCCTCTACGGGCTCGATCTCGGTGCGTCCCATGAACCAGGAGTCGATGCCGGGGCCGGTGGCGATCGCGTCCCAGACCTGCTCGGGGGTCGCGTCCAGCTCGATTTCCTTGTGCAGTTCGAACTCGTGGGGCACGTCCTAGCGCTCCTCAGTGTCGGCCGTCCGGGGGACGGCGGGATGGACGGCGACGACCAGGCGATGATCGCGCCCGCCTTCGGCTGAGTCGTCGTGATACTTGCTGACGAGCGCGGCCACGGCGGCCGACAGCTCCTCGGCGAAGGCGGCCCGGTCGGCGGCCGAGGCGAAGCGCACCCGGCCGTCGATGGCGAACGTCGCGAGCTTCTTGCGGGCCTGGGACGCTCCGACGATCAGCGTGCCCACGTCGCGTACGAGCTGGGCGGCGAGCGCCAGCAGCCACCGCGCCGACAGCCGGTCGGGTGCACGTGACGGATCGGGCGCGACCGACGCCAGGGCGGCGGGGGAGATCACGAACGACGCCGCCGTCGCCCGCATGACCCGCTCGTTGACGTTGCCCTTGCGGCGCTCCTCGACCAGCTCCACGAGGCCGTGCCGCTCAAGGGTCTTGAGATGGTAGTTCACCTTCTGCCTCGGCAGCCCCACCTTGGCCGCCAGCATGGTCGCCGAGTTGGGCTCCGTCAGCTCGGCGAGCAACCGCGCCCGCATCGGATCCAGGGAGGCCTCCGCCGCCGCCGGATCCTCGATCACCGCCACGTCCTTCATGCCTCAAGGATGCGTCCGACAAAGAAATTTGTCAAGGCAAGTAGAGATGTCGGCGCCGAACCCGCACTGATGCGGTCCTCCGCCCCCGGATCGGCGATGCAGTTGAAAGTAGGCGAGTCAGGAGGGTTCGTATGGCCAAACGCAGGGACGAATTGACTCCCGTCGAGGCGCTGACCGTGGCGCTCACCACCGTCGGCGCCTTCCAGGGTTACGTGCAGCATGCCGACGCCAAGGCCGCCACCGTCGCCACCGTGCACCTCGGGGCGGCGGCCGTGGCGGCTACCCAGATGGGGGCGCTGGCCGGCCTGCGAGCATCGGGGGCGCCGATCGCACTGCGCGTGGTCGCGGTTGTTCTCGTCACGCTCTACGTCGCGGGGTTCCTCGTCGCCGGCTATCACCTCGTCCAGGGCCTACGTCCTCGCCTGGGCGGGCCTGGCGGGCCGAACAGGTTCGGCCTGACCGGTCCGGGGAGTGAATCGTCGCGGGTGAGGGTCGCGCAGCAGGAACGGGAGGCATGGCTCCTCGTGGGCACGCTGGCCGAACTTAGCCGTGAGAAGCACCGCAGGGTGGGACGAGCGCTGCCGTGGACGGCCCTCATGCTCGTCGCCACCCTGCTGTGGCTTGCCCTGGGCGCGCTCTACGGCTGACCGAAGCCGCTCGGCAGCAGCGGGTCGGAGTCAAGCGGCGGCACCGGCAATCCCAGCGCACTCATCGCGCTCCGCAGCGCGCTCTCGCTGCCGACGATGAGCTCGTAGACGTCGCCCTGCCGATGGGAGCTCACCAGCTTGTCGAGCTTGTCTATGAAGTGGGCGGCGGTGTCCTCGCCCTTGTCGAGCATCTCCGCGATGATCGCCGCCTTGGCTTGGGGCTGCTCGGCCAGCCTCACCGCGTACCTCGTCAGGTCGCTCCTTCGGGCCCCGGACAGGAAACGCTCCCAGGCGAGGCGCACCTCCTCCGCGGTCTCCGCGCGGCGCTTCGCCTCGGCGACCTCGCAATCGACCTGATAAAGCCTGCGTGCGCGTTCCCGCAACAGCTCGCGCACCTCTTCGCAGGGCCTGACCTCCGCCCGTGCGGTCCAGCACAGGAGCACCCGCCTGTCGTACGCCGGCAGCCTGCCGAGGAGATCGCTGAGCGCGCTGTTGACCTCGCGTTCGGCGTCCTCCGAGTGGTACGGCGAGTGCCTGCGCGCCACGGCGCGTGTCTCGGCGCGGACCAGTCCTCGGACGTGGTCGCGCTCGCTCGCGTCGGGGCCTGCCAGCCGGTTCCGGCCGCTCGTGGACCAGTACAGGGAGACCGTCACGTCGAAGTCGAAGACGTCTCCCCGTGCGGGAGCGCCGAACGAGAACTCGCTCACGTTCTCCGTCGTGTCCTCCTCCATCGCGGGCAGGGCGTATCTGATGAGCCACACAACGCTCAACTCCCTTCGATGAGCTCGGTGAGCCGGGCTGCAAGGCCGGCGTCGATCTTTCGGATCCGGCGCCAGAGCCGGAGGCGGAAGGCCAGGGACGTCCGGGCGTCGGCGCGCAGCCGGGTCAGGACTCTCGTGAGCACCTGCCGGACCCCGGCATCCGTCTCCCACCTGGCCAGCCAGTCGCCCAGCAGGCTCCACGCCTCCGGAGTGAGAGCGACGTCCGAATCCCTGCCGACGGCCTCGTCCAGGATGTGCCGCCAGAGTGTGACGAGATCGGCTTGCGCGCCGGGATCTGCCGCCAGGTCGATGACCCGGATCGCGTCGGGAGACGCGAGTAGCCGTACGAACGCGAGGGCGGCGGCACGGTGACGTCCTCGCCAATCCGGGTCACCCGACCACTCCGCCAGGGCGGCGACGATTTTCCTGGTGTTCTCAGGGACGCCGTCGTCGCCGGTGTACAGGAACGTCCTGCCCGCTCCCAGTTGATGGATCTGGGAGACGGCGCGGGCGACGCCGCCGACGAGGATCGATCCCGAGGTTTTCGCCACATCCCCGAGCACCCGGAGCGCTTCGTCGAGGCGATACGCGCCGAGCCAGGATCCATACGTCCGGATCACAACCGATTGGGCTCTGCGGCCGCTGCGCGCCCAACTGCGCAGGCAATCGAGGACTCTTGGCTGCACCTGCGGGTCTCGTGCCGCCGAGGCCAGTGCCCAGGCGGCCAGTTCGCGGCCTTCGCTCCGATCGCCGTCGCGCCACCGCCGCAGGAACCGCCGCTGTATGGAGGGGAAGTCGAAGGTGGCCAGCAGGCCCACGGCTTCCGCCGCCCTCCTCCCGGTATCCGGATCACCGTCCTCGCTCAGCTCGTGCAGCCACGTCAACAGCGGCTCGTGAATGGTGGGCTGTTCCTCCCACACGACCCGCAGGATCGTGCCCGCCATACGAGGCTCATCGAAGCCGACGACCGGGCCGTCGCCGCCCCGGCCGGACTGCTCGACCCTGATGCCCGTATCGCCGGTCCAGTCGTTGATCCACTCCCAGACGTGGTGCCGGCGTGGCTGCTCGACGGTCGTCTGCCTGGCCAGTTCCTCTTCGACAAGCGTTGCCAGCCTGACGGTTTGCGTGGCGACGACGGCCGCCGGAGACCCGCGCAGAACCGCGCTTGCGATCATGAAGCAGCGCGCCCGCCGAGGGGTTTCTCTGGCGAGCAGCATCCGGGCCTTGCGGCGCCTCTGCTCCGGCAACGCCTCCAGGATCTCGTCCAGGGAGCGGCCGAGCAGGAGACCGGCGGCCACCTGGAGAGCGAGTTCGCGAGCCTGGCGAGGGTGTCGATATTCGGCGAGTTTCCCCCGGACCAGTTCGTCGGCCGCCGCCTTGTCCGCCCGCTCCTGCGGACGGGCGTCACGGCCCTGACGCAACTCGTGGACCAGCCGTTTGACGAAAACCTGGTCCAGGGGTGGCGGATCGTGATCCACGGTCAGGTCGTGCCCGGGGAAACCGGGTCCGGCCAGGACGACGATCCTGGCGTCGGCCCGTTCCGCGGCTCTGCACAGGTGGCCGAGCACCTGGTCGGGATGCCTGCTCCAGGCGCCGTCGTCACCCGCCTGAAGGAGATAGCCGGTGGCTTTGCGCAGGGCTGCGGAGGTAAGGCGGAACGGATCCGCCGTGATCTGGAGCCAGGCGAGGTGGTCGTCGTCCCGGGCCCATTCCGCGAGGGCGACCAGGGCGGTGGCCGGCTGCCCGCTGTGGGGTGCGCCTCTCAGCACCAGCACGTGTTCGTGACGGAGACGGACGGACAGCCGACGCCAGGAATCGGTCCTGACATGGCAGCGGCGTACCATGGCGACCTCCTGCGCGGACATTTCCACGGTGTGCACGGCCGCGTCCTCCGGCCGCCAGCCGAAGACGTACTGGTCGCGTCCTACCGCGTTGACCGTTCCGCCGTCGGTGGCCCTGTGTGAGGCGCCTCCGATGTCGTCACCGGCGATCACGGTGTCGGCGTAGAGGGCGTCCAGGTTCTCCGCGGAGATGCGGCCCTGGCGCTTCTGCTCGCTGAGCTCCTCGCGTAGGTCGCGCCGCCGGTCCTGCTCGGTGGCTCTGTCGGGCTCGTGCTCCTTCTCTCCGCGCCCGGGTTCGAGGGCGGGGACTTCGGGCTCCGCCATCAATTCCCCTCGTGCCAGGGGCGTGTGTTCTGATCCCCGCCGACGACGTTGACGGTGCCGCCACCGCTCGCGCGATGTGACGAACCACCGATCTGGTCGCCGTGGACGATCGTGGAGGCGTGCCGCCGGTCTTCGCCGCGATCGGAACTCGCCGCCGCGCGGCCCGGCTCCGGCGTGTCCGGCCCCTCGGGGTCGAAGAGGTCCAGAGCGTCGAGTCCGCCGATGTCGTGACCGGGCACGTGCAGGTACGCGATGCAGGAGTGCTCCTTGACCCGTACCTGGACGGGCCGATACATCTGCGGCTCGCCCAGCCCTTGACTGATGTAGTCGTCGTAGACGCGGTCGGAGACCATCAGGGCCACATCCGCGGCGGGGCAGGCGTCGAGGGCCCGCCGCAGTGGAGCGGAATCGAGGAGCCGGGCCGACTGCACGGCGTGGCGGCCCGCGACACCGTTGGCGGCGCCCAGGTGGACGGGTCCGAAATGAACGGCCATCCGCAGGCGCATGCGCGTCCAGAACTGTCCGGCGTGACGCCCGTTGTACAGCCCGAGCTGCCCGGCGAGCTCACGGACGAAGCCGCCGACGAGCACACCGAGGTGCGCGTGCGGCGGGAGCCAGGAGAACTCGCCGTCCCCCTGAGGCTGGCGTTCGGCCCACTTCGACCTGTCGAGACCGGCGTCGGCCGCGGCGGTGTCCAGCACCCGGATGAGGGCTTCCTGCAGGTGGAGTTGCTGCTGGTCGTTGCGCCCGCTGTACTTCTCGATGTCCACAGCGATCATCGCGTGAGAGGTGGGCATGGGAGGGTGGGTCATCGTTTCTCCTGGCTGGTCCGTGTCGGCCGGACCACGATGACTCCGGCGGGCTTTCCGGAGCCCGCATTGATGCGGCTTTCAGCCAGGCGATTGGAATCGCAGGTCGGCGAAGTCCGCCAGACCGTCGAGGTCCCTGATGATCACGCCTCGGTGTCGTCGCAGCACGAGACCGCGTGCGGACAGGTCGTGTATCGCCTTCTGCACCGTGCGTTCCTTGATTCCGATGAGTTCGCCCAGTTCGGCCTGGGTGACGGGCACTCCGACGTCGATGCCCTCGCGGTGGGGCCGCCCGTGCCGTACGGCGAGATCGACCAGGATCCGGGCCAGGCAGACGTCGGCCTCGTATCCCGCGAAGTCGAGGCGCCGGCGGTTGGCGAACCGTAAACGATCGATGGTGACCTGGCTGAGGACGGCGGCGACTACGGGAGTGCGGGCGAGATGAGCCGTGAAGACGCGACTCTTCAGCACACAGACGAGAGATCGTTTGCAGGTGGTCACCGTGGCCATTCGCGGGCGGTCCGTCAGGGGGGCCATCTCGCCCACGATGTCGCCGCTCGCCCGGATCGACAGGAGCGTCCTGGAGCCGTTCTCCGCGAGTGCCGTGACCTTCACCAACGCGTCGACCAGCAGGTAGACCGCGTGCCCGGGGTCGCCTTCCCGGATCAGCACGTGCCGGCTCGGATACGTCAGCAGGGAGCCGAGACGGAGGAGTTCCTCACGCGCCCGCGCTGGGAGCAGGTCGAGGAACGATCCGCGTAACCAGGTGCGCCGCTCAGCGCTCTGCGTCATGCCGACACCTCCCAGCGGGAGTATGACCCGCGCGGGCCGTGACGTCACCGAGCTTGAGTGCCAAGTCGGCCTTAGCTACTCATTACGCCTATAACGTTGTGCGACCGATCTGTCACGCGATGTAATCACATCGGCGATGGGCCGGACCTACTGGCTCCGAAGGAGTGACTATGACGTTCACAGCTATGAACCCCACGTCCATGGCGACCATGCTGGGTTACGGCGCTCAGCACCAGATCTCGCCCCTGCAGCAGCTCGGTCAGCAGATCCCGGCGCTGCAGCAGCAGCTGTCGCCGCTGGCGATGATCCAGCAGGAGGAGCACATCCTCCCGCAGGAGCACCTGGTGAGCCCGGTGACCTTCTGGACCAAGGTCGCGCGGTACAGCGTGCGTTACGGCGCTCCCGCCGCCCGCCAGATGCTGGAGGGCGTGCTCTACCAGCACCAGGTCCGGGAGCAGATCCAGCAGCAGATTCAGCAGCAGGTGCTTCCGCCGCAGGTTCTGCAGGCCCTGCAGGCCATCCAGGCCCAGGCCCAGCAGATCCCGCAGGTTTACGGCCAGCCGTACGCCACCCAGGCGTACGGGCAGCACCCCGTGGCGTACGGGCAGCACCCCGGCCAGCAGGCCCTTCAGTTCGGCGTCCCGTCCATCCACGGGGCGTACGGGCAGCAGGTCCCGCTGACCATGCAGCCGCTGTCGCAGGTCTACGGCCAGGCCTACGGCCAGCCGTACGCCCAGCTGCACCAGCAGGCCGCCCAGCAGGTCCCGGTGCCGGCCGGTGCCGCACTCTGATCGGAGGAACACCGTGGAGTCGATGGGTCCCGGGATGGGTCCGGTGACGCCCCCGGCCGTGGGAGTCGCGACGGGGCATCCGGCGCCGATCGCGCCGATTCAGGCGCATTGCGCCGTGACGCTCCAGCGGCTGTACGGCTGGCTGCAGGCGTCACTCCCGCAGGCGCCCCAGGTCGCGGGGATCATCCCGCTGCTGGTGCAGGCGGTACAGCTGTACCGGGCCGGGCGGTACGACGCGTGCCTGGCGCAGATCCAGTTCGCGTTCGGCGTCGTCACCCCCGGACGGCCCACGGTTCCACTGCTGTGACGTGATCACCTCGGTGGCCCGGACCGGTCGGCGGCCGGTCCGGGCCCCCGCCGTCCCGAGAGCGGCGACTGTGATGACAGAGCCTGAACTGCCCGCCGTGCCGTACGGGCGCGGTCGGCCACACCAGCCTGAGCTGGGGAGAGTCGGAGACGTTGTGACCAGTAACGACAAGCCCAAGGACGGAAGCGAGGAGCCGCGCCCGGCGTCCCCGCGGGGGCGGCAGGCGTCCCGCCAGGCGCCGCAGCCGGTGGAGCCACGGCCGCGGCGCTACATGGTGGCCGCACTGCCCCAGCCGCATCCGGTGGTGCCGGGAGCAGCCGTGCCGGCTCTCGACGGCGACACGGTGCGCAGGCTGCTGGAGGACGACCCCGAGGTGCGCGTGCTGCGCCGCCTGCGGGGAGCGGCGGGGAACCCGGGGGCTCAGGCGCCCGGGTTCCCCGCTGTGGTCGTGGCGGAGATGACCGCCGAGCACGTCGAGGCGCTGCGGCGGCAGTATCCGCAGCTCTACTTCGAGCGCGACCGGCTGCTCACCTACAGCGACGTGCCTCAGCCGCCGCGCAGGCGGCGGCCCGCCCCGGCGGTGGTGCCGCCGGGTGTGGAGAGCACGTTCGCCTTCCTGGTCAGGGACGCGGACGGCACGCCGCTGCCCGGTGCGAGCGTCCTGGTGACCGGGCACGGCTGGCCGGCCCAGACGTCCACCGGCGCCGACGGCCGCGCGGTGGTCACGATGGTGGGGGAGACCCCCGAGTCGATCACGGGGGTGACGGTCCGGCCGCGCTCCGGCTACTGGAGCGTCCACATCGACCGCCCGGCCCTGTCCACGGCCCGGGACAACCTGATCGAGCCGATGCGCCTGGCGGAGACCTTCGACGGCTTCCCCGTCAAGCAGGTCTTCGGCTGGGGCCAGCAGGCGATGAACCTCGACCGCCTGCCGCCCACGCTGCGCGGCGTGGGGGTCAGGATCGCCATCATCGACTCCGGGGCGGACGTACGGCACCCCGACCTGCGTGACCGCGTCCGCGCCGGCGTCGACCTCGTCGGCGGCGAGCCGGACGGCTGGTCCGTCGACGCCGCCTACCACGGCTCCCACTGCGCGGCCGTCGTCTCGGGCGCGGACGACGGCCACGGCGTCGTCGGCTTCGCCGTCGAGGCCGAGGTGCACGCCTGCAAGATCTTCCCGGGCGGGCGGTTCAGCGACCTCATCGAGGCGCTCGACTACTGCGTCGAGCAGCGGATCGACGTCGTCAACCTGAGCCTGGCGAGCAGGCACCACTCCCCGCTCGTCGCCGCGAAGATCGAGCAGGCGCGCGAGGCGGGGGTGGCGTGCGTGGTGGCCGCGGGCAACGACGGGGGACCGGTCGGCTTCCCCGGCACCCTGCCCGGCGTCCTGACCGTCGCGGCGGTCGGCAAGGCCGACGCGTTCCCGCCCGGCACCGCGCACGAGGCCGAGATCAGCGGGCCGCTGACCGGCGACGGCTACTTCTCGCCGCGCTTCACCTGCCACGGCCCCGAGGTCGACGTGTGCGCCCCGGGCGTGGCCGTGCTGTCGGCCGTGCCCCCGGACGGGTACGCCGCGCTGGACGGCACCTCCATGGCCGCACCGCACGTCGCCGGCCTCGCGGCCCTGGTGCTCGCCCACCACGGCGACTTCCGGGGCCCCTACAGCGTGCGGGACGCGCGGCGGGTCGATCACCTCTTCCACATCATCAAGTCGAGTTGCGTCCCGCTGAACCTCGGCGACCTCCACCGCACCGGCGCGGGGATGCCGAACGCGCTGCGTGCTCTCGCGCCGGCCCTCGCGCAGATCACTCCCGAGCCGGTCGAGGCGGACACGTTGCTCGGGCAGCTCACCGCCGAGATGACCGGCGCGGGACTGCTCGTGTCGGGGGGCTGGGGGCCGGGCGGCAACTCCGGGCAGACGGGCCAGGGGGCGCAGCCCGGCATGGCGCCGCAGGCGGCGTACGGCGGGGGCACGACGGCCAACGGGCCGGTGCCCGGAGGACTCGTCACCGGCCGCCCGCGCGGGCGCGGCACGGCGACCGGCGGCGGCGTCCCGCCGGCCGAGCAGGGCGGGCCGCCCGGCGGCGCGGGGACACGGGCCAAGCGAGGGGGAACGGGCGCCGCCCGGCCGTACGCCACCGGACCCGGCGGGGGCCGGTCGCCCGGCGGCGCGGCCGGCGACGTCCCGGCAGGTCCCCGTGCGGCGAACGGCATGCCGGCGGCGGGGGCGGGCCCGGTCGGAGGCGAGCAGGCGGCCATGGCCTGGCTGACGGAGGAGATGCGGGCCGCGGGGCTCCTCGGCGAGGACCCGGCCGACCCGGTGGAATAAAGGACGCCCGTGGAATGAGGAGGCCGGCGGAATGAGGGCGGAATGAGGACGTGGAGCGCGGACCCGGGGGCTCGGGCGGAGCCCCCGGGTGCCGGCTCCGCTACCGGGCCCGTCCCCGGCGCTCCGGGCGTGGGCACGCACAGGCCGCCGCCGGCATCGCTGCCGGAGAGCGGGGCGAGGTCTCAGTACGCCTCGTAGGCGGGACCGGCGAGCTGGGCCACGTCCTCCGCTCCGTCCCCGATGAGCTTCGCCCCCAGGTCGGCGAGGGCCCGCCCCGCCGCAAGCTCGTCGCCGATCTCCGGCACGGGCCGGTCGGCCGGGTTGCGGCGGGCTCGGCCGACGCTCTCGTGGCGTCGTCCCGCGGGCGTGTACAGCACGGCGGTCGCGGTGGTGACGTCGTCGTTGTCGTCCTCGTTCACGAAGATCTCGACGGTCCAGCGTTTCGATTCCATGTCGGACCACCTCCAGGACTCCAGCATCCCTCCCGGCCGGGCGGCCCCGGCACCGGCCCCGGCCTGAGGACCTACGGCCCTGGAGGGCCGCGGCCGGCGGTGGTCACATGGAGGAGGCTCCAGGTCGGAAAGGCCAGTGAGGAAGGAAGGAGCGTCCATGTCCGGCCCGATCATCGTCGGCACCGACGGTTCGCCCGCCGCGACGGCCGCCGTGCGGTGGGCCGTGGACGACGCCGCCCGCCGCGGTTGCCCGGTGCGTTTCGTCTCCGTCGTGGACCACTGGGCGTACGGCATCCCGAAGTTCCCCACCTCCGGTGGCGACCCGCTCACCGCGCACGCCGAGCGGGCGCTGTCCGCCGCGGAGGCGGCGGCCCGTGAGCGGCAGCCGGACGTGAAGATCAGTACGGAGATCATCGAG
Organism: Microbispora sp. NPDC046933; assembly: GCF_040644635.1. Lineage (NCBI taxonomy): Bacteria > Bacillati > Actinomycetota > Actinomycetes > Streptosporangiales > Streptosporangiaceae > Microbispora > Microbispora sp. NPDC046933. The sequence goes on along the minus strand of NZ_JBEYWW010000026.1, from coordinate 121,066 downwards.
GGCATCCCCGCCCGCGTCCTGCGCGACAAGGCCAAGGAGGCCGTCGAGATCGTGCTCGGCAGCAGGGGGCTCGGCGGCTTCGCCGGAGTCGTCGTCGGGTCGGTCAGCAGCCACGTCGCCGGTCACGCCCCCTGCCCGGTCGTCGTCGTACGGCCCGGCTGGAGCGGCGAGAGGGGAGAGATCGCGGTGGGCGTGGACGACTCGCCCGAGTGCGAGCCCGCCCTGGCGTACGCCTTCGAGCAGGCCAGGGCGCACGGCGACACGCTGCGGGCCGTGCACGCCTGGCAGCTGCCCGCCCATCCGCTCGCGCCCGAGATCACCTACGACGTGGAGGAGGTGCGCGAGGCCCGTCAGCGCGTGACACGGGAGAAGCTGGCGGACCCGCGGAGGCGATATCCCGAGGTCCCGGTGCGCGAGGAGATCGTCTACGGTCATCCGGTCGACGCGCTCGTCCAGGCGTCACGCGGGGCCGACCTGCTCGTGGTCGGCTCCCACGGCCGGGGCGCGCTGGGCGCGGCGATGCTCGGCTCGGTCAGCCGGGGAGTGCTGCACCACGCCGAGTGCCCGGTCGCCGTCGTACGGTCGCCGTCGGCGTCCTGAGCGAGCCGCGTCGTCACAGGACGGATGGCGGGCGGGACCTGCCACGTCTCGTGAGGGCAGCACGGGCACAGGGGCACGGGCGGGGTCCGGGACGGGAGACACGACTCGGGCCCGTCCGCGCGGTGCGGACGGGCCCGGAGCGGGCCTCTTCAGGGCTGCCGCTGCTCGGCTCCCGGCTTCTCGATCGGGATTCGCCTGCGCTCCTCCCGCTCCTCGGCGAGCCGCACGCTCACCTCGAGGATGCCCTTGTCATAGGTGGCCTTCACGTCGTTCTCGTCCACGTTCGGCGGCAGCACGACCGACCGGGTGAAGGCTCCGTACCGGAACTCGGTGCGGTGCGCCTGTCGCTCCTCGTGGCGCCGTTCGGCGTGGATGGTCAGCACGCCGTTCGACACGCTGATCTCCACGTCCTTGTCCGGGTCGATTCCGGGCAGTTCGGCGCGCAGCACGTACCGGCCGTCCTTCACGTAGTCCTCAAGCCGCATCTGCTGCCCGGCCATCGGCCGGAGCGCGGCCATCGGCGCCTCCAGCAGGTCGAACAGGTCGGGAACGAGACCTCTGGACTCCCGTCGCATCGGAACGCCCATGCCTGTCACCTCCGTCCGGCAGAACTCATCATGGAAGAAATACCCGACAGAAATCGGACAAATCGCCACGGCTGCGCCACTGCCGGGCTCGTGATGCAGGATGATGATCATGCTGCCAGAACGGATCTATCACGGCACCGGCCCCGGGCCGATCACTCCGGACGGGTGCGCGGTCGACTACTACGCGACGCTCACCCCCAACGGAGAACCCGAGATCGTCCACGCCGCGATACCGGAGGGTGCGGCGATCCTCGAACTCGGCGCCGGGGTCGGCCGGATCACCCACGCCCTCCTCGCGCTCGGCCACGAGGTGGTCGCCGTGGACGAGTCGCCCGAGATGCTCGCCCACATCCGCGGGGCGGAGACGGTTCTGTCCCGCATCCAGGACCTGTCCCTGCCCAGGACGTTCGACGTGGTCCTGCTGATGTCATATGTGATCGACACGGCCGACGACGACCTGTGCCGGGCGTTCCTGCGGACCTGCCGCCGCCACGTCGCCCCGGGCGGGTGCGTGATCCTCCAGCGCCAGCCGCCCGAGTGGTACGACACGGTGGGGCCGTCGGAGACGCGCGGCGACGGACGGGTGATCCGGATGACGGACGTGAGCCGGCCCGAGCCGGATCTGTTCGCCGCGACGATGGAGTATGTCGTGGGAGACCGGCGATGGACGCACACGTTCGTCAGCAGGCGCCGCACCGACGACCGGTTCGAGGAACTGCTGCACGAGGCCGGGCTCGCGATGGAGGGCTTCCTCGACGGCGATCGTCGATGGGTGCGGGCGGCGCCGGCATGACACGGCCGGCCCATGGCGAAGGGAGTGCGCGATGAGGTTCGTACGCGAAGGCGAGATCACGGCCACGCGGCCGGGACCGGACAGGTTCACCGACGGCGTGTGGGAGGCGTCGGCGCTGGAGGCGGTGGAGCCGGACGGCCTGCGCGCCCAGCGCTTCTCCTACGACCCGCAGGCCCGCTCGGGCTGGCACACCCACGACGGGGAGCAGGCGCTGTACGTGCTGTCGGGACGCGGGGTGGTGACGCGCTGGGGAGAGACCAAGGGCACGCCGATCGGGCCGGGCGACTGGGTCCACGTGCAGCCGGGCGAGAAGCACTGGCACGGCGCCGTCGCCGACGACACGCTGGTGCACATCGCGGTCACGGCGAGCGGCAAGACGCACTGGCACGGGCCGGTGACCGACGAGGAATACCGCGCCGGCCTGGGCTGAGCAGCGGGAGCACGGCCTGTGACATCCGCCCGGCGCGGCTCAGCCGGTGACGATGACGAGGCCGGCCCGGGAGCGCACGTCGTGGCGGGCGTAGTAGCGCTCCTCCTGCTCGGCCCAGCGCCGCCAGTGGGGCGCGTACACCTCGCCGTCGCGGGCGAGCGCCCGCGCGCGGCGGACCTCCTCACCGGCCTCCAGCCACACCAGCCCGCTGAGGTACGGCCCCGCCTCGCGGGCGCCGCAGCCCACGCCCTCGATCACGACGGTGTCCGCCGCGGGAAGCTCGTGCCATTCGGCGTACCGGCCCCGCGTCCAGTCGTAGCGCCGCCAGCGTGCCCGGCCCCCGCGGCCCAGGGGACGCAGCACCCACTCCAGCAGGGCGTCCACCCCTGCCTGCAGGCCGTCCCAGCCGTCGTACAGGTCGTCCATGCGGACGACCGGCGCGGTGAGCGCCGCGGCCACGGCGGCGGCCAGGGTCGACTTGCCCGCACCCGAGCGGCCCTCGACGGCCAGGACGCGGGTGCCGGCCGCGCGGGCGGGCCGCGCGCGCAGCCAGCGCGCGACGGCGGCGGGATCGGCGGTCACGCGCGCCGAGCCTAACGGGCGCACCGCCGCGGGCATCGCGAAAGGGCCGTCCCCGGCGACTACCCCTGGTGGGGGCTGACCCCCGCTATGGCCAGGCCGAGCAGCCGGTGTGCCTCGGCGGCGGGGTCCGGGTGGTGTTCCGTGGCCAGGGCGATGCCGGTGATCAGGGCGAGCAGGTCGTCGATGGTCACGCCCGGTGCCAGCGCGCCCTCGTCCGCGGCGCGGCGCACCAGTGGTTCGCCCGCCTCGGTGAGCTGCTCCGAGCAGCAGTGCTCGTGGGCCGTGTCGGGGCCGGTCGCCCGGTCGCGGGTCAGCGCGGTGGCCAGCCCTCGGATGGTCGCGGCGTCCGCGAGCACGGCGCTCAGCCATTCCAGCAGCGCTGCCCGGGTGTCGGCCCTGCCGGTCCGCTCGCGGGCGTGGGCGCACAGGGTCTCGACCCGTTCGCGGAAGACCGCCTCGAGCAGTGCCTGGCGGCTGGGAAAGTGCCGGCGCAGGGTGGCGGATCCGACTCCGGCGATGCGGGCGATCTGCTCCAGGGAGGCGTCGGGGCCCTCCGCGGCGATCGCCTCCTTGGCCACGGTGAGCAGGCGTGCGTAGTTGCGCCGGGCGTCCGCACGCTGGACGGGCATGGCGTTCACCTCATGGTTGCTAAGTGGCGGGGTCCGCCGTATCTTACCAAGACATAAACGGCGGGGTCCGCCGTTTTGTCGACGCACACCACAGGAGCGGCCTCATGCCCACCGATCCCGCACCCGTCCTCGTCACCGGCGCCACCGGACGGCAGGGCGGCGCCACCGCCCGCGCCCTGCTCGCGAACGGCGTTCCCGTCCGGGCGCTGGTCCGCGACCCCGCGACCGAGCGGGCGAGGGCGGTCGAAGCGCTCGGCGCCGAACTGGTCACCGGCGACCTCGACGACCGCGACTCGCTGACCAGGGCCGCACGAGGGGCCCGGGCCGTCTTCTCGGTGCAGATGCCCCAGCCGAAGGGAGACGCCCTCGACTTCGAACGCGAGCTGACCCAGGCCGTCAACCTGATCGAAGGCGCGCTGGCCGCGGGCGTGCCGCAGTTCGTGCACACGTCCGTCTCCGGCGCGGGTCAGCACACCGAGGCCCCCGGCTGGGCCGAAGGCCGCTGGGCGCCGATGGAGCCCTACTACGCCGCCAAGGCCGGCATCCAGGACCGGGTGCGTGAGGCGGGCTTCACGCACTGGACGATCATCAAGCCGGGCTTCTTCATGGACAATTTCCTTCCGTCCCTGGCATACCTGTTGCCCCGTGGCGTCGAGGGGGGCATCGTGACCGTGCTGAAGCCCGGCGCCCGGCTCGCCCTCGTCGCGGTCGACGACATCGGTGCGGCGGCCGCCGCGGCCATCGCCGCGCCGGAGCGGTTCCACGGGGTCGAGCTGGAACTGGCCAGTGACCACCTGACGATGACGGACATCGCCGGGGTCCTCTCCCGGGCTCTGGGCACCGAGCTGACCGCGCCCGACATGACCGCGGAGGAGGCGGTCGCCGCGGGGATGCCGGGGTACGGCGTCACCTCACACGAGTTCATCGGCACGGTCGGTCAGCCCGCCCGCCCGGAGTACGCGCGGGCGCTCGGCATTCCGCTCACGACCTTCGAGGAATGGGCGCACGGACACCTGCGAGCCGCGGCCTGACACTCCCCCGGGGGTGTGGTCACGGAGCGGCCCGGAGGGGTCTGCGATCCCTCCGGGCCGCTCGTGGAAGCCCTTGCCCGCCCCCGCTACACGCCGGCACGGGTGGGGCGGCGGATGTCGCTGCTCTGCTCCTGCCACTCGGGGGTCTCCCGCCCCTTCTCCTCGGCGATCTCCTCCATGCGCAGGGCGATCCCCATCGCGAAGAAGGTCGGCGCCCACTCGCCGACGAACAACGCCCAGCGGTCGGCGCGCTCGATGCCGGCCTGCTCGTACTTGTTCGAGATGATCCACGAGGCGATCGACATGCCGATCGACCCGAAAGCGGCGCCGTACATCACGCTGGAGCGCAGGCCCATTCTGTGGAGTGTGCTGATCATGCGTGTCCCCCTTGTGGTGATTTGCCCCAATTTCGGGCGTACCCGGCCTGTCCTCCTGTAACCCGGCTGGGCCCACGACGCCGTGCGATACTCGCGACCGCGCATGAGGCGGGGGCGGTGGGGTAGCCGCCTAGCCGGACCAGGAGGAAAGTCATGGAAGTTCTGGGCATCGACATCGGCGGTTCCGGGATCAAGGGCGCCACGGTGGACACGGCCGCCGGCGTGCTCACCCGGGAGCGCCTGCGCATCCCGACGCCGCGGCCCGCCGCGCCGGCGGCCGTCGCCCAGGCCGTACGCGGGATCGCGGAGCACTTCTCCTGGACCGGCCCGATGGGCGTCACCTTCCCCGGAGTGGTCCTCGACGGGGTCGTCAGGACGGCGGCCAACGTGGACAAGTCATGGATCGGAGTGAAGGGCGCCGACCTGTTCGGCGAGCAGGCGGTCGTGCTCAACGACGCGGACGCGGCCGGCGTCGCGGAGATGACCTTCGGCGCGGGCCGGGACCGGCACGGGGTCGTGCTCATGCTGACCTTCGGCACCGGCATCGGCAGCGCGCTCTTCGTGGACGGCGTGCTGGTGCCCAACACCGAGTTCGGCCACATCGAGATCCGCGGCAAGGAGGCCGAGCACCGCGCCTCCGACCGGGTGCGCGAGGAGGAGGACCTGAGCTGGGACAAGTGGGCCGGGCGCGTGGAGGAGTACCTCAGGCACATGCGCGACCTGCTGTCGCCCACCCTGATCGTCGTCGGCGGGGGCGTGAGCAAGAAGGCCGACAGGTTCCTGCCCTACGTCGACCTCGGGGACACCCCGGTGGTGCCCGCCGTGCTGCGCAACGAGGCCGGGATCATCGGCGCGGCGATGGCCGCCGCGGAGGCCGCGCACATCCCCTGAGCGTTATATCTCCCTTATTCCTACCTGGACAGCGGGTAATATCGCTGTCATGATGATCCCATGAGTTCCTCGGGGAGGTTGACCCAGCGCCGGCACATCGACCTGCTGCGCGTCTGCGCCGCCGCCTGTTGACGACCGCGGTCACCACCGTCCGGTACGCCACGAGGCAAGGAGAGGGCATGTCCCACCAGAACGTGATCGACTTTGTGGAGCGCAGGCGCGAGCAGGGCCATGAGCCCCCCGAGCTCGGGCAGGGGTCCGTGCTCGGCGTGCTGCCGGTGCCGGAGACCGGCGCCGTGCTGATGATCGTGGGCTACCTGGTGCCCGCCGGGTCGGCCGCGGACGCGCCGGAGACGCCGGTCGCGCGGGAGCGTACGGCCGCGGTCCCGGCGCGGCGGGCCGCCCACGGCGAGGAGGAGGACCTGGTCCTGGACCGGGCCGCACGGGTGGCCCGGGCCGGCGGCGAGGAGATCGAGCTGACCTTCCGGGAGTTCGAGCTGCTCGACTACCTCAGCTCGGCCCCCGGCCGCGTCTACAACCGCCGCCAGCTCATGGCGGCCGTCTGGGACCGGTACGACGACGAGGGCGGCCGCACGGTCGACGTGCACGTCCTGCGGCTACGCCGCAAGCTGGGCAGGCACGCCGGCCGGATCGTGACCGTCCGCAACGTGGGGTACAAGTACCAGCCGCCGCGCCGCCTCTGACACCGCCCCGGCGGGGCCGCCGGAAAACGGCTGGCAGATCGGCGGGGGGTGTTGCCTATCCTTGAGCATGGAATGAACACGCTCGCCGATCTCCAGGCCCGCCTCCCCGACCTGATGCTGCGCGACCAGCGCAGGCTGCGCCGCCGTCTCGACGGCATGCGCCGGGTCCGCGACCGCGCCGCCCGCCAGTCCGTCGTCCAGGAGATCGCGGGGGACGTGGAGGCCGCGGAACGCCGCGTGGCCGCGCGCCGCGCGGCCCTCCCCGCCCTCAGCTACCCTCCCGAGCTGCCGGTCAGCCGGCACAAGGACGACCTCCTGGAGGCCATCAGGGACCACCAGGTCGTCATCGTGGCCGGCGAGACCGGCTCGGGGAAGACCACCCAGATCCCCAAGATCTGCCTGGAGCTCGGCCGCGGGGTCCACGGGGTCATCGGCCACACCCAGCCGCGCCGCATCGCGGCCCGCACGGTCGCCGAGCGCATCGCCGAGGAGTTGTCGATCGAGCTGGGAGAGGCGGTCGGCTACAAGGTCCGCTTCACCGACCACTCCAGCGACGGGACGCTGGTCAAGCTGATGACCGACGGCATCCTGCTCGCCGAGATGCAGACCGACCCGCTCCTGCTGCAGTACGACACGCTGATCATCGACGAGGCGCACGAGCGCAGCCTCAACATCGACTTCATCCTCGGCTATCTCAAGCAGCTCCTCCCCAAACGGCCCGACCTCAAGGTGGTCATCACCTCCGCGACCATCGACCCCGAGCGGTTCGCCCGGCACTTCGCCGCCCCGGGCGGGGAGCCGGCGCCCGTGATCGAGGTGTCCGGGCGCACCTATCCCGTGGAGGTGCGCTACCGCCCGGTCGACGAGGACGACGACCAGACCCAGGCCATCGTCGACGCCGTGGACGAGCTGTGCGCCGAGGGGCCGGGCGACATCCTGGTCTTCCTCAGCGGCGAGCGGGAGATCCGCGACACCGCCGACGCGCTCAAGGGCCGCCCCGAGGAGGTCCTCCCGCTGTACGCGCGGCTGTCGGCCGCCGAGCAGCACCGGGTCTTCCAGCCGCACCGGGGCCGGCGGATCGTGCTGGCCACCAACGTCGCCGAGACCTCGCTGACCGTTCCCGGCATCAAGTACGTGGTCGATCCGGGCACGGCGCGCATCTCCCGCTACAGCCACCGGCTGAAGGTCCAGCGGCTGCCGATCGAGCCGATCTCCCAGGCGTCGGCCAACCAGCGCAAGGGCCGCTGCGGCCGTACGTCGGACGGCGTGTGCATCCGGCTCTACTCGGAGGAGGACTTCCTCTCCCGGCCGGAGTTCACCGACCCGGAGATCCTCCGTACGAACCTGGCGAGCGTCATCCTGCAGATGACCTCGCTGGGCCTGGGGGACATCGCGGCGTTCCCGTTCGTGGAGCCGCCGGACAGCCGCCAGGTCAGGGATGGCGTCAACCTGCTGCTGGAGCTCGGGGCCCTCGCGGACAAGGGCGCGGGCCGGGAGGCCGGGAAGGGCACGCAGCTCACGCCGCTCGGGCGCAAGCTGGCCCAGCTCCCGGTCGACCCCCGCCTCGCCCGGATGGTGCTGGAGGCCGACAAGAACGGCTGCGCCCGCGAGGTGATGATCATCGCGGCCGCGCTGTCCATCCAGGACCCGCGCGAGCGGCCGGCCGACAAGCAGCAGGCGGCCGACGAGAAGCACCGCCGCTTCGCCGACAAGGAATCGGACTTCCAGACCTACCTCAACCTCTGGAACCACCTCCGGGACAGGCAGAAGGAGCTGTCGTCGAGCGCGTTCCGGCGGCTGTGCAAGGCGGAGTATCTCAACTACCTGCGCGTGCGCGAGTGGCAGGACATCGACAGCCAGCTCCGCCAGGTGGCCAGGACGCTGAACATCGTGCCCAACAGCGTGCCCGCCGACCCCCAGCGGATCCACCAGTCGCTGCTGGCCGGTCTGCTGTCGCACATCGGGGTCAAGGACGTCGTCGAGAAGCGCAGGCAGGAGGGCCGCAGGCCGATCACGGAGTACATCGGCGCCCGCAACGCCCGCTTCGCGATCTTCCCCGGCTCGGCCCTGGCCAAGGCGCAGCCGCAGTGGGTGATGTCGGCCGAGCTGGTGGAGACCTCCCGGCTGTGGGCCCGGGTCAACGCCAAGATCGAGCCCGGCTGGATCGAGCCCCTCGCGCAGCACCTGGTGAAACGCACCTACAGCGAGCCGCACTGGGAGAAGGACCAGGCCGCCGTCGTCGCGCTGGAGAAGGTCACGCTGTACGGCGTGCCGATCGTGACCGAGCGGAAGGTCAACTACGGCCGCATCGACCCTGAGCTGAGCCGGGAGCTGTTCATCCGGCACGCGCTGGTCGACGGCGACTGGCGCACCCACCACAAGTTCTTCCACGAGAACCGCAAGCTGCTCGAGGAGGTCGAGCGGCTGGAGGAGAAGGCCCGCCGCCGCGACATCCTCGTGGACGACGAGACGCTGTTCGACTTCTACGACCAGCGGATCCCGGCCGACGTGGTCTCGGGCAGGCACTTCGACAGCTGGTGGAAGAAGGCGTCGCACGAGACGCCCGACCTGCTGACGTTCTCGCCGGAGATGCTGGTCAACGACAGCGCCGGGGTCAGCGCCAGGGACTACCCGGACGCCTGGCGGCAGAACGGCCAGCGGATGCGGCTGACCTACCGCTTCGAGCCCGGCGCGGTGGAGACGGGCGAGGCGGACGGCGTGACCGTCCACATCCCGCTGGCCGTGCTCAACCAGGTCGACCCGACCGGCTTCGACTGGCAGATCCCCGGCCTGCGTGAGGATCTCGTCACCGCGCTCATCCGGTCGCTGCCGAAGAACCTGCGCCGCAACTTCGTGCCCGCCCCCAACTACGCCAAGGCCGTCCTGGAACGCGTACGGCCCGGGGGCGAGCCGCTCCTGGAAGCGCTGGAGCGCGAGCTGCGGGCGCTGACCGGGGTGGAGGTGCCGCGCGACGCGTGGGCCCTCGACCAGCTCCCCGCGCACCTGCGGATCACCTACCGGGTGATCGACGACCGCAAGCGCACGGTGGACGAGGACAAGGACCTGGAGGCGCTCAAGCGGCGGCTCGCGCCGAAGCTGCGCGCCACGCTGTCGAAGGCCGCCGACGACCTCGAACGCGACGGCCTGCACGCGTGGACGATCGGCACGCTGCCGAAGGTGTTCGAGCAGGGCAGGCTGCGGGCCTACCCGGCCCTGGTGGACGAGGGCACGAGCGTCGCGGTCCGGATGTTCGAGACCGAGCGCGAGCGGGACAGGGCCATGTGGGCGGGCACCAGGAGGCTGCTGCTGCTCAACGTCGTCAACCCGGCCAAGGCCATCCTGCGGACCCTGACCACCGCGCAGAAGCTCGCCCTCAGCCGCAGCCCGCACGGCGGGGCAGCCGCCCTGTTCGACGACTGCACGGCGTGCGCCGCCGACACGCTGATGGCGCAGGCGGGCGGGCCCGCCTGGGACGAGGCCGGGTTCGAGCGGCTGCGCGACCACGTGCGCGCCTCGCTGTTCGAGACGACCGAGGAGGTCGTCTCGCGGGTGGAGCGCGTCCTGGCGGCCTGGCACGCCGCGCAGAACCGGCTCGCCGCGCTGGGCGGCGGGGTGGCCGATCTCAGGGCCGACATCGCCGACCAGCTCGACGGGCTGGTGCACGACGGCTTCGTCACCGAGACGGGCTACGACCGGCTGCCGGACGTGCACCGCTACCTGCGGGCGGTCGAGCGCCGGCTCGACAAGCTCCCCGACGACCCCCGCCGCGACCGCGAGTGGATGCACCGCGTGCACGACGTCGAGGACGAGTACCGCGACCTGCTCGACCGGCTGAAGCCGGCCGAGCGGGACGGCAGGGCCGTACGGGACATCCGGTGGATGATCGAGGAGCTGCGGGTGAGCTTCTTCGCCCAGCAGCTCGGCACCCCCACCCCGGTCTCGGAGAAGCGCATCCGCAAGGCCATGCAGCAGGTCGAGGAGGCGGCCCGGACGTCGTAGCCGGCGGCAGGGCCTTCGGCGGCAGGGTCGTCAGAGGCCCAGCTCAGCGGCCGAGCGCGGCGCCGATCAGCGCGCGGGGGTCGGCCGCCCCGGCGAGCACGCCCGACGGGAGCAGGTCGATCAGGTGGGCGTGGCCGAAGTTGGAGCCCCACTCCACCGTTTCGGTGGTGTGCCCGCGCTCGCGCAGGCCGTCCGCCCACGGCGCGCCCTCCTCCACCTCGACCACGGGGGCGGACCGCCAGGTGTCGAAGCCGGTGCCGCTGCCGAGCGCCCAGCGCGGCGCGCCGATCGCCTCGCCGGGCGTCTGGCCGTGCGCGAGCAGGCGGGTGACCAGCTGCAGCAGGATCTGCGGCTGCGCGTCGCCGCCCATCGTGCCGAGGACCGTGCGCAGCGTCCCGTCCGGCCGGGTGACCAGCGCCGGGCACAGCGTGTGGGGCGGACGGCGGCCCGGGCCGTACTCCGCGGGATGGCCGGGCGTGAGCGAGAAGCCGATGCCGCGGTTGTGCAGGTTGATCCCGGTGCTGGGCTCGAAGAGCAGGCTGCCGAAGCCCGACGCGTTCGACTGGATGAGCGAGACGCCCATGCCGTCCCCGTCGACGACGCACAGGTAGGTCGTGTCGCCCGGCCCGGCGGGGGCGTCGGGCACGGGGGAGCGCCGCTCGGGGTCGACCAGCGCGCGGCGGGCGGCGGCCGTGCCGAGCGGCGCGACGGCGGCCTCGTGGAGGACGTCGAGCCGGTCGTGCCCGGCCGCCCTTGCCGACTCCACCAGCAGGTGGGCCCAGCGCGGGTCGGCCGGGTCGGCGGGCGGGTCCAGCTCGGCGAGGATCTCCAGTGCCAGCAGGAGCAGGTAGCCCTGGGAGTTCGGCGGGACGGTCCACACCCGGTGCCCGAACACCTCGACGCTCAGCGGCTCCACCCAGTCGGCGTTCGGCCGGGCCAGGTCCTCCTCGGTGTATTCGCCGCCGCCCAGCTCCAGCAGCCCCTTGCCGAACTCGCCCTGGTAGAACGCCGCCCGGCCGCCCTCGCCGAGCGCGGTGAGGGCCCTGGCGACGCCGGGCCTGCGGATCACGTCCCCGGCGCGGCGGGCGGCAGCGAAGTCCCCGGCTCCGGGCAGCGAGCCGATGAACCCTCCGCCGGGGGCCAGCAGCGGCGAGGCGGGGAAACCCTCGGCCGCGAGGCGGATCGCGGGGGCCAGCAGGTCGGCGAGCGGCAGGCGGGCGTACCGCTCGTGCAGCGCCAGCCACCCGTCCGCGCAGCCGGGCACCGGGACGGAGCGGATGTCGTACAGGTGGGGCATCCGGTCGAGGCCCTCCGCCCGCAGTCGCTCGGGATCGGCGCCCGATCCCGCCCGCCCCGAGGCGTTCAGCGCGGCCACGGTTCCGTCATGGACGAGGGCGAACAGGTCGCCGCCGAGACCGCACATGTGCGGGGCGGTGACCGCCAGCACGGCGTTGGCGGCGATGGCCGCGTCCACCGCGTTGCCGCCCCTGTCGAGCATGGCGACGCCCGCCGCCGAGGCCAGATGGTCGACGGTGCACACCATACCGTTCAGGGCATGCCGAGTCTCGCTCATGTTCGGCGATGGTACGGCACACCATAGAGTGGCTGCCGTAACAGGATGAAAAGGAGAGGCGGTCATGGTCCGGGCGCTCGTGTTCGACGTGGGGGAGACGCTCATCGACGAGACCCGGATCTGGTCCCGGTGGGCCGACCGGCTGGGCGTGCCGCGCCTGACCTTCATGGGTGTGCTCGGCGGCATGGCCGCGCTCGACCGGAGCCACCGGGAGGCGTTCGAGCTGCTCAGGCCGGGCATCGACCTCGACGCCGAGATGGAGGCGTGGCGGCGCGAGGACCCGGACGGGCTGCGCGAGAACTTCGACGCCGACGACCTCTACCCGGACGTGCGGCCCGCCTTCGCGGCCCTGCGAGAGGCCGGTTACGACCTGGTCGTCGCGGGAAACCAGCCGCCCCAGGCGTACGACGCGCTGGTCGCGATGGACCTGCCGGTCGACGGGATCCACACCTCGGCCGGATGGGGGGTGGAGAAGCCCGACCCGGCCTTCTTCGCCAAGGTCGCGGCCGTGTGCGGCCATGAGCCCGGGCAGATCCTCTACGTCGGCGACCGCCTCGACAACGACGTCCTGCCCGCCGCGCGCGCCGGGATGCGGACCGCCCTGCTGCGCCGGGGGCCCTGGGGCTACCTGCACTCCGAGCGCCCGGACGCCGCCCACGCCGACCTGGTCGTCGACACCATCACCGACCTCGTCCACCTGGCCCCCGCCCTCGGCTGACCTGCCCGGCGGCGTGCTCGCCGCCCAGCTGGGCCGGCACCTCCCCCGGCCGAAAGGCAATGGCGTCGCGGTCACCGCACGGCAGTACGGCGAGGCCTATCGCCTCACTGAGCCTGAGGCCACCCGGTAGGCCAGGGATAAACAGTGAGCTTGCCGACCCGCGTCGCCGTCAGGGACTGGTGGTAGAAGGTTACGTGTTTGCCGGCGGCATCGGAGCTCCTCCCCTGCGCGAAGCACTTCAAGGAGAGCGGACCAGGGGTGTCGAGGACGACGGTCCTGGTGTAGGCCATGGCTCCCTCCTGTCCTTCGCCCACCGCGACCCGATTCCAAGGCGTGACCTTCCCCGCGGAGGTCTCGACGCCGCACTCCGCGTCGAACGCGAATGGATCTTCTCCTTGAGTTTGCTGCTTGATCTGCAGGTCTACATGAAGGACGTAGGAGCCTGCGGGCACCTCCTTGATCAATGCCACCGTCTCCGGCGTGGCCGGCTCCTGGATCGTGTGGCGGAGGCCTGCCTTGCCGATGGCCTGGTAGGTCTCACCGGCTCCCGGACCAGGCGGTCCCGCCGGTCCCGCGGGTCCTGCCGGTCCCTGCGGCCCGACGGCGTTCCAGGACAGGGTCTGCTCCCCATCAGCACACGTGGCAGACGAGGACGGCGTGCTGCCGGGGCAGGTTGACGGCCGGGGCGTTCGACGGGGAAGCGCTCTTGGGCAGGCGCAGGACACTGTCCTCGCCGGCACAGGCGACGATCTCCCCGCTCTCCGATGCCGCGGTCGCCACCGCGAGCCCTCCGCTACCGACCAGCAACCCGGCCACCACCCCCGCCGTCAGCCACGCACCGCGTTTCGCTCTGCCGTCCATGCGCCCATCCCCTCCTTGAGCAAGGACAACTGCGTCCTGCTTCTTTCGTCGGATCCACGGGCGTCCTGACGCCCGCTGGTGATCCTGTCCGCAGTGGCTTGCGACGTGCTTGTGAGATCTTGCGCCGGGGTGCCGGGACCTTGAGGGGCCGGACGTGCTCGGCCGGGCCGTCGCGGCCCGGAGCGAGGGGCGCGACGAGGTCCTGCTGGCGCGGACCAGGTTCGCGCTCGGCTACATGCTCCCCTGAGAGATCCGGCCGTACGCGCCGAACCCGTGGGCCTTCGGGCACAGTGGCTCGGGCGGGGCGCTCGCCTTCCGCCGACCCCGATGCGGGCGTAGCCCTCGCCTACACTCCGAGCCGCCTCGTCGTCAGCGCGGCCGGCCCGAACCCGAGGTGGAAGCCCATGGTCGCGGCGCCGTACGCGTGCCTGTGACGGTCCGCCGGGGGACGGACGGCGCCGCGACGTGGGGGCGCTCAGCTCTGTTCCTGCTTCTTCCGCCGGACGGCGGCGACGAGCTCGTCCTTGCTCATGCCCGACGCGCCCTCGACGCCCAGTTGCCTGGCCTGGTGCAACAGCTCGTCCTTCGTCCGCGAGCGTGGCTTGATCGGAGCGGCCAGCACCTCGGCCTTCCGCTTGCTGAAGGCCTTGCCGAGCTGCACCCGCTCCTCGAAGGGGACGGCCTTCTCCAGGACCGGGAGGATGTCGTTCTCCTCCTCCTCGACGTGGTGCGTCACCGCGTCGATCAGCTCGTGCAGCAGCGTGTCGAACTCGGGGCTCTCCGGGGCGGTCTCCAGGAGCCGGGAGATCATCTCCTCGGCCTCGTGGTGCTCCTCCGCGCCGTGGTGGACCTCCTCCTTCTCCTCGGGCTGCCGCTTGGCGAGCACGGGATAGACCTCGTCCTCCTCGCCCTCGCTGTGGGCGATGAACTTCGCCGCCAGCTCCGCGAGCAGGGCCGGGCGGTTCTCCGGCATCTTCCGGAGCCGCTCGAACAGCGACTCCACGTCGCGGTGATCTTCCTTGATCAGGCTGATGACGTCGGTTGCCATGGGTCTCCTCCTGTGCGTGGACGCGCTCGCACTACCCGGAGCCACCCGGCTCACACCAGTCCCGGCCCGTGCCGAGCTCTCTCCGTGCCGGCTGGTGCGGGTCGCGGTTCCGCTGATGACGCGGGTCGTCCGGCTCAAGGGGGGCGACCGTGGTCACCACGTAGCGACCCGGCTGCCGATCCGGGGTCAGAGCAGGCGCGGGTTCACCGCGTAGGCGAGCGCCCGCCGCCCGGCGTCGCTCAGGTGCAGGTGATCGCCGGAGTCGTACGCGACGGCCAGCTGCTCGGGGAACTCGGGATCGCGTACGGCCCGGTCGAAGTCGAGGACGCCGTCGAACGCCTTGCTCGTGCGGATCCACTCGTTGAGCCGCTGCCTGATCTCCTCGCGCTCCGGCGTCCAGGTGCCGAAACCGTAGAACGGGGTGAGCGTGGCGCCCAGCACCTTGACCTTGCGGGCGTGCGCCTCGCGGATCAGCCGCTTGTACCCGTACACGATCGGCTTGATCGAGGTGTACGCGCCCCGGGAGATGTCGTTGATCCCCTCGTAGACCACCACCGTGCGCACGCCCGGCTGGGACAGCGCGTCGCGGTAGAACCGGCTGAGGCCGCTCGGGCCGACGTTGGGGTTCAGCAGCCGGTTCCCGGCGATGCCGGCGTTGAGCACCCCCATCCGCCGCGACGGCGACTCGTGGGCCAGCCGCTGCCGCAGGTAGTCGGTCCAGCGGCGGTTGGCGTCGACGGCCTGGCCCGCGCCGTCCGTGATCGAGTCGCCGAACGCGACCACGGAGCCGATCGTGGCCGCGCCCGCCTCGACCGCGACGCGGTCGAGGAAGTACCACTGCGTGCTGGTGTAGGTGAAGCCTTCGCCGTTCTCCTCCGCCGCGTGGTCCCCCGGGTCCGACAGGTACGTGGTGGTGTAGGCGCGTTCGTGCCCGGTCACGCCCCTGACCGTGCCGGGCAGGTGGAGGCTGACGACCAGGGCGGAGCCGCCGGCGATCCGGCCCGGGATCGGGTCGCTCCAGACGGCCTGGCCCGGCGGCACCCGCACCGAGGTGCGCGCGCCGAAGGTCACCGGCCGGTTGGTGCCCGCGAGGATCTCGGCGCCGTAGGCCTGGACGCCCACGTGCACGTTCTCGAACGTCACCGGCGCCTCTCCGAAGACGTTGGACAGGCGCAGGCGCGTGCCGGTGCCGCCGATGCTGGCGCGCACGACCATCCGCACGGTCTGCCCGCCGAGGGCCGCCGTGACCCGGTCGGTCGAGGTGGTCCACGAGCCGACCAGACGCCGCCGTACGGGCGCCTCGCCGCCGGGCTTCGGCGCGGCCGTGCGCTGCCCCGCCGAGGCGGCCGCGGGGCTCTGGGTGGCGGAGGACGTGGGGTGCAGCCGGACGGTCGCGGTGCTCGCGGCCGTGAGGGACTCCGCGTGGACCGGCGCCGTGGGCAGCGCGGCGGTCGCGCCGCCGGCGGCGAGGGCGAGAGCGGCCATGGTCAACCGGTGAGCCGGCCGTGCCATCCGGGTCCTCCATCTGGGTGTGGCTGCCTGGTGCGGGTCGGTGGCGGCGGCGCTTCCGATCGCTTCGCCGAGATCGTTGATCGACAAGCGCCCGCGTCGCCATACATTACGGCTGTTTGCCGAACACTGGGTGAGAACTTGACCGTCACGCGTAATAGTCGATCTCATTCTGGTTGAATCCCGACTGTAGCCTTGACCCTTCTCCGAGCCGTCCGACGTCGACCGCACGTCTTGGAGGACCTGACGGATGCTCCCGTCCACGCGTGACGACGACGTCCCGGGCGGCCGGCCGCCCGCTCGCCGGCGTGGTTCGCTGGCCGCGCCCGCCCTTGCGGGCGTGGCGGCGGCCGTGGCGAGCGCGCTCGGCACGTCCCTCGACATCTGGACCCTGCCGATGCCCGCCCGCGTGGCGATCACCGTGGTGGCGGCGGCGCTCGTCGGCGCCCTGACCTGGGCCACGCTCGCGCCCCAGTCGGCGGTGTCCGGCCCGCGGACGGCGAGAGGGACGCCGCCGCCCGCCGAGCTGCCGCCGGTCATCGCGCACTTCACCGGCCGGCGGGAGGTGCTCGCGGAGCTGCACGAGCAGTTCGCCGTGCGGGATCGGGACGCCCCGCTGGTCGTGTCGCTCTACGGGCGGGCCGGCGTCGGCAAGTCGGCGCTGGCCACGCGGTTCGCCCACGAGGTCATCGGCGAGTTCCCCGACGGCCAGCTCTACTTCGATCTGCGGGGCGCGGACGGCGCGGTGCGGCCGGAGGAGGTGCTCGCCGCGTTCCTGCGGGCCCTCGGGGTCCGGCTGACCACCGACCCCGGTGGCCTCGCCGAGCTGCAGAAGCTCTGGTGGACGTGGACCAAGGACCTGCGCGTCCTGATATTCCTCGACAACGCGCAGAGCGGTGAGCAGGTCAGGGTCCTGGTCCCGCCGGAGCCGGGCTGCGCCGTGATCGTCACCTCCCGGCAGCCGCTGTTCCTGCGCAACCGCTACGACCGGCAGCTCGCCGTCTTCACCGAGGCGCAGGGGGTCGAACTGCTCGCCCGGCTCGCCGGAGACGAGCGCGTCGCCGCCGATCTCGACTCCGCCCTCGCGATCGTACGGCTGTGCGATCGGCTGCCGCTCGCCATCAGCATCTGCGGCGGACGCCTGGCGACCAGGGATCGGTGGTCCCTGCGGGAACTGGCCGACCGGCTCGCCGACGAGCGGCGCAGGCTCGGCCAGCTGGAGGTCGGCACGCAGATCGACCGCAGCGTGCGGGCCTCGCTGCAGCTCAGCTACGACGACTGCACCGGCATCCAGCGCCGGTTGCTGCGCCTGCTCGGCCTGCTGCCCGCGCCCGACGTGCAGGCGTGGGTGGCGGGCGACCTGCTGAGCGCGTCGGAGCTCGACGGCGCCGACCAGCTGGAGGCGCTGGTGGACGCGCAGCTCGCCGAGTCCTCCGGCCGCGACGCCACCGGGCGGATGCGCTACCGCCTGCACGACCTGGTCCGGCTGTTCGCCCGCGAGGTCGCCGTACGGGAGGAGCCCGAGGAGCGCCGCCGCGCCGCCATCGAGCGGGTCCTGTACGGCTACCGCCGCCGGGCCGAGAGCGCCGCCACCGAGCGCTGGCCGCAGGACTGGCGGCGGCGCGGCGTACGCTCCGGCGGCGGTGAGAACGGCGAGAGTGGCGAGATCTCCTCGGCCGCCTGGTTCACCGCCGAGCGGGTCGCCCTGCTCTCCGCCGTCCACATGGCCAGGTCGCAGGAGCTGTGGGACCTCGCCTGGGCGACCGGGCGCGCCTTCTGCTCGCTGTGCCACTCGCTGCGCGCGTACTGGTCCGACTGGCGGGAGGTCGCCGACCTCGTCTGCGAGGCCGCCGAGCGCACCGGCGACCCCAGAGCGGTGGGGATCGCGCTGATGGAACGGGCGGCGGTCGTGGGCGGCAGCGGACGATCCGCCGCGGCGAGGGCGGACGCGGAGCGGGCGCTGGAGCTCTTCACCGGCCTGGGGGAGTCGTGGTGGGCGGCGCGGGCCATGCGGACGGTCGGGATGACGCTGTTCGGCGAGGGCAACCTCGACCGCGGGCAGGGCTACCTCACCGGCGCGATCACCGCGTTCAGGGCCGAGGACGACCGCTGGTGGCAGGCGCGCACCCAGCGCAACCTGGCGGAGCTGCGCCTGGCCCAGGGCAGGCTCGCCGAGGCGAGGCGGCTCCTGGAGGACTCTCTCGCGGTCTTCGAGAGCGGGGGCAACCGCTATTCGGAGGCCCAGACGCAGCGGGTGCTCGGGGAGGTGCTGGCCGCCGAGGCGCGCGAGCTGCTCGGGGACGGGGACGCCTCGGCGGCCGAGCGCAGGTTCGTCCTGGCGGGCAACGCCCTCCGCTTCGCCATCCGGGCGTTCCACGAGCGCGGGGAGGAGTGGGAGGAGGCCCGCTGCCTGCGCGCCGCCGGCGAGATCGGCGATCCGCACAACGGCCTGCGCGAGTACGCCGGGGTGCGCCTGGCGAAGGAGACGCTCGAGAAGCTGGGGGACTCCTGGGGGGTGGCCAGGACCCGGTCCTCGGAGGGCGCGGCGCTGGCCAGGCTGGGGCGCGCGGACGAGGCGGTCGCCGCGCTGCGCGAGGCCGTACGGGAGTTCGCGGAGCTGGGCGACCGCTGGTGGCAGGCCCGCGGTCTGCGCACACTCGGCGAGGTGCTGCTGGAGGCGGGCCGCAGGGACGAGGCGCACGAGCCCGTCGCCGAGGCCCTGGAGATCTACCGCAGCCTCGGCAACGAGGCCGGTGTCTCGCGGGCGCAGGCCCTGCTGGACCGTGTCACCCGGTCCTGACGCGGACGACGCGATATCACGCGACTCGCGCCACGGAAGGGACCTTGAGGCATGTAGCGGGATTGATGCGACAGCGGGTGCAGAACTTCACTCTGTACTCATTCTTCCGTCATAGAGGGACGGATAGGCTCGGCATGATGAATGCATACGAGCGTTGGATCGTTCTGGAAGGCGCGGCGAACGTACGGGACCTCGGCGGTCTCCCCACCGCCGACGGCGGGACCACGGTGCCGGGCCGGATCCTGCGGGCCGACAACCTGCAGGGCCTCACCGAGGGTGACACGGCGCTGCTCGTGGGCGACCTCAAGCTGCGGCACGTGGTCGACCTGCGGTCGGAGACCGAGGTGCGCCTGGAGGGGCCCGGCCCGCTGACCCTCCTGCCGGAGGTCGCCATCCACCACCACAGCCTGTTCGCGGAAGGCGGGCGCCTCACCGACGTCGAGGCCGACACCATCGACGACAGGGCCCTGCCGTGGCAGGACGAGCGGGACGAGGAGGACCTGGCCGAACTCCGCGTGACCGGCTACTACTACGGCTACCTGCGCGACCGGCCCGACTCGGTGGTGGCCGCCCTGCGGGTGCTCTCCCGCGACGACGGCATGGCCGTGGTCCACTGCGCGGCCGGCAAGGACCGCACCGGAGTCGTCTGCGCCCTGGCGCTGGCCGTCGCGGGCGCCACCCGGGAGGCGATCATCGCCGACTACGTCGCGACGGGGGAGCGGCTGGAGGGGATCCTGGCGCGGCTGCGCGCCAGCCACACCTACCGCGCGGATCTCGACTCGAAGCCGGCCGACAGCCACCTGCCGCGGCCCGAGTACATGGACCAGTTCCTGTCGACGCTGGACGACCGGTTCGGCGGCCCCCTCGGCTGGCTGCACGCCCACGGCTGGACCGACGCCGACACCGAGGCCCTGCACGGCCGACTCCGCGACTGACGTCGACTCCGCGACTGACGCCGACTCCGCGACTGACGCCGACGAGCGCCTCCCGGTGGTTGCGACCCGACCGGCGGCGGGCCGGCGTCCGCCCGCCCGCCGCCGGGGGACAGTGACCGAAGCCGCCCCGCGGGCTCGCCGCCCCGGACGCCTCCGGCGTCGCGGCGGGGACGCCCGGCCTCCGGTGCCCGGTGCCTACTCCTCCCGCTCGGGGAGGGTCACCACCTGGCCGCGGGCGGCGGAGAGGACGGCGGCCTCAAGGACCGCGATGGTCTCGGCGGCGCCGTCCGGCTCGACCGGGGGCGGGGCGCCGTCCCGCAGGCAGGCCACAACGCCCTCGTAGAACCGCTGGTATGCCCCGGGCTCGGTGGGGACCGGGCGGGCGTCGCCCTCGACCCCGAGCGTGCCCCAGCGCTCGGAGGGCTCGGCACCCCAGCCGGGCCCCTCGCCGGGGCTCCTGCCCGGGCCGAAGTCGGCGGCGTCCGGGCGCTCGCCCGCGCGCAGACGCTCCTCCTGCGGATCCAGCCCCCACTTGACGTACGACGCGCGGGAGCCGAGCACCCGGAACCGCGGGCCGAGGTTCGCGGCCACGGCGCTCATCCACAGGTGCGAGCGGGTCCCGCTCCGGTGGGTCAGCGCGACGAACGCGTCGTCGTCGTTGCGCACCCCGGCCCGCCTGACGTCGGTCTCCGCGTACACGTGGGAGACCGGGCCGAACAACCGCAGGGCCTGGTCCACCAGGTGGCTGCCGAGGTCGTAGAGGGTGCCGCCGATCTCCTCCGGGCCGCCGGACTCGCGCCAGCCGCCCTTGGGCGCCGGCCGCCACCGCTCGAACCGCGACTCGAACCGGTGGACCTCGCCCAGCTCCGGCAGCAGCCGGCGCAGCGTGAGGAAGTCGCCGTCCCAGCGCCTGTTCTGGAAGACCGTCAGCATCAGCCCGCGGTCGCGCGCGAGCCGTACGAGGTCGCGGGCCTCCGCGGCGGCGCCGGCCAGCGGCTTGTCGACGACCACGGGAAGCCCGGCCTTGATCGCCTCGGTCGCCAGGGGCACGTGGGTGCGGTTGGGCGTCGCGATCACCACGAGATCGCAGCGGTCCCACAGGTCGTCGGCGGCGGGGACGACGTCCGCGCCGGGGTAGCCGGCGCGGACGCGCTCGGCCCTGGCGGGGTCGCGCGTGACGACGGCGGCGAGGCGCAGTCCCGGCGTGGCGGCGATCAGCGGCGCGTGGAAGAAGGATCCGGCCGGACCGAAACCGGCCAATCCGACGCGGATTCCGGGGAGATTCGAGGGCGGCATGAGGGGCGGGGCATCCTTTGATCGGGTCGGGGCGCGGCGGTTCCACGGCGCTCAGGTGTCGCGGTCGTCCCGTTCGGCGAGGAACGCCTCGAACTGGGCGGCGAGCTCGTCACCCGTGGGCATCTGCGCCTCCTCGGCCAGCAGGCTCTCCCGTTCGGCGCCCGACTGGAACGCGTCGTACTGCTGCTCCAGGCCGCGGATCGCGCCGGCCAGCTCCTCGGACGCCGCGATCTGCTCCTCGATCTCGGCGTTGGTCTTGTCGGCCGCGTCCCTGAGGGTGTCCATGGGGAACACCAGCCCGGTGCTCCGGGTGACGGCCTCCAGCGCCGTCACCGCGGCCTGCGGGTATTCGGCCTGGGCGAGGTAGTGGGGCACGTGGATCGCGTAGCCGAGCGCGTCATGGCCCTTCGCCCCGAGCCGGAACTCGATGTGCGCGGCGAGGCTCCCCGGCACGCGGACCTTGCCGAAGGGGCTGGTCTGCCCCTGGACGAGGTCGGGGCGCGTCGCGTGGGCCGTCATGCCGAGCGGCCGGGTGTGCGGCACGCCCATCGGGATGCCGTGGACGGTCACCAGCCTGCCGATGTTGAGCCGGGTCACCAGCATGCCGACGGCCTCGGTGAACAGCTCCCACTCCCGGTCGGGCTCCGGGCCGCTCATGATGAGGAACGGCGTGCCGGTGACGTCCTTGGTCAGGTAGACGGCCAGCTCGGGGGTGTCGTAGTCGCTCCAGTGATCGGCGTCGAAGGTCATCGCCGGGCGGCGGGACCGGTAGTCGAGCAGCCGGTCCACGTCGAAGGTCGCGATGACCTGGTGCTCCAGTTCGGCGAGGAGGTGCCCCAGGGCCAGCCGTCCGGCGGCGCCGGCGTCGACGAACCCCTCGAAGTGGTAGAGCAGCACCGGATCGGTCAGCTCGGGCAGGTCCCCGTCGAGCCGATAGAGATCCGTGGGGTCGGACACGTGTCCCAGCCTTTCTCACGAAGTCTTTACCTACTGAACCTACGGGACCCCCGGTCGATTCCGTGCTCGATTCCGGGGCGGTCGCGGCGACCTTACCGTTGGACTATGGGGAACACGGAGCCGGACCCTGAGCTGGAGGAGTTCGCCACCAGGCTCTTCGACCTCGCGAGGTCGGGGCGGACCGAGGCGCTGTGCGCGTACGTCGACGCGGGTGTGCCCGTGAACCTGCGCAACCAGAAGGGCGACACGCTGCTCATGCTGGCGGCCTACCACGGGCACGCCGCCACGGTGCGCGCCCTGGGCGAGCGGGGCGCGGACCCGGATCTGGCCAACGACCGCGGGCAGACCCCGCTCGCGGGCGCGGTGTTCAAGAAGGAGCCCGAGGTCGTGCGGGCGTTGCTGGAGCTGGGAGCCGATCGCTACGCCGGGACGCCGTCGGCCGTCGACACCGCCCGCATGTTCGGAGACGCCGAGATCGTCACACTGCTCGAAGGGTGAACCGGCTGAGATCTGATTGACCGCTGTGTCCGTAATTATGGTGAGGGTGGCGCTGATGTTCTGGTAGGCCCATGCTTGTCGGATGGCTACTGCGAAAGCGGATTCCCTCAGCGGGCGCCCCCTCCGCCTTCCCTCGCTCACCTGCCCCTTCCCGAGTGCGGTGAACCCGTACGTCGAAGAGGTGAACCGGGACACGCTGGCCTGGCTGGCCGCCTCCGGCATGATCGCCGACGACGACCAGTTCGAGCGTTTCCGGCTCGCTCGCTACGGATGGCTCGGCGCCCGGACCTACCCGTACGCCTCCCGGGAGCTGTGCCAGCTCGTCACGGACTGGTGCGTGTGGCTGTTCGCGTTCGACGACGCCTACTGCGAGTCGGACCGGCGGGCGGCCGAGATCGCCCGGGCACTGCCCCAGCTCTACAGCGTGGTCGATGACAACGAGGGGGACGAACCGGTCGAGAACGTCTTCGCCCGCGCGCTCCTCGACGTCAAGACCCGGATCAGGGCGCACGGCACCGCCGACCAGCTCGACCGGTGGCGCGCGATGACCAAGGACTACCTGTTCGCCCAGGTCTGGGAGGCCGCCAACCGGGAGGACGACGTCGTCCCCACGATCGACGACTACATCTTCATGCGCCGCAGGACCGGCGCGATGCTCACCGTCTTCGCGCTGATCGACGTGGCCGCGGAGGTCAGCCTCACCATGGACGAGTGGCGCCACCCGGTGGTGCACGAGATGACCGAGCACGCCAACGACGTGGTCGTCTGGGACAACGACCTCATCTCGTACGCCAAGGAGCGGGGTGAGGCGAACATCCGCAACAACCTCGTCAGCGTGCTGGTCGGGCACACCGGCTGCACGGTCCAGGAGGCGATGGACCGGATCGGCGCGATGCGCGACGAGGCGGTGGCCGCGATGGCCGCGCTCACCCCGGCCACCGAGGCGCTCGGCTCGCCCGCCGTCGACGCGTACGTGAAGGGCCTGCAGTACTGGATCAGCGGCAGCGTGGACTACTCGCTGACCAGCTCCCGGTACGTCGGCGCCTGGCAGTGATCACCGGCGGTCGGCGGCCCGGTCAATCCAGGTTTGAACCGGGTCAGTCCAGGCTGAACCCGTTCGGTCCAGGCGTGAACCGGGTCAGTCCAGGTGGAAGTCGTCGAGGTCGTCCAGCGCGTACTCGACGAGGTCGCCCAGGCTGAACCGGGCCCCGGCGGCGTACGCCTCGTCGTAGGCGGCGTCGCCGATCAGCTTCTTGCACTCCTTGACGCACTGCTCGTGCTCTGTCGTGAAGAACGGCGACCCGAACTGGGGCAGCCCGAAGGTCCGCCAGTTGGCCTGGGCCGCCCCGAGGAGGGTCGCCGTCCGTTCCGGCTCGCCGGCCTCGAGGTTCAGCGTCGCGAGGTTGTCCACGCACAGGACGATTCCGAGCACGTCGTGGAAGTGCCGCTTGATGCGCAGCGCCTCCTTGCACGCCACCAATGCCTCGTCGCGCCTGCCGGTCGCCCGGTGGACGAGGGAGGAGGCGTACCAGGCGTAGGAGCGCAGCCACAGCTCGCCGCGCTCCTGGCAGACCTGCAGGCAGT
Organism: Microbispora sp. NPDC046933; assembly: GCF_040644635.1. Taxonomy (NCBI): domain Bacteria; kingdom Bacillati; phylum Actinomycetota; class Actinomycetes; order Streptosporangiales; family Streptosporangiaceae; genus Microbispora; species Microbispora sp. NPDC046933. The sequence continues at coordinate 96,664 of NZ_JBEYWW010000026.1, read as the reverse complement.
CGACCAGCAGCGTCTCCGCCTCCTCGAACTCGCTCTGCGCGAGCAGGACCATGGACAGCTCGACGATCGCCGGCAGCAGGCCCGGGTTCAGCTCCCGGCCGCCGCGGTGGAACTCGATCGCGACGCCGAGCAGCGCGGTGGCCTTCTTCGCGTCGCCCTGCAGCATCGCCGCGGTGCCCTGCATCTTCGTCGCGAGCAGCACGGCGCCCGAGTCGCCCACGCGGACCGCGTCGGTGCTGCACTGCTCGGCCGCGGCGAGCGCGCCCGCCATGTCGCCCTGGGCGCTGCGGATGTAGGCAAGCACCCACAGGGCCTTGCAGCGTTCCTTGCTGGGCAGGGGGCTGGCCTTGAGCGCCCGCTCCAGGTAGATCACGCCCTCACGGGCGAAGCCGCAGGCGACCCACAGGAACCACAGGGCCGACAGCAGCTCCAGGCCGACGCGCTCCTCGCCCGGGGTCGACAGGCAGTAGTCGAGCGCGACGCGGATGTTGTCGTGCTCCTGGCGCATCCGCGTGTACCAGTGGACCTGGCGCGGGCCCGACCACGAGTGCTCGCTGCGCTCGGCGAGCTGGAGGTAGTAGTCGCGGTGGCGGCGGCGCAGGTCCTGGGTCTCGCCGAGCTTGTCCAGCCACTCGCCGCCGTACTGCCGCAGCGTGTCGATCAGCCGGTACCGCTGGCCGGCCGGGGTGGGGAAGCTCAGCAGGATGGACTTGTCGACCAGGTCGCCGATCACGTCGAGGATGCGGTCGGAGGGCAGGGCGTCGCCGGCGCACACGTGCCGGGCCGCGTCCAGCTCGAAGTCGCCGGCGAACACCGACAGCCGCGCCCACAGCAGCCGCTCGGCCGGTTCGCACAGCTCGTGGCTCCATCCGATCGCCGCGCGCAGCGTCTGGTGCCGCGGCAGCGCCGTACGGCTGGCTCCGGCGAGCAGGCTGAACCGGTCGGCGAGCAGCGCGAGGATCTGCTCGACCGACAGCGTGCGCAGGCGTACGGCGGCCAGTTCGATGGCCAGCGGGATCCCGTCGAGGCGGCGGCACAGCTCGGCGACGGCGGCGATGTTGTCCTCGTCCACCACGAAGTCGGGCACGACGGAGGAGGCCCGCGCGCCGAACAGCTCGACGGCCTCGTTGGTGAACGGGTTCTCCGAGGGGTGGTCGCCGGGCACCGACAGCGGCGGCACGGCGGCGGTGTACTCGCCCGGCGCGTTCAGCGACCGCCGGCTGGTCGCGAGGATGCGCAGGTGCGGCGCCGTGTTGAGCAGTTCCTGCGTGAGCTGGGCGCACGCGTCGACCAGGTGCTCGCAGGTGTCCAGGATGAGCAGGAGCTCCCGGTCGGCCAGCCATTCGGCGAGGGTGTCCGACCCCTCGCGCGGCGACTGGTCGGCGATGCCGAGGGCGGCCGTGATCGTGTGGTAGACCATCGCGGGGTCCTGCAGCCGGGCCAGGTCCACGTACCAGACGCCGTCCCTGAACTGCCGCCGCACCTGATGCGCGAGACGCAGCGCGGTGCGCGACTTGCCGACCCCGCCAATGCCCGTCACGGTGATCAGCCGGTAATCCTGCAGCCTCTGTCTCAGCGACGCGAGCAATCGCGTCCGCCCGACGAAGCTGGTCAGCTCCACGGGCAGGTTGCCCTCTTGCCGCCATCCTGCTGGCGTTGCCATGCCGCCTCACGGGGGGTTCGTCCGGCGTGCTCCCTGCTCCCGCATCGTACCTTTGCGTGTGGTTGGCTGTCCGGTGGTACAGGCGTGACGTTTGCCCCGCGGTGCGGTGGGGTGATCTCCCCTCAAGGGAAGGAGTCCCAGCGCCGCCCGGCCGTCGTCCAGGCTTCCGGGGGCGCACGGCTCCACGTCCGCTTCACCCTGGGCCGAAGGCCGGAGCACCGCGGACGATTCCAGTAACATTGGCCGCGTGAGTGTGCAGCATCCGGATGACATGCGTCCGGTGGACCTCTTCGACGAGGGGCTGCCGGTGCTGCCTGACCAGACGAGCGACGACACCGACCTCGGGTGGGGCGAGTGGCGCTCCGACTCCGACGTCTCCCGCCTCCTGGAGGAACGCCCGCCTCACTGGGACTAGAAGACTGGGACTGGAAGTGGGGCCACTAGGGCCGCACGGCCAGCTCGAACCAGACGGCCTTCCCCCTGCTCGTCGGGCGTACTCCCCAGGAGCGGGACAGGCACTCGACGATGAACAGGCCCCGGCCGCCTTCCTCGTCGTCCCGTGACCTGCCGCGGCCCCGTACCGGAACGCGGGCCTCGTCCTCGACCTCGCATCGCAGGACGCCGTCCCGCAGCAGGAGCGTGAGGACCGGTTCCCCCCGCCCGTGCCGCAGGACGTTGGCGACCAGCTCGCTGACGAGTAGTACCGGCCACCTCGGGCACCTCGCCGTTCGCGCTGTCCGCCCAGTCACGCAGCGCGGCACGGACGAGCCGGCGCGCCCGGCTCGTGGAGGACGCGTCGGCGGGGAGGGTCCAGGAGGACCGGCGCACGTCCGGCATGCCGTCGTCCGCCGCGTCGTCCACGGCCGGGAGCCGCTCCCACGGGAAGGCGTCGCGCGGCCGCCGGGTCAGGGGGATCAGCGTGGCCGTGCCCGCGGACTCACGCGGCCTGTGCATAGCAGGCCCGGTGTGGGAGAAGACTCCGGCCGTCGGGCAGCAGCTCGCCGGTGTCCTCGAACACCACGACACCGTTGCAGAGCAGCCCCCACCCCTGCTCGGGATGGAAGGCCACGAGACGGGCGGCGTCGTGATCGGGCGCGTACGCGGGCGGACACGGCGGGGTGTGCGGGCACATACGTCTCACCTCGATCCTTCAGCAGACGGCGGACAGTTCACGAAGAGCCGGGCGCGGCCGGGCGACCAGGCGCAGCAGGCGCGGCCGAGCCCCCGGCCGGTGATCTCGCCGGTCCACCCATCGTGGCGGTCGGTCAGCATCGCCGCCTCCTTCCGGGTCCCGGACGATGCGCCCGCTGCGCGCTCTCCCGCGCACACTTCTACGATGGCCTTCGGGAGGCCCCGCGTCTGCGCGGGCACCCCCCATCTCAGGGATGTGCCCGCGGCACTCCGAGATGGTGGCTAGCTGCAATGACGCGGAAGCGCTCCGATGCCACTCTTGAGATGTGCCCCTCAGGTGTCTCATCGTCGATGACAGCGATCACTTCAGGCAGGCCGCCCGTCTGTTGCTGGAGACGGACGGCATCGCCGTCGTGGGCGCGGTGTCCAGCACGGCCGAGGCGCTCCGGTGCTTCCGGGAGCGACGGCCGGATCTCGTGCTGGTCGACATCGATCTGGGCGAGGAGAACGGCTTCGACCTGGTCCTGCGGCTCTACGAGGAGGCGGGGGACCGTCCGCCGCGGATCATCCTGATCTCGACGTACGACGAGCAGGACTTCGCCGAGATGATCGCGACCAGCCCGGCCCTCGCCTTCCTTTCCAAGCCACGCCTGTCGGGCAGGGCCATCGACGAGATCCTGCGGGGGGCGGACGCCTAAACCGGCCGGTGAATCGGCCGGGCAGGCCGGGCCGGGCCGGCGTCAGCGGGCGTCGAGGAACGCGAGCACCGCGAGCACGCGGCGGTGGTCGTCTTCCGTCTCCGGCAGCCGCAGCCTCGACATGATGCTGCGCACGTGTTTTTCGACCGTGCCCTCGGTGATCCACAGTTTGTGCGCGATTCCCGCGTTCGAGCGGCCCTCCGCCATGAGGGACAGCACCTCGCGCTCGCGCTGGGTGAGATCCTCCAGCGGATCATGCCTGCGGCGGGCGTTGACCAGCTCGGCCACGAGGCTGGGGTCGACGACCGAGCCGCCGTGGACGATGCGCTGGAGCGTCTCGACGAAGTCGGACACCGCGGTCACCCGGCTCTTGAGCAGGTAGCCGACCCGGTGACCGGCGGCGAGCAACTCCATGGCCTGGTCGACCTCGACGTGCGCGGACAGCAGCAAGATCCCCACCTGGGGGAACTCCGCGCGGATGACCTTGGCCGCCTCTACGCCCTCGGTCGCGTGCCCCGGAGGCATCCGGATGTCGACGATGGCGAGGTCCGGGCGACGTTCCCGCACGAGGGCGAGTAGTTCGGCCGCGTTCCCCGCCTGGCCGACGACCTCGAACCCGGATCGCTCCAGCAGACTGGCCAGCCCCTCGCGCAACAGGACGTCGTCGTCCGCCAGCACCACTCGGGTCGGGGTCTCGTCCACCGCTCTGCCGCCTTCTCGCGTGCGATCACGCGCGTCGCTCAGGCCGGGCGGGCGACGGCGTTGACCTGGGCATTCGGCCGTATCTCTCTCCGCGTCGTGAGAGTAGTGTGGCCTTGTGCGCGCGCGGTTGCTGTCGTTGCTGCTACGCGCGAGCCGCCCGCCCCTCCTGTGGGGCATCCTGACGGGCGCCGTATGCGTGGCAGCCGAGACGTTCATGGCCCTTGGGCTGGCGCAGGTGGCGCCCAGCAATGCCCTGGACGTAGTTTACCTGCTCGGCGTTCTCGTGGTCGCGTACCTCTGGGGCATGTGGCTCGGCCTGCTCACCGCCCTGGCCAGCGCCGTGGTCTACGACTTCTTCCAGGTCCCGCCCATCCGCCAGGTCACCATCTTCAGCAGCTGGACCTGGGTGCCGCTGCTGGTCTTCCTGCTCGTCGGCGTGCTGGTGAGCGCCGCCGCCGCGCTGATGCGGTCTCTGGTCGTCGAGGCCGAGGAACGCCGGCGCGAAGCCGATCTCGACGCCAAGACGGCCCGTCTCCTCCTGCGCGCCGAGCATCTGCGCGCGGCGCTGCCGGTCGTGGCCCGGCGCCTGGCGCAGGGGCTCGGCCTGCCGATCCTGGCCATCGAGCTCGGGCCGGTCGGCGACGACCCGCGTCACACCGCGCTGCCGCTGACCGACGACGGCGCCCGGATCGGCACGCTCGTCGTGCCCGCGGACCTGCCCGCGGCCATGATGCGCCGCCTGCGGGAGCGCGTGGTGCCCTCGCTGGAGACGGTGCTGGTGGCGGCACGCGACCGCGAGGCCATCGGGAACGCCCTGGCGGCGAGCCGGGACGAGCTCGGCAGGATCGCGGAGGAGCAGGCCGCCCTGCGACGGGTCGCCACATTGGTCGCGCGCGGAGTCTCTCCGACCCAGATCCTCGGCGCGGTCGCCCGTGAGATGGGTCTGATCGTGAACGCGGACCACACGGCGGTCGAACGGTACGAGCCCGACCGGACGGTCGTCCTGGTGAGTTCGTGGAGTGCGTCGGACCGCGGCTCCCCGCCGCCGGTGGGCTCGCGCCGGCCCCTCAGGGACACCGGTCTGTCCGCCCTCGTCCTGCGCACGGGACAGCCCGGCAGGATGACGGTGGAGGAGGGGGCGGCCGCGGAACTGGACGGGTGGGCCAAGGACAAGGAGATCACCTCCGCGGTCGCCAGCCCCATCGTCGTCGAGGCGCGCCTGTGGGGCGTGATGATCGCCTTCTTCCGCGCCCGGGAGCCGCAGCCGGAAGGGGTCGAGGAGCGCATGCGGGACTTCACCGAACTCGTCGCCACCGCGATCTCCAACGCCCAGGCCCGCGACGAGCTCGCCGCCTCGCGCGCCCGCGTGGTCGCCGCCTCGGACGAGACCCGGCACCGGATCGAACGCGACCTGCACGACGGGGCCCAGCAGCGCCTCGTCTCCCTGGGGCTGCAGTTGCGCATGGCGGAGGCCGCCGTGCCGGCCGAGCTGCCGAAGCTCAAGGAACAGCTGTCCCACACGGCCGATGGCCTGACACTGGTGCTGGAGGACCTGCGCGAGCTGTCGCGCGGCATCCACCCGGCGATTCTTTCCAAGGGCGGGCTCGGGCCGGCCCTGAAGATGCTCGCGCGCCGTTCGGCCGTCCCCGTCGAGCTGGACGTACGGGTCGACGGGCGCCTGCCGGAGCGGGTCGAGGTGGCGGTCTACTACCTCGTCTCCGAGTCGCTGACGAACGTGGCCAAGCACGCACAGGCCTCCACGGTGCGCGTCAAGGTCGACGCGGCGGGCGACGCGGCGAGAGTCGCGATCCACGACGACGGGGTGGGAGGCGCGGATCCGGCGAGGGGCTCGGGGCTCATCGGCCTCATCGACCGCGTCCAGGCGCTGGGCGGCACGATCGAGGTCACCAGCCCGGCCGGCCGGGGCACCACGCTGACGGCGGCCATCCCGGTCGGCAACGGCTGACGGAGCGGTCACGCCCCCCGGCCGGGCGGAGGATCGGCGAGCGGCAGGCGGACGACGAAGCGGGCGCCGCCCTCCGCCGACTCCTCCACGCCGATGGTCCCGCCGTGCGCCCGCACGATCTCCCGCGCGATGGCGAGGCCCAGGCCCGAGCCGCCCCGGCCGCGGCTGCGGGACTCCTCCAACCGGGTGAACGGCTCGAACACCCTCTCCCGGTCGGCTTCGGCGATGCCGCCTCCGTCGTCGGAGACGGCGAGCTCCGCGTGGGCGCCCTCCTGGCGCACCTCCACCAGCACCCTGCTCCTGGCGTGCCGCTGCGCGTTGTCCAGGAGGTTGCCCAGCAGACGGTGGATTTCGTGCTCGACGGCGTGGACCGCCACGCCGGGGATCAGCCGGAGCAGCACCGGCGACCGGTGTGCCCGGCTGGAGACCTCCGTCCGCACCAGGTCCGCCAGGTCGGCCGCCCTTCTCCCCTGGGGAGGCTTCGTCCCCGCCTTCAGGAGCAGCAGCAGGTCGGAGACGATCGCCTGCAGACGGTCCACGTCTCTCAGCGAGCAGTCGACGAGCTCGGCGAGGTCCGTCTCGGAAGGGTGCAGCCGGGCCTCTTCCAGCTGCGCCCGCAGCCCGGTGAGCGGGGTGAGCAACTCGTGGGAGGCGCCGGACAGGAACCGGCGCTGCCGCTCGGCCTTCCGGTCCAGGCGCCTTCCGGCGTCCGCGAGCCGCTTCAGTACTTTCTCCGGGGCGTGCACCGGCAGGGCGGCCTCGGCCTCGCCAGGAGGGACGGGGACGCCGGTGTCTGGATCGCCGGTAGGGGCGGGATCGTCGTGACACATGACAGTCATCGCAACGCTGCCGTCGGTGTCGCGGCCCCCACCGGCCCGGCTGGACCGGGAGGCGGCGTACGGCGGCGCCGGGCGGCCGGCGCGAGCGCCCCTGGTGGCGAGGGCGCGCGGCACGGTCCGGGCGCCACTGGTTTCAGGTAGGTCATCGACACCCCGTCACCTCCGGCTACGGTCGCGTGCTGTGGCAGCGGTTCTCGCACCGTCCGGCGGGCCGGACGGCCGTGACCGATCAGAGATCGCTCAGCCGCGCGTGAGGGGCGCCGACCCGGATGTCCTGATCGGTTCCAAATACCACCATGTCTCTACCTGCGCAGGCCCGTCTGCGGTGGCAGCCTCCATTCCGGTCCCACCGCCAGCCGTCACCCGGCATTCCGGCTAGCTGGAATGCCCGGTGACGGCCCGGGTCCCGTCAGGAGACGACGTCCCGGCGCCGGAAGCGGCGGAAGGCCAGGGCGACGAGGACCACCGAGTAGGTCACGGAGACCGCCACGCCCTTCACCATGCCGCTGTAGTCGGGCTCCGGCGCGAGCGCGTCCAGCCACGCGGCGTTCCAGAACGTGGGCAGGAACTCGCGGAGCGAACCCAGCGCCTCGACCGCCTGCAGGATGCTGCTGACGATCACCAGGCCGACCGCGCCGCCGACCGCGCCGAGCGGGGAGTCGGTGCCGACCGACAGCAGGAAGGCGACCGAGGCGACCACCAGCTGGCTGACCAGGGCGTATCCGATGACCACGGCGAACTTGGGCAGCACGTCGGCGGCGGGGATCACCTCGCCGGTTCCCGGCACGGTGATGTCGTTCCACCCGAAGGCCAGCGTGCCGGCGAGCAGGGCCATCAGCGGGAGCACGGTCACCGCGGCGGCCGAGTACGCCAGCGCCACCACCAGCTTCTGGCGCAACAGCCGGTCGCGGGGAACCGGCGCCGCCAGCAGGTAGCGCAGCGACGACCAGCTCGCCTCGCTCGCCACGGTGTCGCCGCAGAACAGCGCCACGGCGACGACCAGCAGGAAGTTGGCCGACACCGACAGCGCGAACGCCGCGAAGTTGAGCCCGCCCGCCGTGGCGAGGTCGGACAGCCGCAGGCTGCCCTGGCCCCGCCCGGCCGGTCCGAACTGGAACGCCACCACGAGCACCCACGGCAGGGCGAGCAGCACGCCGAACATCGCCATGGTCCGGCGCCGCCGCAACTGCCGCACGAACTCCACCCGCAGCGGCAGCGTGCGTCCCGGAGCGTAGCCGGGCGCCTGGCCCCTCGCGTCGCCCCCGCGGGTATCCGGTCCGTCCTGGGCGACCGGAGCGGGCCGCCCGCCGTCGGGGACTTGTCCGGTCAGGTCCGGTGCCGGTCGCTTCGCCGGGCTCATCGGCGCTCTCCGATCAGGTCGAGGAACACGTCCTCCAGGCGGGGGCCGGAGCCGTTGGCGGTGGCCGTGCCGAGCAGGTCGCCGACCGGCCCGGCCGACACCAGCCGCCCGCGGTGCATCACGACCACGTGGGTGCAGGTCTGCTCGACCTCGGCGAGCAGGTGGCTGGAGACGATGACGGTGCGCCCCCGCTCGGCGTACGCCTTGAGCACCCGGCGCATCTCGGCGATCTGCGGCGGGTCGAGGCCGTTGGTCGGTTCGTCCAGTACGAGCAGGTCGGGGAGGCCGAGCATGGCCTGCGCGATGGCCAGTCGCTGGCGCATGCCCTGCGAGTAGGTGCGCACCGCGCGGTCCAGGGCCGCGCCGAGCCCGGCGATCTCCAGCGCCTCCTCCATGTGGGCGTCCTGCGGCGGTCGTCCCGTGGCCTGCCAGTACAGCTCCAGGTTGGCCCGCCCGGACAGGTGCGGCAGGAATCCGGGCCCCTCGACGAACGACCCCAGCCGCGACAGCACCGGGGCCCCCGGCCGCACGCGGGTGCCGAAGATCCGGATCTCGCCCTCGTCGGGGTGGATGAGCCCCATCAGCATGCGCATCGTGGTGGTCTTGCCCGCGCCGTTCGGCCCGAGCAGGCCGAGCACCTGGCCCTTCTCGACCCGGAACGACAGGCCGTCGACCGCCTTCTCGCCGTTGCGGTAGCGCTTGCCCAGCCCGCTGATCACCAGAGGCACCTCGGCCGACTCGGCGTCCACCGCCGGGTCGTCGCCGGCGTGGCCGCGGCGCCTGGGCCTGCCGGTCAGCAGGAGCGCGGCCGCGACCGCGATCGCGGCGAGCGGCATGGCCCACGTCCACCACGCCGGGCCCGTGGCGGGCGTCCGCAGCGCCGCGTCCCCGGGCAGTTCCAGCGTGGGGGAGTCCAGCGCGACCCGATAGACGGCGGGGGCGGCGGGCGTCGCGTAGCCCAGGTCGGTGGTCGACACGACCACCCGCATCCTGTGCCCGGCGTCGAAGCGCCTGTCGATGGCCGGAAGCGTCACCGTGACCGGCGTGCCCGCCTCGCTCGCGGTGACCCGCAGCGGCGAGACCAGGCTCGACGGGAGCACCGGAAGCGACCCTCCGGAGACGTCGTAGAGCTTGGCGAACAGCGTGGCCTCGCCCGTGCCGTACACCCGGATCCTGACGGTGGGGCTGCCGGTGACCTGTGCGGGCCTGGCCAGCGGGGCGGACTCGAAGGCGGCCGCCTGGCCGGGCATGTCCAGCGCGATGGACGCCCCGCCGCCGTTTCCGCCGAGCAGCCCGCCGAGGCCGGGGACGGCCGAGATCGACGACGGAGACCCGCCCGCCGGGTTGGCGACCGGCTGCTGAGGGCCCTGGAGGGCGACGGTGGTCCGCTCCCCGCCCGGCAGGCCCGGGTAGCGGTCCGCGGTCGCGTGCAGGAGCACGGGACGGCGCGTGCCCGGGTCCCGGCCGCCGTCCCTGGTCACGGTGAACGCGGCCGAGTCGCCGTCGGCTGCGGAGGAGCCGGCGCCCTTGAGATAGCGGTCGAACCAGCCGGTCGTGCGGTCGGACAGCCAGTCCGTCTCGCCGTCGCCGCCGTCGTGGCCGCCGTTGAACCAGACGACCTCGACCGGGGCGCCCGTGGCGGCGATGGCGCGGGCGTTGGCGTCGGCGTGCGAGAGCGGGAACAGCGAGTCGCGCTGGCCCTGGATCAGCAGCGTCGGCACCTTGATCCGGCCAGGCACCGAGACCGGGCTCGACCGCCGCAGGAGATCGACCGCCTCCTCAGTGGCGCGGCCGGTCTCGGCCACCTCCTGGTACATCTCGCAGATCTGCGGCAGGAATCGCCCGCATTGGACCCGCTCGGTCCCGGGCGTCCGCGCCTGAGAGGTCCCGGGCGCCTGAGAGGTCCCGCGCGCCGGGGAGTTCGTCCCGCCGGAGCCCGCGGCCGCGCCGGTGAGGCCGGCCAGACCGCCCGCGCCGAGGCCGCCGTCCGGGGCCAGCCGGTCGGCGGCGGAGCTGAAGAAGATGCCGGCCCACATCTTCTTGAAGACGCCGTTGATCGGGCCCTTGCCCGAGGCGTCGGGGAACAGCGCGTCGGCCAGGTCGTACCAGGTGATCTGGGGGACGATCGCGTCGATCCGGCTGTCGTAGGCCGCGGCCATCAGCGCGATCGCCCCGCCGTACGAGCCGCCGGCGATCCCGACGCGCGGATCGCCCGGGGCGTCGAGACGCACTTCGGGCCGTCCGGCCAGCCAGTCGATCAGCCCCCGCACGTCCTTGACCTCGTAGTCCGGGGAGTTGAGTGCGATCTCCCCGGTCGAACGGCCGAACCCGCGGGCCGACCAGGTCAGCACCGCGTAGCCCTGCCCCGCGAGCCGTCCGGCCTGCTCGCGCATGCTCTCCTTGCTGCCGCCGAAGCCGTGGGCGAGCAGCACGGCCGGAGCTTTGCCGCCGGAGGCCGGGGGATAGAAGGTGGCGTCGAGATCGACGCGCTGGTCGTCCGCCGGTCCGTCCACCACGGGAATGACCAGGTCGCGCCCCTTCACCACAGGGTCGGAGGGCCACAGGGCCCATGTCACGCCTCCGGCCATCAGGATGACCAGCGTGACCATGATCGCGAGGGCACGCCGCCCACCCGGAAACGTCATGTCGCGATGCTACTTGTCTCCGCTGAGAGACCGCTGAGGAGCCGCCGCGCCTGTGGATAACCGCGCTCCGACGGGGCACACCCGATCGCACGTACGAATCGTGATGATGCATCGGGGTAAACCCTGATTGCGCCCCACCATGGGGGACGGCATCATTTCGCGCGTGAATGGAACGCCGCTCAAGCAGATCCCCGCTCGCGCGATCGAGTGGGCTCTTCCGTACTGGACGCGGGGGGAGGCGGGCAGGCAGACGCCGCAGGACCTCTTCCGGGTGCTCTACCTGGGCTGGCTCGCGGCGTTCGTCCTGAAGGTGCTCGGGTCGAGCTGGGACGTGTCGTGGCACTTCAAATGGCTGCGCGACGACCTGGCCCCGCCGCACCTGCTCAACACGGTCGGCACGGTGATCGCCGTGGCGCTGACGATCGTGCACTGGTACACCGGTTATGGGGTGGACCGCACGTCGTCCCGCCTGATCGTGGGGGGCACCGGCGTCTTCCTCATCGCGATCCCGCTCGACCTGATCAACCACCGGGTCAACGGGCTCGACATCACCGCCTGGAGTCCCTCCCACGCGCTGCTGTACATCGGCACCGCGCTGATGATCGCCGGAGTGATCCGCGGCTGGTATCTCGGCTCGGGCCGGTACGCCGAGATCACCCGCCGCCGGCGGGCGCTCGTGCTGGGCGGCCTGTTCGCGTTCTTGCTGGAGAACGTGCACTTCCCCGAGCTGCAGCAGGAGTACGGCGTGCTGGAGCTGGCCTCCTGGGACCGGGGGCAGCCCTACGCCGAGCCGACGCTGCTCGAATTCGCGGCCAACCAGATGGGGCGGGCCGTGGACCGCGCCATGGTGCTCAAGTTCTCGCTGCCGATCCCCGACGTCGTCTACGCGGTGTACGCGGGGGTGGCGGGTGTCGGGGTCCTGGTCCTCGCCCGCGTCATGGTCGGCCGCCGCTTCACCGCCACCGCGATCGCCGGGGCCTACGTGGCCTACCGGTGCCTGATCTGGCCGCTGCTCGTCGGCGGCGGATTCCCGCCGTCGACCGTCCCGTTCTTCTTCCTGCTCGCCGGGCTCGGCGTCGACCTGGCCTTCCTGGTGCCGGTCAGGCACCTGCGGCCGCTCGTCGGCGCGGTGCTCGCCACCGCCGGCGTGTACGGAGGGCTGCTCGCGCAGGACCGCGTGCTCGAAGCCCCGCCGTACGCGCCGGAGGCGTGGCCGGTGGCGCTCGCCGCGCTGGCCGTCGTGTGGTACGCGGTGGAGTGGTTCACCGGCCGCCGTGGCCTGACGGCCGCCGCCGCGGAGGACAGGATCGGCCGGGAGGCTCCGGCCGGGGAAAGGGAGATCGCGGCCGAGCCCGGCCCGTCGCTCGATGCCGTGCCCGAGGCGGCGTCCGAGGTAGCGCCCAAGGCGGCGTCCGAGACGATGCCCAAGGCGGCGTCCGAGGAGACGCCCGCGCCCGCCGCCGTGTCCGAGCCCACGGCCTGACCGGCCGGCACCTCACCTGCCCGGCCGGCCGGGCAGGTGAGGTGGGAACAGCGGTCTCGACGACGCCGCTCCGTGGCCTGCCGCTCGACGCGAAGGAACGGTGGGCGTGCCTGATCGCGGCGGAACGGCGCGTTACGCACGTGGCACCACGCCAACGGCCCCGGCTCCCGGGCGGAGCAACGGGTGGCGAATAAACGCCTAACCGACGTTTTCCATGGCGAAATTGCTCGGATAGATGATGAGGCGTTTCCTGCCGCCGCCGGTGCCGGCGCCTTCGACTCTGGGGGCGTGCTCGTAGTACTTGGGCGACCAGAAAAATCTGACCTGATCGTTCGGGGCCCAGTAGTCCTGGAAGAGGTAGAACAACCGGTCGGCGTTGTCGGTGTAGAAGATGCGAATGCTCTTGTTCTGCACCTCGCTGTCGTTGCCGGCCCAGGGAACCCACATGGAGCCGATCCAACTGCCCTTGGGTTGGAGCGTGACCCGGTTCCCGTTCTCCGCGTTGTAGACCTGAACCTGTACCGCCAGGGTGTTCACGATTTCCCTGATGTCGGTGACCGCCGCCCTGGCTTCCCGCGATGTGCCGGCGAGTTCGGTGCGGTGTGCGGATCCGGTCGCCGTCCCGGCCGGCGGGGCGATGGTGAGCGCTGCGCCGGCGACGAGGGCCGTGGCGCAGATGGCGAGGAAGTGCCGCGTCATTCAGATGTCTCCTGAGTGGGAGTCTGGGGATGCTGTTCACGTGAATGCCTGGGACGACGACCGGTATGTTTCCGGTCGTTCAACGGGGGAGGGCGGCGCGATCCTGGCGATTGCGGCTGTCGCCGCCAGGACGGATCGGGCACTGGGGTGGGAGGCGCTCGTTCCCGGCCCGTGGGCGCACACGTTGTCAGGCCGGTCGACCGTCTCAGCTCGCGTTCTCCATGAAGGGCGTGCCGTCGCTGCGGATGCTGAGGCGCTTCCTGCCGCCGCCGGTGCTGTTGCCGGGGACGGGGGCGCTGGTCCGGTAGCTGTTGGTCGTGCTGTATCTCACCTGGTTGGTGGTGCTCCAGTAGTCCTGGAAGATCCAGTAGAGGACGCGATAGTGCCGGTGAACGGCGATGCTCTTGCCCATCTCGCCCTCGTTGCCGACCCAGGGAATCCACATGGAGTCGGTTGCGCGACTGCTGGGTTCCACCCAGATGACGCTCTGGTCCTCTCCCTTGGAGAGCCACACCTCCTCCGGTAGTTGATTCACCACTTCTCTGATGTCGGTGACCGCGGCCATCGCCGCCCTGGCGCCGGCGGATTCGGCGCCGTACGGGGATCCGGACGTGGCGGCGCCTGCGGAGGTTCCGGGTGCGGACGCGGCGCAGGCCGTGAGGACTGCTACGGAGATCGCGAGGGCAGGGGAGACTCGCACTGCGAATCCTTTCTGTAGAGCCGTCGTCACGGAACGTATTTGAAAAGTGACGGAGCGTCAATATCGGTTCGCCGTCGGCTCTACCCGGATTGACAGGTGCGACATAGTGGGGTGAAACAGCGCGCTCGGCTCCTGTGCCTCCGCCTGTCGGGAGCCGTCCCAGCGGGACCCTGTGGATTTCTCCTATCCGACGGAACCGGATTCGAAGTACCCGTGGTTCTCGCTGTGGTCACAGCGCGTGCCGCGTTGTCCGGAGGGCCGCTCCCCGCCGGGCTCGGCCCTCCTACGCGATCTCGTGAGCAGGTCGTGCGGTGTCCCGGCACCGGGCCGCCGCCTTGCCGGTCCGGAGGCCGTGCCGTGGGTCAGGCGACCGGGGTCTTGGTCAGCGCGACAGCGACGCCGTACGCGAGGCCCATCACGGTGAGCTCCAAGGCCGCCCAGGCGGCGAACGCGGTCGGGGCCTGGCGCGTGACCGCCGGCAGCAGCCGCCAGCGGATGTTGCCTCCCAGCAGCGCGATCACTCCGGTGAACACCGCCTTGGCGACCACGAGCCGGCCGTACCCCGTCGTGACCAGCGATGCGGGGAAGCTCTCGACGGGCGTGAGCAGAAGCTCCACCAGGCCGTTGAAGAGCCCGGACAGCCCCACGACGATCAGCGCGTACGTCGCCAGCCGGGAGAACCGGGGCAGCGTGCGGGCGAGCAGGTCGCGATGGCGCGGCAGCAGCACGGCGAGCGCGACCAGGCCGCCCACCCAGGCGCAGGCGCCGATGACGTGCAGCTCCATCGAGACCATGCTGAGGTCGTGCCAGTACCAGTTCGAGGCGTGCCCGGTGACGGGGAGCGGAAGCAGCCCGAACCCGGCGACGAGCACCCGCAGCTCGGCCGGGACCTTCTCGCCGAACCGCACCGCGAGCATCCCCACGGCGGCGCTGGCCAGGGCGCACGACGCGCTCACGACCATGCCCTGCCCCGCGCCGATGCCGTCGACGTACGCCGCCACGTCGGGAAACGCGCCCGGGGTGACCTCGGCGGCGCTGAGGACGGCCGACACCAGCGCCGCCGCGCACCAGATCAGCGAGAACAGCACGGCCCAGTGCCGGGCCCTGGCGGCGACCGGCTCGGTCCGGTCCGGGTCGTCGAAGCCGAGAAGCTTGGGCAGCAGGCTGAGACCGATGGTCGCGGTGGCGGCCAGGTCGAGCACGAGCCGGACGACCGGCAGTCCGTACTCCACGATCGTGCCCGGCATGGGCAGCCCAGGCACCCTTCCGGGCAGCGTGAGCCAGGTCGCGATCACGACCGCGAGCACGGCGCCGGCGGCCAGCCCCGCCGCCGGGACCCGGGCGCGGGCGTGCTCGGCGCCGGGGCCGGACCGGCCCGTCGAGACGCGCGGTTCCGACGTCGGTTCCGAGATCGTGGTCATGCGGCGCCGCCCGGGGCCGGAGAGCTCCCGGCGGCGGTGGAGCGTCCGGTGGCGGTGGAGCGTCCGGTGTCCGGGCCTTCAGCGCCGGAATCCGCCGCCGCCACCCCTGCTGCCGAAGTGCCCGACGCCGGTGTGCCCGACGCCGGTGTGCCCGACGCCTGTGCGCCTGACGCCTGTGCGCCTGACGCCGGTGTGCCTGACGCTGGGCTGCCTGAGGCCGGGGTGGCTGATGCCTCCGCGCCGGCCGGAGAGGCCGCCTGCGGCGTCCCCGCCGCCGGGGGAGCCGGGATCGTCCCGTCGCGCAGGCGCCGGTCGTGCCGTACGAGCACGCGGGTGCACAGCGCCAGCAGGGCGGCGGTGACGGCCAGCAGCCCCCATACCCAGCCTCCGCCGCCCTGACCGGTCGTCCCCGTGCCGGAGTTCGCCGTGCCGGTCGTCCCCGTCTCCGTCGCCGTCCCCGTGCCGGGCGCGGGGGTGGTGGCCGGCACGGTGACCGTCCCGGGGGCCGCGCCCGCGCCGGTCACGCTGAACTTCACGGCGCCGGTGACCGGGTGGCCGTCGTTGGACACGATGCGGTAGCCGATCGCGTACGCCCCCCCGGGGGTGCCGGCCCGTACGCCGATGGAGACGTTCCTGCCGTCCACCGTGATCTCGCCCTGCTCGTAGTGGGCGCCGTCCGGTCCGGTAACGGCGATCCGCGCGAAGTCGCGGCGTACGGCCTGGTCGAAGGTGAGCGTCACGGAGGCGGGCATGGCGTCGAGGACCGCGCCGTCCTTGGGGTCGCTGGCGACGAGCACGTCGTGGGCCCGCGCGGGCGTCGCGACCAGGATCACCGAGAGCAGGGCCAGCAGCGGCACGGCGAGCACCCGCAGACGGTTACGTGGCGGGACGGTGCGCGCGGCCGCCGGGGGCGGGGCGGTCCGTCCGGCCGTTCGCCGACCGCCGCGCGTGGGTGGGGCGTCGTTGCACATCCGGGCGACCTGGTCCACCTGCCTTGCCTTCCTTTCGCCGGGCGCAGACCCAGCCATGGTCCCACTGATCGTGGTCTCCGCACGCCCGCCGGCGAACCCACGGCGGCTGCGGACCGTGCCGTGGTGACCGGTTCCGGTGATCTGCCGGGCGGTGTACGCATTCTCCTGGTTGAGTGGACGATAGGCCGAATCCGGCGTTCGGAACCGTGCGTCCCTCGACTGGCGAAGGAGAACCGATGACACCTCAGCCGACCGTGGGCGGATCCGAGCGGAGTGAGGCGCCGGTGCGGCGCTCGCCGTGGCTGACGATCGTCGTCATCTACGTCGCGGGCGTCGTGGCGGCGATGAGCTACGGCAAGTTCTCCGCGGTCGGGCCGTCGATGGCCGACGAGCTCGGGCTGTCGCTGTCGCAACTCGGCTGGGCGATCTCGGCGGTGGTCGGGGTGGGCGCCGTCGCCGGGCTGCCCGCCGGATATCTGGTCCGCCGGTTCGGCGCGGGCAGGTCGCTGATCGCCGCCCTGGCGCTCATGGTGACGGCGAGCGCGCTGAGCGCGGCCGCGGAGAGCTTCGCCTGGTTGCTGGCCGCCCGCGTCGCCGAAGGCGCCGGCTACCTCGTGGTCACCATCGCCTGCCCGGCGCTGGTCCTCCATCTCGCCGAGGAACGGGACCGGGGCGTCGCCCTGTCCATCTGGGCGACGTTCGTCCCGGTGGGCATCGGCGTGAGCACCCTCGTGGGCGGCGCCGCCGGCGAGAGCCTCGGCTGGCGCGGCTGGGTGCTGCTGATCGCGGGGCTGACGCTGCTGATGGCGGTGGCCGTCCGGGTGCGGCTGCCGCGGACGTCCGCCTCCGGCACGGCCGCCGGGCCCGTGCCCGGCGCGCGGGCGCTGGCGTGGCCCGCGCTGCTCACCGTGTCCTTCTGCCTGATGGTGCTGGTGACGATGCCGGTGGTCGTGCTGCTGCCCACGCTCCTGATCGACGAGCATGGAAGCTCCGCCGGCGCCGCAGGGGCCCTGACCTCGGCGATCTCGTTCGTCGGCGTCCTCGGCGGGCTGTCCGTGGGCGTTCTGCTCCGGCGGGGCGTGCCGCTCGCCGTGCTCGCCGTGTCCGGGCTGCTGGTCGTGCCGGCCGCCTGGCTCGTCTACGGCGCCGGCGCTCCGCTGGCCGCCGCGGCGTCCGGCGCGGGGATCGTCTCCCTGGAGAACGGGCTGCTGGGCGCCTTCGTCTTCGCCGCCCTTCCCCTCGTGCTCGAGCGCCTCGACCACGCCGACGTGGGCACCGGAATGGTGGCCCAGACGGGCAGTCTGGGCGCGTTCATCGGCCCCCCGCTGTTCGGTCTCGTCGCCGGGGCCTCCGGGTTCGGGGCCCTCGTGCCGGTCATCGCCGCCGGGATGCTGGCCTCGGTCGGCGGGATGCTGCTGGTGACCAGGAACGCCGCCCGCCGCGCCCGGGGCCTCGCCGCCGGCGGATGAGAAGGTCCCCGGACGGCGCGACGCCCGGCGGTCTCTCGACTCGTGATCGGCTGAGACCGCCGGGCGCCGGCTCCGGGCCGTACCGGTGTCACCGGTCCGGCGCGGCCCGGAGGCTATGCCGTACGTCCGGGCGGGTCGCCGCGGGACGTGCGGGCACGGTCGTGGGTCAGAGCTTGGTCCAGAGGGCGGGGACGTTCGGCGGCTCCCAGCCGGCCAGGGCGGTGTGCGGCTGCCGGCACTGGTAGGCCGCGCCGCCGTAGGTCACCCGGTCACCGGCCGCGTACGCCGTGCCGGCCGCCCAGGCGGGGTAGCCGCCGGGGCTCGCCGACGGCGAAACCGACGGTGAGGCCGAAGGCGACGCGGACGGCGAGGCGCTGGGCGACGGGCTGGGGGACGGGCTGGGAGACCTGCTGGGGGAAGCGCTGGGGGACGCGGACGGCGAGGCCGACGGTGAGGCGGACGGTGAGGCGGACGGTGAGGCGGACGCGCAGGGCCCCTGGTCCAGCCACACCTGGGCGTTGCCGGGCGTCTCGCCCTGGGTCCACCACTGCGCCTTCCAGGTGTGACCGGCGTACGAGACGAGGTTGCCGCCCGTGTAGACGGTCGTGGACGACCACGCGGGGGCGGTGCACGTGCCGGCCGACGGCGAGGTGCTGGGAGAGGCCGACGGGGAGCCGGACGGGGAAGCGGAGGGAGAGGCCGTCACGCCGCCCCTGGCGAGGTCCTGCGTGATCCCGTACGTCGCGCCGCCGAAGGAGACCGTCCAGTTGGAGGGGGTCGAGGTGGGCAGGTAGTAGACGAAGGCCACGTCCACCGAGGCGCCCGGCGCGAGGGCCTGCCAGCTCGGCAGCTTCAGCGACACCCTGTTGTAGTCGCCCTTCAGGCCGCCGATGTTGTTGGACGCGGTGTGGTCCCTGCGGATGACCGTGGAGCCGAAGCCCGACTGGTCGGCCGCGTTGCCCGGAGCCGAGCTCGCGTAGTCGAACTGGAACTCCGTCCCGCCCGGCAGCGTCACGCCCGAGTTGTTGGTGATGTGGATCTTCGGGTTGATCGGGTAGTTGTTGTCGCCCAGGGCGAAGTCGCGGAACTCCACCGAGACGTCCAGCTTCTGCGCCGGGATCGGGGTGGTGGCCCGTACGTTCCCGTACGGCCCGGCGGCCTTGAACTTGTCGTACATCAGCGTGGTCAGCGTGGTGCCGGGCTCGTACTGGCCCTTGGCGGAGTTCCAGCCGTAGTCGCCGGCCAGCTCCCAGATCATCGTGCCGCCGAGGCCCCTGGACACCACGTAGTCGGCCTTGGCCGCCACCGACTGGTCGTCCTCGGTGGACAGGAACACCTTCTTCGTGGAGTTCCACAGCCAGGGGGCGGTCAGCGTCGAGTCGTAGGAGCGGGCGTACGTGCCGGTCAGCGACGTGTCCGTGACGCCGTAGGAGGCGAGGTAGTCGCCGAGGATGCCCTTCTCCAGGTTCTTGGCGTGCCACATCGGGTTGGAGCCCGCCGGCGACTCCTTGCCGTTGTCGTCGAGGTCGTGCCACAGGTTGTCGATGCCGACCGCGCCGTCGCCGCAGCTCGTGAGGCCGGAGCCGGCCGGGCAGGTGGTGGCCGGAGCCGTGCCCCACAGCCCGTTGGTCCCGCCCTGCACGTTCTTGAACCCGCGGGTGTAGTACGGCAGGCCGATGTTGATCCGGCCCGGTTGCATGGCACCGCGGAAGTAGTGGTAGGCCCAGTCGGTGTTGAGGTAGCCGATGCCGCCGTACTGCCCGGCGCCGTAGACCCCGGCGGCGGCCAGCTCGCCGTCCTTGCCGTCGTCGAACAAGGAGGCGTTCGGCCCGACGTACTTGTTCCACGCGCCGTGCAGGTCGTACGACATGATGTTGACGTAGTCGAGATACTGCGTGACCTGGTAGGTCTCCATGCCGCGCAGCAGCCAGCCGGACGCGGGCGCGGCGGCGGTCAGCATGTAGTACTTCCCGTCGGCGGCCGAGGCGCGGTCCAGCTTCTCCCGCAGGGTCTTCATCAGCGCGACGTAGCCCTTCATCAGCGTCGCGCGCCTGGAGTTGGCGATCGGCCAGTCGAGCGGGTTGCCCGCGTCCTTGTTGGACGTGGCGTACTCGTAGTCGATGTCCACGCCGCTGAAGCCGTAGGTGCGCAGGAACGACACGACGGAGTCCGCGAAGGTGTCGATGCCGGCCTGGGTCGACGTCATCGTGTAGAAGCCGCCGCTCGCCTGCCGCTTGCCGTTGTCGTCGAAGTAGCCGCCGGTCTCGGCCCAGCCGCCCACGCTGATCAGGGTCCTGGTGTCCGGAAACTGCTTCTTGAACTTGCCCAGCAGATTGAAGTGGCCCTTGAAGGAGTACGCCGGGTCCATCTCGGCGCCGGCCACGCCGGGCCAGGTCATGCCGATGGCGGGGTTCTTCGCGGTGTCCGACCCGACGGAGATCTTGTTGTCCGGCCCCACGTGGGCGAACGCGTAGTTGATGTGGGTGACCTTGCCCCACGGGATGTCCTTGACCAGATAGCGGGTCTGGCCGTTGGAGCCGTCGCGCCAGCCGGTGAAGTAGCCGATGATGCGGCGGGGGTGGTCCGCGCCCATCTTCTCCCGGCCTTCCGAGTCGTAGGCCAGGCAGTAGGGGACGTCCACCCCGGGTGTCCGGTAGAGCCCGTCGGGCCGGCACGCCTCGTCGCCGGCCGCGGCTCCGGCGGTGCCGCCGGTCGCGGCCAGTGCCACGGCTCCGGCGGCGAACGCGGTGCAGACCGCCGAAGCGGTCCGCGCTAACGATGATCTCAACAGGCGCACAGCCACACCTCCGACAGGCGAAGTGCCGATCCTCCACACCCCGCCCCCCAGGGGTTGATCGGAACGTAAGCCGCGCCGAGCAGCCGCGTCAATGCTCTCTATTAAGAAACTTTCCTTTTAATGAGCCCTTAAGGCGGGCTTGATCAGGCCAGCAGCCAGCCGTACAGCCAGGCGAGGAACGCGAGGCCGGTCAGAGCTGGGACGATCCGGGCGGCGGCGGCGTTGAGCCGGAACGCCTCGACGATCGACAGCCCGGTGGAGACGAGGGCCAGCAGGCCATACCAGGCCAGGGCGTGCGGCACCCCGATCGCCAGCGTGGTCCCGTCCTGGATCGCCGACAGGCTGAGCGCCGACAGCCCGCACAGCACGACGCCCGCCAGACCCGCGAGCGCGCTCAGCCCGCCGCCGCGCCTGCGCAGCAGGGAGACCAGCCCCACGAGGAGCTGGACGGCCGACACGAGCAGGAAGGCCGCGGGGACCGCCAGCGGGATCGGCGACCGGGACAGCCGGTAGACCGACGACGTGAGGAGCAGGTCGCCCGGACGCACGACCGGGTACGGCGCGGCGCCGGGGTCGCAGGCGCGGGCCGTCGCGGCCGGGTCGTCGAGGAACGCGGCGATCATCTGCCGGCCGCAGCCGCTCGCCAGGAACACGGCGTGCCCGACCCCGGCGAACTCCGCGAACCGCGCGCCCGGCACGGCCGACACCGCCTGACGCGCGGCCTCCGGCGGGGTGGTGGGGTCGTACTGGCCGCCCAGGACCAGGATCGGCGTCGCCCCCTCCGGCGAGGCCCCGCCGTCCGCGCCTGCGGCGCCGCCCGAGCCGTCCGCGCCTTCCGCGCCTGGGGTGCCCCCAGAGCCCTCCGCGCCTGCGGCGCCGCGCGAGTCCTCCGCGCCTTCCGCGCCTGTCGTGCCTTCCGCGCGGGTCGTGCCGTCCCCGCCTGTCGTGTCCTCCGTGCCTGGGGTGCCCTCCGACGACGCGGGGGTGACTGACGCGTGCGGGGCCAGGAGGTCGGCCTCGGCCCGCGCGGCCGGCAGACCCCAGGCGTCGCAGACCGCCGCGTCGACGACTCCGGTGAACAGCCGGGGGCCCCGCGAGTCGGGGAAGGAGTTGTGCGGCACCTCGTCCTGGCACTGGACGGCGTAGTACAGGCCCCACTCGTGCGAGGTCAGCCCGTCGCCGGCCGCGTCGACCAGGGGTTGCAGCAGTTCGGCGCGCCCGGAGGCCAGCCCGTCCACGAGGGCGGGCACGATCGGGATCACATCGGTCTCGTGCAGCGCCTCGCCGAGGATCGTCGCCACGTCGTCCCCGTTGAGCCGCACCGTCAGCCGCTTGCGGGTGAGCGGGTCCCGGGTGTCGTACGCCGCGGGGTGGGCGTTGAGCGCCTTCACCATGGCGTCGAACCGGGCGGCGACCCCCAGCTTGGTCATCGTCGCGGAGAGCGCGGCGGACGACTCGTCGTACCAGCGGGAGCCCGCGGGAAGCAGGGAGTCCAGCACGACCCCCCGGGTGCCCTGCGGGTCGCGCGCCGCCGCCAGCAGCATCGGGCGGGTGGAGTAGCTGACGCCGAACAGGTACCACCGCGGGTAGCCCAGCGCGGCCCGCAGGTCCACGACGTCGGCCGCGATCTCGGCGGTCCGGTAGCCGCGCAGGTCGACGCCCTCGCGCTCCAGGCGCGACTGGCAGGCCAGCGCCTGCCGGGCGAGGGGGGCGGTCTCGGCCGTCGCGGACCCGGGCGTGCGCAGGGTGTCCACGACCCCGCGGACGATCTCGGGGCAGCTCAGCCTGGGCTCGGAGTAGCGCCCGCCGCGCTGTTCGAGGACGACCACGTCGCGGCCGGGGAACATCTGGCTGAGGAACCCGGTGAGCTGGAGCGAGCCCGATCCCGGCCCGCCGCTCATGTAGACGACCGGGTCGGAGGCCTGCCCGCCTGCCTGCGCGGGCGCGCGGTGCACCGCGTAGCCGACCTTGATGGTCCTGCTGTTGGGGACGTCACGCCGCTCGGGGGCGAGGAGGTAGCCGCAGGTCGTGCCGGACGGCACGGCGACGGGGCAGGGGTGCTCCTCGACCGACCCTTCCGCCGCCCGCTTGCGGTGAACCGCCGGCGCCGGGCCGGTCACCGCGTGCTCCGTGCCCCGCACCGTCCCGGGCCACGCTGTCCCGGCCCGCACCGTCCCGGCCCCGTCACGGACCGGCGCCGCGAGGGCCGCCGACCCGGAACCTCCCAGAAGCATGAGCGCCGCGGCGAATGCCGTGACGGCCGCTCCACGCGAACTCCGCAACCGTCAGCCCCGTCCCGCGAACCCGGCGATATCCGCAGAAACCTTAGCGTGTTCGTCGGTCATCCCGCCCCCATTCGTCCAAGCGCTCCCATTTTGGACGATCATGGGATGGCTCCCGGTTTCACCGGGGCCGTGCGGTGCTCTCCCGGACCACCAGGTCGGTGGACAGCTCGACGCGGCGGGCCTCCGTGTTCTCGCCCCGGCCCATGGCCAGCACCATGCGCGCGGCCAGCGCGGCCATCTCCTCCAGGGGCTGGCGCACGGTGGTCAGCGGCGGCCACGCGGACCGGGACAGCGGCAGGTCGTCGAAGCCGACCACGCTGAGGTCCTCGGGCACCCGCAGGCCCCGTTGCCGGGCCGCCTCGAACACGCCGAACGCCTGCATGTCGCTGCCGGCGAAGATGGCGGTCGGAGGGTTGTCCAGCGAGAGCAGCGCGTGACCGGCGTCGTGGCCCGAGTTGACCAGGAAGTCGCCGTACCGGATGAGCTCCGGGTCGATGGACACCCCGGCGGTCTCCAGCGCGGCGCGGTAGCCGTCGATCCTGGCCCGGCTGCACAGCATGTCCGGCGGACCGCCGATCATGCCGATCCGGGTGTGGCCGAGGTCGAGGAGGTGGCGCGTGGCCGCGAGGCCGCCGTGCCAGTTGGTCGCGCCGACCGACGCCACGCCGGGCGGCGGCTCACCCTCGGGGTCGACGACGACGAACGGGATCGAGCGGGCGCTGAGCTGGCCCTGCTGCCGCACCGAGAGCCGGGAGCTGACGATGATCACACCGTCCGTGCGCCGCGCCGCGATGCGCTCGAGCCAGTCACGGCCGGGGCCGGCGTGGGTGTGCAGCACGGAGATCACCACGCTCGCGGCGGCCTCGTGCGCCGCCTGCTCGGCCCCCCGCACCAACTCCATGGCCCACGGACTCTCGATTTCGGCGAACACCAGGTCCAGTAAACCGACCGGGCCGTCGCCCTGACCCGTCCTGCGCTGGTACCCGTGCTTCTGCAGGAGGCGCTCCACCCGCTGACGGGTCTCCGGCGCCACCTCGGGACGGCCGTTGATCACCTTGGACACGGTCGGAACGGAGACTCCGGCCTCCTCCGCTATCTGGGCGATGGTCACCCGCCTCTTCACTGGCATGAAGCAGATCGTAGCCGAAAGTTTCGGGATACCTGAACCGGTTCCCCCTGATGAGACGCCAGACCGTCCTGATCAAGCCCCGAGCGCCCTTGACGCTTAACCTCAGCTTTACTTATTCTCCGGACCACGAAACATTCGGATACTAGCCGAAACTTTCAGAAGCGGTCGACGGAGGAGGAGGCGGGGGTCGTCGCCCTCCCGCCACGCCGCCTTGTTTCGTGGATTCGCCTGGTTTCGTGGAGTCGCCTGGTTTCGTGGAGTCGCCGGGTTCGAGAAGTGAGGAGAATCGATGACGCTGCTGCGCGTGTCCGGATCCCGGCTGGTGGACGAGACGGGCGACCCGGTCAGGCTGCGGGGGGTCGGCCTGGGCGGCTGGCTCAACATGGAGAACTTCATCACCGGATACCCGGCCAACGAGTCCTCGATGCGCGCGGCGGTGCGGGAGGTGCTCGGCGAGGAACGCTACGAGCTGTTCTTCGACCGCTTCCTGACCTCCTTCTTCACCGAGGCCGACGCCGACCTCCTGCGGGACATGGGCGTCAACTGCGTACGGATCCCGGTGAACTACCACCACTTCGAGGCGGACGACCGGCCGATGGAGATCATCGAGCGCGGCTTCCGCCATCTCGACCGGGTCGTCGACATGCTGGGGGAGCGCGGCGTCTACAGCGTCATCGACCTGCACGCCCTGCCCGGCGGCCAGCACCAGCACTGGCACAGCGACAATCCCACCCACGTCGCGTTCCTGTGGCAGCACCGGCACTTCCAGGACCGCGTGGTCAACCTGTGGGAGGCCCTCGCGGACCACTACAAGGACAACCCGTGGGTCGCGGGCTACAACCCGATCAACGAGCCGGGCGACCCCACCGGACAGGTGGTCGGCCCCTTCTACGACCGGCTGGTGAAGTCGCTGCGCGCGGTCGACCCGGGGCACGTGCTCTTCCTCGACGGCAACACCTACGCCACCGACTTCTCGATCTTCCGGGAGGTCTACGAGAACACGGTGTTCGTCTGCCACGACTACGCGCTGGCCGGGTTCGCCCACGGCGGCCCCTACCCGGGCTTCACGCGGGGCGAGTGGTGCGACCGCGACGAGCTGGAG
Source organism: Microbispora sp. NPDC046933 (assembly GCF_040644635.1). NCBI lineage: Bacteria > Bacillati > Actinomycetota > Actinomycetes > Streptosporangiales > Streptosporangiaceae > Microbispora > Microbispora sp. NPDC046933. The sequence continues at coordinate 71,604 of NZ_JBEYWW010000026.1, read as the reverse complement.
GACACCTTCGCCCGCCGCACCGCCTTCCAGCGGGAGACCGGCACGCCGATCTGGGTCGGCGAGTTCGGGCCCGTCTACACCGGCGACCCCTCCGTGGACGAGCAGCGCTACCAGATCCTGCGCGACCAGCTGGAGATCTTCGACGCGTACGAGGCCGGCTGGTCCATCTGGACGTACAAGGACGTCGGCCTGCAGGGCCTGGTCTGCGCGGGCGAGCCGTACATGGAGCGGTTCGGGCCGTTCATGGCGAAGAAGAAGCGGCTCGGCGCCGACCGGTGGGGCTCGACGATGGAGGAGACGGCGAGCGAGCTCGCGCCGCTGCACCGACTGATCGACACCGAGTTCCCCTCCTGGGACCCTTACCCGTGGGGCGCCCGCTACCAGACCGACGACCTCATCCGGCACATCCTGATCGCCCAGGCGTTGCTGCCCGAGTACGCCGAGCTGTTCCGCGGGCTGGACGACGACGAGCTGATCGAGCTCGCCGACTCCTTCGCCCTGTCCCGCTGCACGCGGCGCGAGCCGTTGATCCGCCTGCTGACCGACAACCTGGCCGCGCGCTAGCGCGGCACGAGGAGACCCCCCGATGCGCAGCCTCCGTTCCCTGGCGGCCGCGGCGATCCTGTGCCTGTTCACGGGACTGCCGGTGGTCGCGGCGAGTGCGACACCCGCCGACGCCGCGGCCGTGCAGGTCGCGAAGTACGACTTCGAAGACGGCACCACCCAGGGATGGGGGCCCAGAGGCGGCGGGGTCGAGGTCGGCGCGACCTCCGACGCCGCGCACTCGGGGTCGCGCTCCCTGCTCACCTCCGGCCGCACCGCCACCTGGCACGGGGCGTCCATCAGCCCGCCCTTCCAGAAGGGCGTCACGTACCAGGTCACGGCGTACGCCCGGATGGTGAGCGGGGAGCCGTCGAGCACGATCGCGCTGACCGTGCAGCGTACGCCCGACGGCGGCGACACCACCTACGAACGGGTCGCCGCCGCCACGGTGACCGACGGCGGCTGGGCCGAGCTGTCGGGCACCTACTCCTTCGGCGCCGACTCCACCGGCCTGCAGCTCTACGCCGAGAGCTCCGAGGCCACCGCCGGCTACTACATCGACGACATCGTCATCACCTCCGACACCGACCCCGCGCGCTCGGGCCTGAGCACCGACTTCGAGACCGGCACGGCCCAGGGCTGGTCGCCGCGCGCCTCGGCGTCCCTGGCGGCCACGACCGACGCCGCGCACGGAGGCTCCCGCGGCCTCGCGGTGACGAACCGGTCGGCCTCCTGGGACGGCCCGGCGATCAGCGTGCTCGGCAAGATGGCCAAGGGGTCGAAATACACCCTGTCGGCCTGGGTGCGCCTCGGCCCGGACACGACCTCGGGCAACCTCGGCCTGTCGATCGAGCGCCGCACGAACGGCACACCCAGCTACGAGCGGGTCGCCGCGCCGAAGGCGATACCGGCGGGGCAGTGGGTGGAGCTCACCGGCACCTACACGCTCGCCTACGACGTGGACTTCCTCAGCGTCTACGTGGAGTCCGACACCGGCACGTTCCCCTTCCACCTGGACGACTTCACGCTCACGTACGTCGAGCCCAAGCCGATCCAGACCGGCATCCCCTCGCTCAAGGACGAGGTGCCGTTCACGCTGGGGGCGGCCGTCGCCCGCGCGCAGACGCTCGGCGAGCACGGCGACCTGCTGCTCAAGCACTTCGGCGGGGTCACCCCCGGCAACGACCTGAAGTGGGACGCGACCGAGCCGCGCGAGGGCGAGTTCTCCTTCGCCGAGGGCGACTACCTGGTGAACTACGCCGTCCAGCACGGGTTGACGTTCCGCGGGCACACGCTCGCCTGGCACAGCCAGACGCCCGACTGGGTGTTCAAGGACGGCGACCGCGACCTCACCTCCTCGCCGGAGGACAAGGCGCTGCTGCTGAAGCGGCTGGAGAACCACGTGAAGACGCTGGTCGGCCGTTACAAGGGCAAGATCGCCGTCTGGGACGTGGTCAACGAGGTCGTGGACGAGAACCAGCCCGACGGCCTGCGCCGGTCGAAGTGGTTCCAGATCACCGGCCTGGACTTCATCCGCACGGCCTTCCGCGTCGCGCGCGAGACCGACCCGGCCGCCAAGCTGTTCATCAACGACTACAACACCGAGTTCCCCCGCAAGCGGCAGGCGCTGTACGGCCTGGTGAAGAAGCTCAAGGCCGAGGGCGTGCCCATCGACGGCGTCGGTCACCAGCTCCACCTCAACATCGAGCAGCCGCCGGCCTCGGACGTCGAGGACACGATCTCGACGTTCGCCACGCTCGGGGTGGACCAGCAGATCACCGAGCTGGACGTGAGCGTCTACCCCGACTTCGTCTCCACGTACGACGAGGTGCCGGCCGAGGTGCTCGCCGAGCAGGGCTACCGCTACAAGGAGCTGTTCGACGTCTTCCGCAGGCACAAGGCCCAGCTCAGCTCGGTCACCGTATGGGGCCTGGCCGACGACGCCACGTGGCTGTCGACCTTCCCGATCACCCGGCTGAACGCCCCGCTGCTCTTCGACGACGAGCTCCAGGCCAAGCCGGCGTACTGGGGCATCGTGGACCCGGTGAAGCTGCCGCCGCTGGTGCGCAGGCTGGAGGCCCCCGCCGCGACGCCGAAGGTGGACGGCGGGCGCGACCTCGAATGGAACCTGCTGCCCGACGCCCCGATCGCCCGCGTGGGTGACGTGTCGGCAGGGTTCCAGGCCCGCTCGTCGGCCACGTGTCTGTACGTCCTGGCCGAGGTGCGCGACCCGAGCGCCGACCGGAACGACCGGGTCACGTTCACCGTCGGCGGCACGGCGTACGCCGTCCGGCGCGACGGCGGCCACCCGCGCGGCGTCGACGCGGCCGTGAAGAAGACGGCAGGCGGATACCGGGTCGAGGCGCGGCTGCCGATCGGGACCGACGTGACCGTGGCGGTCACGGACGTCTCCGGCGACTCGCAGACCTCCTGGACCGGGAAAGTCACGGCCACGCCCGCGGTGAAGCTGACCACCGCGCCCCGCCGTCAGCCCGTGGTCGACGGCACGGTCGACCGGGTCTGGGCGGCGGCGCCGGAGATCCGCACCGCCACGTGGATCCAGGGCACGTCGGGGGCGACCGCGCGGGCCCGGGCCCTGTGGAGCGGCGGCACGCTGTACCTGCTGGCGCAGGTCGCCGACCCCACGCTCAGCGAGCAGTCGGCCAACCCGTGGGAGCAGGACTCCGTCGAGTTCTTCGTGGACCCCGGCAACGGCAAGACCAAGGGCTACGGCGACGACGACGGCCAGTATCGGATCAGCTTCTCCGGGAAGACGTCGGTCGGAGGTCCGCTCGACCCCGCCGCCATCGCGGGCAACCTGACGGCCGCCGCCAAGGCCGTCCCCGGCGGCTACGTGGTCGAGGCCGCCGTGAAGCTGCCCACGGTCACGCTGGAGGACGGCACGCTGCTCGGCTTCGACGTCCAGGTCAACGACGCCACAGGCGCCGCCAGGACCGGCGCGGTGACCTGGAACGACGCCACCGGACAGGGATACCGGGACACGAGCCACTGGGGCGTGCTGCAACTGCGGCACTGAGGTCGCACATCGGGTTCACACTGAGCTCCGGCATCGGATCGGACACCGGAGCCCGGCGGACGGGGCCTGGCGCAGGGAGGCCCCGCGCTGAAAGGCTCTGGCGCACCGTGCCGGTGCCGGACGGCCCGGTTCCCCGCATGGGGGACCGGGCCCGTCACGTTCGAGGAAGGGACGAATGATCGACGACGTCGACGGGTGGGAGTACCGGAACCCCGTCATCCCCGGGTTCCACCCCGACCCATCGGTGTGCCGGGTGGGCGAGGACTACTACCTGGTCACCTCCAGCTTCGAGTGGTTCCCAGGCGTGCCGATCTTCCACAGCCGCGACCTGGTCAACTGGCGGCAGCTCGGGCACGTGCTCGACCGCCCGTCCCAGCTCGACCTGGACGGCATGCGGCCCTCGGGCGGCGTCTACGCGGCCACCATCCGCCACCACGAGGGCGTCTTCTACGTCGTCACCACCCTGGTGGACGGTCGGGGCAACTTCGTCGTCACCGCCACCGACCCCGCGGGCCCCTGGAGCGAACCCCGGTGGCTGCCCGGAACCCTCGGCATCGACCCCTCGCTGCTGTTCGACGACGACGGCCGGGTCTGGCTCACCGGCACCAGGGAGAAGGACGCGGGCCGCTACCCCGGCGAGACCGAGATCTACCTCGTGGAGCTCGACCCGGCCACGCTGGAGCCGCGCGGCGAGGAGCGGGTCGTCTGGGAGGCCGCCCAGCGGGGCGCCGTGTGGTCCGAGGGCCCGCATCTGTACAAGATCGGAGGCAGGTACTACCTGCTGACGTCGGAGGGCGGCACGTCGTACGACCACGCGGTCGTGGTCGCCAGGGCCGACCACGTCACCGGGCCGTACGAGCCGAACCCGCGCAACCCGATCCTCACCCACCGGCATCTCGGCCTCGGCCATCCCATCGCCTGCACGGGCCACGCCGACCTGGTGGAGACCCAGGACGGCGAGTGGTGGACGGTGCTGCTGGCCACCCGCCCGTACGGCACCCCCGGCGACCTGGGCGCCGGCAACCTGAGAGGCGACAACCTGGGCAGGGAGACGTTCCTCACCCGGGTCTCCTGGGAGGACGGCTGGCCGGTCGCCGCGCAGGTCGCGCCCGTGGCCGCGGGACCCGCGCTGCCCGAGCACCGCTGGCCCGCCGTCCCCGCCTGCGACCACTTCGACGCCGACCGGCTCTCGCCCGTATGGAACCACCTGCGCACCCCGCGCACGCCCTACTGGAGCCTGGGCGACAGCCGCCTGCGGCTGCGGCTGCGGCCGGAGACGCTGGCCCAGCGGGTCAACCCGAGCCTGGTCGCCCGCAGGCAGCAGCACATGGACTTCGCCGTCCACGCCGCGCTCGACTTCACGCCCGCGGCCGGGGAGTGCGCCGGGCTCGCGCTGGTGCAGAACGACGACCACCACGTGCTGCTCGTGCGGACCGCGCGCGGCCTCGAACTCGTCCGCAGGAAGGCGGGCGGCGACGACCTGCTCGCCTCCGTACGGGTGCCCGGCCAGCGGCGGCTCTACCTCGGCGTGGAGGCGCGCGGGCAGGCCTACCAGGCCAGGTACGCCGTGGCGGCGGGGGAGTGGACCGACCTCGGCGACCCGGTGGACGGCAGGATCCTCAGCAGCGCCGTGGCCGGCGGCTTCACCGGTGCCTACATCGGCATGTACGCCAGCTCCAACGGCCGTCCGAGCTCCAACGTCGCCGCGTTCGACTGGTTCGAATACCTGCCGCTCAGCCCGTGACCCCGGGTGGCTCAGCCCGTGATGCGGCGGAGGGCGGAGCCGGCCGCCCGCACCGCCAGGGCGGGCGAGAGCCGTACGAGCCGCCAGGTGGCGCGGGCGGACGCGGGCGCGACGATGAGCGCCTGGTTCCTGGCCACGCCGCGCAACACGTCGCGGGCGAGCGACTCCACGGGATACAGGCGGCCCTGGGCGGCCCGTACGGCCGTCGTACGCGCCCGCAGGCCGATCTCGGTCTGCGGCAGCCCGGGGTTGGCGTTGTCCAGCAGCGGGGTGTCGGTGAACCCGGGGCAGACCACGCTGACCTTCACACCGTGCGCCGCCGCCTCGGCCCGCAGCGCGAGCGACAGCCCGACGACGGCGTGCTTGGTCGCGGTGTACGGCAGCATCATGGGCGCGGGGGTCAGCCCGGCCAGCGACGCGGTGTTGACGATGTGCCCGTAGCCCTGCTCGATCATGAGCGGATAGGCCGCGTGCACGCCGTGGACCACCCCGCGCAGGTTCACGTCGATCGTCCGGTTCCAGTGGTCGAGCGTGAACTCCTCGGCGCGGCCGCCCACCGCGATGCCGGCGTTGTTGAACAGGAAGTCGAGCCGCCCGTGCTCGCCGGCGACCCCGGTGACCAGTTCCCGTACGGCCTGCGCGTCGGAGACGTCGCACACGACGCCCGCGCAGCCGAGTTCCTTGGCGGCGTCGTCGGCGCCCCGGACGTCGGCGATCGTGACGTGGACGCCGCGCCGCACGAGCTCGGCGGCGACGGCCCGCCCGATCCCGGACGCCCCGCCCGTGACGACGGCGGTCTTCCTCACGCGCTGCTCCTCGACGCTTGAGCCTTCGGCTCGTCCCAGATGCCCATCGCCCGCCACAGACGGCGGCTGACCGGGTTCATCATGCCCAGATCGGCGCAGAGCTCTCTCGTCCTGGCCACCGAGTCGCGGGTCTGCGCGGCCGTCTCGGGGTTGTCGAGGTAGACCTCGCGCACGACGTCGTCCGGGATCCGGAACGCCCTGATCATGGAACCGGGCGGGGACAGCATGATCCGTGCCATCAGGCCGATGACCAGCGGCGTGAGCACGCTCAGCGCGAAGCGGCGGTGGCGCGGCATGCGTGGCACCCGCCGGCGCAGGTAGTGACGGGCGAAGGAGATGTGCCGCGCCTCCTCCGCCACGTGGATGCGCATGATGGTCTCCTCGAGCGGATGCCGGATGCGTCCGCTCTTGAGCGTCGTGCGCTGCACGTGGTCGATCGGGTCCTCGCCGCCCAGCACGAAGACGAAGAACAGCTCGGTGGAGATCAGCGGGATCCACGGCACCACCTGGGCGAGCAGGCTGAGCGGCCCGGGTATGCCGCGAATGGGGAGCTTCGTGCGGTTCACGAACTCCTGGAACATCATCCCGTGATGGCCCTCTTCGATCGTCTCGTGGTAGACGTACCGGAACTCGGGGGAGCCGTTCGGCAGCCGGTAGGCGTAGTTGAGCAGCCCCCGCTTGAGCAGGTTCTCGAACTGCAGCCCGATCTTCATCGCGGTCGCGACCCGCCAGAGCCCGATGCGCGCCCTGACCTCCGGCGGCCGGCTCCGGTACCAGGGATGGCCGCCCAGCCTGTCGGCCGGCGGCAGCTCCCACCGCGGGTCGGCCTGGTCCACGTGGAACTCCGGGTCGTCCCAGGGGATGTCGACGTACGGCTCCCAGTGCTTGTCGACCGACGCCTTCGACAGCCGCTCGATGACGGCCTCGTACGCGCTCCGGTCGGCGACGTGCTCGTCCTTCTCCCTGGTCGCGGTGGTCTTCGGTGCGGCGGACATGCGGCCCTCCCTTCCGGCGCCGCAATTGTACGGCCCATCCAATAGCTCGGGAAGGGGCGCCGCGAGGCGACTCGGCGGAATTCCCGGTCGGCAAGATTTCCGCGCGGTACAGTTCGGCGAGGTCACCGGTGTGTGGCCTTCTTGAACGGCCCTCTCTCGCCTACTGTCGAAGCGAGGGGACGGCGAACTGGGAGCCCGCGTGCCTGAGACCTGCGACGTCGTGATCATCGGTGGTGGCGTGATCGGCTGCGCGATCGCGCACCGGCTGGCCGCGGGGGGCACGAGCGTGGTGCTCGTGGACGCCGGGCAACGTCTCGGGCTCGGCGCGTCCGACGGCGCGATGGGCGGCATCCTGACCCAGACGGAGCCCTCCTGCCTGGGCCCGCTCAGCACCGTCATCAAGCGCAGCCGCGACATCTACCCGGACTGGCTGGAGGAGATCCGCGCCGCCTCCGGCGTCGAGGTCCCGGTGCTGGAGGGCGGCGACATCCAGGTCGCGCTGGACGAGACCGAGATGGAGCGCCTGGAGTCCAAGGTGCTGCCGCAGTGGAAGAACTCGCCGTTCGCCGTCGAGCGGCTGACGGCCACCGACGCCAGGAGGCTCGAGCCGCTGCTGAGCGAGCGCGTCGTCGGAGGGTTCCTGCTGCCGCAGGAGCTCGCGCTCGACCCGCGGGTGCTCATGGCCGCCCTGGCGGGAGCGGTGCTGTCGGGTCGTACGCCGATCCGGGTGCTGAACGCGGTGCGCGCCACCGACCTGCGGACCGGGCCCGGCGGCGTCGAGGTGGACCTCCACGACGGCCGCCGGGTGTCCGCGGAGCAGGCCGTCGTCGCGGCCGGCCACCTGAGCGGGGTCTTCCTGCCGCGCCACCGCGCCCACCTGTTCCCCATCAAGGGCGTGGCCTTCGACGTCCGTCCGCCCGGGGCCGTCACCTACCCGCTGAGCCACCACATCTTCGCGGAGATCAGGCAGGACGGCCGGGAGTACTTCCCCTATCTCGTCCCCCGGCACGACGGCAGGGTGGCCGTCGGCGTCACCTACGAGGAGAACGTGGGGGACGTGACGGTGACCGCCGCGGCGATCGAGGAGATCCGGCGGGGCGTCGCCGCTCTCATGCCCAAAGCCGCGACCTGGCCCATCGGCCGGCGCTGGGCCGGGCTGCGGCCGGGCAGCGCCGACCACATGCCCATCCTCGGCCACGTGGACGACCACGGCCGGGTCGTGGCGGCCACCGGCCACAGCGGCCTCGGCGTCACGCTCGCCCCCGTCACGGCGGAGCTGGTGGCGGCCCTGGTCGCCGGGACCGCCGGCGCCCGGGAGAGGGAACTGCTGGCCGTCTGCCGGCCCGACCGCGAATTTCCCGCTACGCCGCCGGCGTCGCCGCTCCCCACAGCTCGCTGAACCGCTCGGCCCGCTCCCGCACCCTCTCCTGGTCCTGTACGAGGATCGTGCTGTGGATCACCGGGGCGATGCCGTCGCCGACCTGCGGGGCGGGGTTGGACTCGTAGTAGACGACCCCGTCGAACAGGATGAAGTCGGACAGTGAGCCGCGCAGCAGGGGCGGTGCGTCGGCGAGGAGGAGCGTGCGCACCTCGATCCCGACCGTGGTCTGCCACTTCCACACCCGGCGGAACGCCTCGGAGTCGAGCCGCTCGGACCGATCCACCACGAACACGCGGCGCACCCGCACCCCGCGCTGGACGAGGTCGCGCTGGAGCTTGACGTAGCGCTGCCCGAGGTCGGTGTGCCAGAAGCCGCCCTCGAACTCGGTGTCGCGGGCGTCCACGCTGCTCAGGCTGATCGCGTCCAGGCTGACCCGAGTGTTGCGCGCGAGCGCGAGCAGCCAGTCGCGGTCCTCGCCCTCGTACAGCGCGTACCTGCCGTCGGCCAGCTCGCCGAGGAACTTCGCCATCCGGGTGACCTCGTGGTGCACCAGGCTCTTGACGAGGTCGGGCATGTCGTCGCGGATCTTGGCGGCGTTCTGCACCAGCTCGGCCACGCCCCTGGTCTGCAGCGCCGACATCTCCATGAGGCCGAACAGCTTGCTCGCCTCGTTGATCCTCGAGAAGCTGTCGGCCACCAGGTCGTGGGTCTTCGTATGCTGCCTGCGCTGCTCCTGCAGCACGGTCTCGAGCTGGTCGTCCACGTCCACGAGGAACTGCACGACGAAGACGACGCCGCTGATGAACGTCGCGAGCAGCAGGCTCCACGGGTCCTCGTTCCGACCGTGGATGAGGGCGTTGCTCACGAGGTAGGTCACGCCGCCCACGAGCATCGTCACGAGGACCTTGCGCACGATCCTCGGGACGAGCGCCCGGGAGGGCTCGGGTTCTGCTCCGGTCACGGTCACCTCCGTCCGGCTTCGGCGGTCGCGCTGAGCAGGGCCAGGGTGTTCATCGCGACCTGGTCGCGGACCCGGTCGACCAGGGAACGCCACTGCCGGGTGAACCCCGGCCGCCGCTCCAGGCTCTCCCAGAACGGCGTCAGCCACTCCTCGACCCGGGCGGCGGGCATCCACAGGTGCAGGAGGTGGTCGATGGCGGGTGCCAGGCGGGCCACCGCCTGGGCTCCCGGCGTCGCGCCGATCCGCGCCCGCTCGACGATGACCAGCAGCGAGGTCAGCAGCCAGTCGTGCGTCGCCAGGTCCTCGCACAGGTCGACCACGGCGGGGGTGAACGGGCCGGGATGCGTCAGGCGCAGCGTCCGCTCCTGCTCGGTGTGCAGGGTGAACCGGACCGACGGCTCGCCGGTCTCGGCCACCCACCGCAGGCTCGTCCGCGGGATCTTGAAGGGGGCCCGCCGGTCCAGCACCGGGGACGCCTGGACGAGGTCGAGGAAGCGCCCGCTGACGGCACCCAGATCGAGGCAGCCGGGCGCGGGATCGCCGGTGAACCCGTCGGCCAGGTCGGCCGCCTTCGCCTTCCCCAGGACCTCCACGACCCCCGGCCGGGCCAGGTAGTGCGACCAGGGCAGTCTGCGGTCGGTCTCCGAGCGCACCACCCGGACGTACGACGAGCCCTGGGCCACCCGGCCCCCGGTCACCGCGCAGCGGGACACGACCGTGCCGACGCCCCTGATCCGGGAACGGGAGGCGGCGGGCAGCGCGCAGTCCACCCCGGTCAGCCGCTCGGGCGACAGCGCGTGGACGATGGGACGGCGGGAGACGCGCACGGTCTCCCCGGCCATGAGCCCGAGCACCTGACGGCACGTCGACTCGGAGATCTCCCCGGAGTTCTGCAGCAGCCCGGTGTGGACTTCCCCGATCACCAGCATCGGGCCTCTCAGACAAAGACGTAGGAGATGCGGTCGACGAGCTCTTCTTCGAGCCGGACTCCCTCGCTCTCGCTCCGGGTGGCGACCTGCCGCAGGACCTCGTCGTCCACCGCGACCTGGCTCAGGATCGTCCGTACGGCCAGCTCGACGGGCAGGAACCGGGGGGAGAGGACGGACAGCGTGGTGTACGCGCTGAACGGCGCGGCCTGGGGGTTGAGCCGGACGACCGCGGGCAGCCCGTCCCAGTCGCGGGGCCAGCCGCCGTCCAGGTCCACCGGCGGGAGCGGCACCCGGCCGTCGCTGCGCAGCAGCCCCAGCCGCAGGAGCTGCCAGACGGCCGCGAGGAAGGGGCACGACCAGGTGCGCCGCGGCCCCTTCTCGTCCCACAGCTCGACGTCCACGAAGATCGAGTGGCCGCGCTTGGCGTTCTGCGCGGGCGGCTCCCACGGCCGGGCCTTGCCCATCGCCTGCAGCGGCGCGGTGCGGGGCGAGCGGGAGCCGTTGCACAGCCAGCCCGTCTCCTTCACCGGCGGGCGGGACCCGTCGGTCTCCGGCGGCGGGTCGTCGACGAGCCGGTCCTCCACCAGCCGGGCCAGCTCGACGCCGCCCGATTGGGCGCAGGCCGACTCGCGGGCCAGGTAGTCGATGGACAGGTCGTGCTCGGCCGCCGCCTCCAGGACCATCGGCACCAGCTCGGCCGGGGTGCTGAAGCGGCTGAAGTAGTCGTCCACGAGGAAGCAGGTGCTCACCCGGGCCCGGCCCCCGGGCACCCGCTCCCGCCATAAGGACCGGACCGTGGCGAGCCACGGCGCGACCCTGCGGAACTGCTCGCGCAGCCGGTCCGGGCCCGCCTCGAAGTCCTCCATGTAGAGGTGCCCGAGCTCGACGGACACATGGGAGAGGGGGACGGAGGCGATCCTGCGCTCGGCCGCCACCTCGCCGAACGTCGCGTGCACCGGCGTCACAGGCCCTCCCACGCGCTGTCGTCGACGATCTTCTTGGCGAGCTCGTCGAACGCGGCCGCGGTCTCCGCGTTGGCGATCTTGCTGGCGAGCACGTCCTCGTCGGTGATGAGCTGCTCGCGCCACTGCAGGACCGGGTCCAGCGGGATCTTGCCGAGCATGGCCGTACGGCCGACGCCGTGGCGGCCGGCCAGCTCGCGCAGCTCGCTGTCGCACGCGCTCAGCCAGGCACGCTGCTCGTCGCGCAGCCCGACCAGCTCCGCCGCGTCCGGTTCGAGCACGGCCGTGCGCACGAAGCGGATGCGGTCGCGCAGGTCCTCCGGGTCGTGGCCGAACCTGGTGCCGACGTCGAGCAGCCCGTCGGCGCCGGTGACGAGCCCGTCGGCCGCGATGATGTGCTGGCGCGTCCAGCGGTGGAAGACCAGCCAGCGGAACGGGATGGCGGGCATCCGCACGGTCGCCGCCAGGACCAGCTCCGCGGTGAACGATCGGCCGGCGCTGACGTCGACCATGCACAGGTCGAACTCCTCCTCCAGCCGCCCGAACAGCTGGACGCAGCGGCCGACGATCTCGTCGGTGAGGGCCGACAGCTCGCCGCCGCCCTCGCTGCCCGGCAGCAGCACGAGACGTCCCGCGCCGGGCGGGCGGGTGCGCAGTCCCTCGCGGTCGGACTCGGACCACACGTCCACCCGCCGCGGCTGCGGGCACTCGCCCCGCAGGTATTCGTGCAGGCCGTTCTCGCGGGTGCCGCGCGCCACGGCGCTGACGCTGAAGATGGCCCCGGCGGTCGGCGAGCCGAAGTCGAAGTCCAGGTAGCAGACGTTGTTGCCCTGCAGGGCGTGCCGGTACACGATGTTGGTGCCGGTGACCGAGCGCCCGGTCCCGCCCTTGTCCGAGATCGCGAAGACCAGCATTCAGATCGCCTCCGACGCGCTGTCGCGGGCGGCGGCGAGGCGTTCGAGGCCGAGCAGGGCGTCGTTGATCAGCGCCTGTGCGGTGGCCGGCCGGTCGCTGACGATCGCCCGGGCCCGCTGCAGCGACGCCTGGATCGAGCGCAGCTTGGGCTGCACCGTCTGCCCGCCCACCAGGGGCCGGGTGACCAGCTCCTGGTCCAGCAGGTGTTCGGCCTCTCCGAGCATCTGGAGGGCCAGCTCGACGAGCTGGGGGCTGCGCAGCGGCGGCTCCCCGCTGGACGTCGCGGCGGAGACGAGGAACTCGATGACCCGCTCGCTGAAGTACCAGGACGGCTCCTCCTCGTGCACCTGGACGTCGGCGAAGACGTTGCCCGGCTGGTCCCACAGGCCGGCGGCCGGGCCGTCCGCGTGGCGGCGCAGCATGATGTGCCGCCAGATCTGGTCGGCGAGGGCGAGCAGCCGCTCGCGCATCCGCGTGTTCTGCGCGATGGAGGCGGCCCAGATGGTCCGTTTCAGCAGCGTGATGGCGAAGTCGGAGACGACCCAGAGCAGGTGGGGGCCGAGCGCGTCGCTGCCGTGCAGGTTGATCGGGACGCCGGGGGAGTGCATGAGCACGGGTGGGTCGCCCGGCACCGCCCTGCGGGTGATCCTGGCGCGGATGGCCAGCTCCTCCAGCACGGCGGCGACCCGGCCGAGGTCGACGTCGGCCGCCCGGTTGTTGACCAGGCTCTGCACCACCATGGCGGTGACGCCGAGGCTGTAGTAGTCCGACTCCTTCTCGTCGACCGTCCGCCAGGGGATGTCCTCCAGCGGCCAGGTGCCCCGGCCGTACGTCGCGATGGTGCGCCAGTAGGACTGGGTGAGGTCCCAGCGGCGCTGGATGGCCTGGGCGAGGGTGATCTGGTCGTCGTTGAGCAGGCTCAGGACGCGGGTGCGGGCGGAGAACAGGTCGGCGATGCCGACGAGGGCGTTGACGGTGAAGTACAGGAACGGCGTGTCGGCGGCCACGCCCTTGGGCTGGGGGCCGATGTCGAGCGGCGTGACGATGTCGGGGGCGTCCTTCACGATGCCCCACGTCCAGCCGCACTCGAACAGCAGGTTCTCGTTGTCCAGGTCCACCTGGCTGCCCGAGCCGATCGTCAGGTCGCGCAGGCCGGCCCGTACCGGCCGCAGCTCGCGCCGCAGGTCGTCGAGCACACGGCGGGTGGGCGCGCCGGTCTGGTTCACGGTGCGCAGCAGGGCGCGGCCCGCCGTGGAGCCGGGGTCGAACGCGTTGACGGTGAAGCTGCGCAGCAGGCCCGCCATCGCGGCCGACAGCCGTTTGCTGGCCAGGTCTTCCAGCTCGCGGATCTCGCGGCGGATCGACTCGCGCCGCACGCTCTGGCGGAAGACCTTCAGGAAGCCGAGTGTGCCGAGGGCGAGCGTGACCGACATCGAGAAGGAGTCGACCACGTCGAGCTGGAGCTGCTCGGGGGTGACCTTCGTCTCGTCGTCCACCGAACGGAAGTAGCTGCCGCCGGAGAACAGCGGGCGGCCGTCGTCGGCGGTGTACGTGCGCAGGTACTGCCCGATGACCTTGAGCAGCAGCTTGGGGATCTCCACCGAGTCGCCGAGGACGGACAGCGCGGACAGCACGTCGTCGGCCGTCTCGTCCGGCGTGTCCAGGCGGAAGCCCGGCAGTTCGGAGGCCGGGTACATGAAGCACAGGAGCTGCTCCGCGTCGGAGATGGAGTTCGACCCGTCCCGGCCGCCCCACGTCCAGACGCCGCCCCGGTAGGAGGCGCGCGCGGCCGCCTCCCACAGCTCCAGAAGCTGCTGTCGCGGCTGGAGTTTCATTTGTGGCCCTCTCTGCGCTGCGCCCTCTTCATCGAGCCCTCTTCATCGAGCCCTCTGCATCGGGCCCTCTTCATCAGGCCGTCTTCGTCACACCCTTCTCCGTACCGCCGTCGGGGGAGAAAGGCACGCTCGTGTGGCCGGGCGGGACCGAGGCCGGGGTCCCCAGACCCTCCCTAGGGGTTTCCTTTTCCGAGTCAGGTGGAGACGGAACCACCACAACCCTTATACCATTGGATTCCAGCTCCGTCGCCTGGACCATCCGTGGTATTTCGTACACCGCCTGGTTGTCGTGATTGGAGAGATACCACAGAGAAAAACAGACATATATGTCCTAAGTCTGAGAGATATTTGAAATGTCCCAAACCGCGGCTCCAAGGGATATAACGGACTGTCGTCCCGCGCAGCCGCGGCCGGCGGCCGGAGCGGCGCGCAGGAGTGGGGCGGTCCTGGTGACCGGTGCGGGCATCGGCGCGGCGCTGCTGGAGCCGCTCGCCCGGCAGGGGCTCACGGTGCGCCGGCCGGCGTCGCCGCTGAACGAGGACCAGCTGGTGTGCGAGCTGCGGGGGGCGGTCGCCTACCTGCACGGCGGCGAGGAGCGGGCGACCGCGCGGGCGCTGCACAAGGCGCGCAAGACGCTGAAGGTCGTGGCCTTCCTCGGCGTGGGCTACGAGAACTTCGTCGACGTGGCGGCGGCCGACCGGCTGGGCATCGCCGTCACGAACACGCCGGGGGCGGCCACCGACGCGGTCGCGACGTTCACGGTCGCGCAGATCGTCAACGCCAACCTGAACCTTCCCCGGCATCTGGGCGCCCGGGTCCCCGGCTGGCAGGGCTCCGACGAACTGCCCCACGAGCTCGCCGCCCGCAGCGTCGGCATCATCGGCATGGGCGCGAACGGCCGGCGGATCGCGGAGATCCTGCGCCGGGGCTTCGGCGTCCGGGTGTCCTACTACAGCCGCACCCGCAAACCGGACGCCGAGCGGGACCTCGGCATCTCCTATCTGCCCCTGCTCGACCTGGCCGCGGGCAGCGACATCCTCGTGGTCATGGTGCCGGAGACCGGCGAGACCAGGTCGATGATCGACTCGTCGGTGATCGACCGGATGCCGGAGGGGGCGATCCTCGTCAACACCGCCCGCCCGGCCATCGTCAGTCCCGGCGCCCTTTACACCGGTCTGGAGAAGGGCCGCGTCGGCATGGCGGTCTTCGACGGGTTCTACGGCCACGAATGCGAGGAGGCCGCCGAATTGCGGCGGGATTTCCGTGAACGCCTTCTGATCACCGGGCACATCGCCTCCCATACCGCCGAGGCGATGGACCGGATGGTGCGCCAGGCCGTGCGGTCCATTGAGAATGTGCTGACGTACGGATCGGACGAACACGAGGTGGGATCGCGTCCGCGGCCCCCTTTCTGATACCCCGAGGAAAAAAATCCGGCACGCGGAACGGTAGGGCGATGCGTGGAAGGGGAAACCATTTGGGAAACCCAAGGGAAACCCCTCCACTCTCCCGGGAAGTGATACGTGGACGGCCATGACCCGATCCCCCCGGCGGGGACGATCACGACGCCCACGGGGGCGCGCGCCCTGGTCGAGGCGCTACGGCTGCACGGCGTCGACACGATCTTCGGCATTCCGGGCACCCACAACCTCGCGATCTACGAGGAGCTCGACCGGGCGGGCGTGCGGTGCGTGACGCCCCGGCACGAGCAGGGCGCCGGATACGCCGCCGACGGGTACGCCAGGGTGACCGGCAGGCCCGGCGTGGTCGTCACCACCACCGGACCCGGCGCGGTCAACGCGGCCACGGCCCTCGGGCAGGCGTACTCCGACTCCTCCCCGATCCTGCTCGTCTCCCCGGGCGTCCCCACCGGCCATCCGCGCGACGGCCGCGGCTACCTGCACGAGAGCAGGGACCAGTCGCGGGCGATCGACGCGCTGTGCGCCTGGAGCCACCGCGTGACGACCGTGCGGGAGATCCCCGCCGCCGTCGCCCGCGCCTTCGGCCGCTTCGCCGAGGGACGCCCCCGGCCGGTGCACGTCGAGATCCCCTTCGACCTGCTCGACCTGAGGGGCCAGGTCAAGATCGTCCCGCCGTACCGGATCACCCCCCGCGAGCCGGATCCGGACGCCCTCGACGCGGCGGCGAGGCTCCTGCGCACGGCGCGCCGACCGGGTTTCGTGCTCGGCGGCGGCGCCCAGTGCCCGGGTGAGCGGCGCCCGGGAGACGTCGAGCCCCCGGTGGGGAGCCTGGCGATGCGCCTGGCCGAACGGCTCGGCGCGCGGGTCGTGACCACGGTCAACGGCAAGGGCGCGGTGCCGGAGAGCCACCCGCTGGCGCTCGGCACCACGCTGCACCTGGCGGCCGTCCGCCGGTGGCTCGCCGCGTGCGACGTCGTGCTGGCCGTCGGCACCGAGCTGGGCCCGGCCGACCTGTGGGACGACGCATTCGCGCTCTCCGGCCGCCTCGTGCGCGTCGACATCGACCCGGGGCAGATGCACGGCGACCATGTGGCCGACGTGGCGATCGTCGCGGACGCGGAGCTCGCCATGCGGGGGCTGGCCGAACGGCTCGACCGGCAGGGCGCCGTGCCGCGGCCCCGCCGGGAGCGGGATCCCGGCGCGGGCCACGAGGCGGAGCTCGAAGAGCTCACCCGCAGATGGTCCGGCCAGCTCGCGGCGCTGCGCCGGGCCCTGCCGCCGGAGACCGTCCTGGTGGGGGACAACTCGATGTTCGTCTACCACGGCGCGCTCGTCGGCATGCCGATGGACCCGCCCGGGCGGTTCCTGTTCCCCACCGGGTTCGGCACGCTGGGCTTCGCGCTGCCGGCCGCCATCGGCGCCAAGCTCGGCCGGCCCGACCTCCCCGTGGTGGCGCTGGCCGGGGACGGGGCCTTCCAGTTCAGCCTGCAGGAGCTGGCCACGGCGGTGGAGCTGGAGCTGAGCCTGCCGGTCGTCGTGTCCGTGAACGGCGGCTTCGGGGAGATCCGCGAGGAGATGCGGGAGCGGGGCATGCGGCCGGTCGCCGTGGACCTGCACGCGCCCGACTTCCCCGCGCTCGCCGCCGCGTACGGCGCGCGGGGCCGTGCCGTCAAGACGCCGGGGGAGCTGGAGGAGGCGGTCGCCGAGGCCCTGGGCGTCCAGGTGCCCACCGTGATCGTCGTGCCCGAGGAGGAATGACGCGCTCCCCTGCCCGGTGAAGCCGAGGACGACCCCCGGCAGCGGGGGGCGGCGGTCAGCGCGGGGGCGCGAGCGGGAGCCGCAGCACGAAGCGGGCGCCCCGGTCGCTGTCCTCGATCGTGAGCGTCCCGTCGTGCGCCTGGGCGATCTGGCGGGAGATGGGCAGGCCGAGCCCGGTGCCCCCGGCGTCCTTCGACCGGGCGGCGTCGAGACGGGCGAAGCGCTGGAAGACCAGCTCCCGCTTGTCGGGCGGGACTCCCGCGCCGTCGTCGAGCACTTCCAGCACGCCCTTTCGGCCCTCGCGGCGCACGGTCACCGTGAGCGTGGAGACCGCGTGCCGCTCGCCGTTGTCGAGGAGGTTGTTGAGCAGGCGCGCCAGGGCCAGCCGTTCGCCGACGACGACCACGCCGGGCGTCAGGTGCCGCACCACCTCCACCTTGCGCGGCCTGCGGTCGAGCTCGCGGGCGGCGAGGCCGCCGAGGTCGACGGGCTCGCGCCGGGGCGGCGCGCCGGCGTCGAGCCGGGCGAGCTGGAGCAGGTCGGTTATGAGCGCCTGCAGACGGTCGCAGCTGCTCAGCAGGGCGCGCGCGGTGGCCGGCCAGTCGGCGTCCTCGCTGTGCAGCAACGCCTCCTCGATCTCCGTCCGCATCGCTGTCAGCGGGCTGCGCAGGTCGTGGGAGGCGTCGGAGGCGAAGCGCCGCTGCCGTTCGACGGCCACCTCCGCCCGGTCCAGAGTCTGGTTGGCGGTCTCGGCGAGCCGCCGTATCTCGTCGTGATTCTTCGGCACCGGCACGCGCTGGCTCAGGTCGGTCGCGGTGATCTGGGCCAGCTTGCTCGTGATCGCCTCCACCGGGCCGAGCGCCTTGCGCACGGTCTGGTACGTGCCGAGCACGGTGAGCCCGACCAGCAGGAGCGAACCGCCGAGGAGCGCCCCCAGCAGCGGGCCGCTCACATACCACGGCACGGTGTCGTCGGCCGCGTAGATCGTCCACAGGCCGTCGGCGTTGTGGAAGCGGAACGCGACGACGACCACGCACCGGTCCGGGAACGCCGGGGAGGCGCACAGCACCTTGCTCGTCTCGGGGGTCGTCAGCTCCGGCCGGAACGCGGCCATGCGCGGGCGGCCGGTCAGGGTGTCGCTGACGGAGACGATCCTGCCGTTGTGGTCGATCACCTGCACTCCGGCCACGCCCTGGTCCAGCAGCACCGGAGGCAGCCGGTCGCGTTTGGCCTGGTAGGCGAGGCGGACGGCGATGGTGGTGATCTCGTCGGTCTTGTAGCGCTGGGCGGTGCCGTGCAGGACGCCGAGGACCAGCAGCACGGCGACGGCGCACAGCAGCGCCATCACCGCGCTCGCCAGCACCGTCAAGCGGATCCGCACCGAGGATCCCCGCCTCGCGCTCATCTGATTCCCCCCGGTAATCAGATGATCAATTAGGCCACGTGGCCGCCGCCGCGCGTCCCCACCCGGCTCACCTGGCACGTTACCCTCTGCCGGTGATCGCCGCCGTGGCCGGGGACCGCCGCTGTCCGGTCTCTACCCATTCCGGCTCCGTACGCAGCGGTGGCGCCGGGCTCAGCCCGCCGCGGGGGAGCGCCGCTCGACGACGTAGCAGCCGCCGGCGAAGCCCGTCACCGCACGGCCCTCCGCCATCAGCCCGCCCAGCACGTCGCGTACGGCGTGCCGCCAGGCCTTGGCCGCCCCGGGGTCGGACCTGCGCAGGGTCTCCACGTCCGCGGGCACGGCGACGAGCACGGCCGGTCCGTCCGCGGGCAGAGCCACTGGCCGGCCGTCCCGCTCGGCCAGCGCGGCCACCGCGCCGTCCGCCCCGGCGGGCCGGTACGGCAGGCCGTCGCACGCCCGCGCCACCCGCGGGTCGTCCAGCCGCCACACCGCGAGCACGCGGTCGGACTCGTCTCCGGCGTTGACCGCGTCGCCCATCGGGCCGTAGAAGTCGGGCAGGTACTCCTCCGGCAGGGCGGCCAGCTTGGCCAGGTTGAAGTGGGCGTTGCGGCGTACGAGGGGATCGAAGGTCCAGGTGACGCGGCTCAGCCCGCGTTCCAGGGCCCAGGCCCGCTGGTGCAGCTTGAGCGCGAATCCGGCGCCCGGCCGCACCGCCCCGGTGACGTGCGAGTGCAGCGCCTGCCCCGCGGGCGCCGCGAGGAAGGCGACGGCGGCCCCGACGAGTTCCGGGCCGTCGAACGCCCCGGCGACGTACCCGCCGGCATGGGTCAGCGCCCGCATCAGCTCCGCCGTGATCGGAGGATTCCACGGCTCCGGGCGCCAGATGCCGTCGAACAGCCGGACCACCCGCTCGAACTCGGCGACCGAGCGCAGCTCGGCGATCCGCAGGCCGCGCCGCGCGGCGGCCCCGGCCGCCTGATCCCGGGCGACGACGCGGTCCCCCGGGTTCACGCGCTCTCCCCGGCGGTCCGCCTCGCGCCCTGTGTCATCGCGCCCTGTGTCATCGCGCCCTGGGGTGTGGTGCCCTGGGCCGCACCGTCCGCGCCGCCGGGGCCGATCGGCCCGCCCGACAGCACGTACGCGGCCAGCGCCGCGACCAGGCGGGCGCGGACCGGCATCTCGGCGACCAGGACGTGCTCCTCGGCGGCGTGCGCGCCGCCGCCCACCGCGCCCAGGCCGTCGAGCGTCGGGCAGCCGACACCCGCGGTGAAGTTGCCGTCCGAGCCGCCGCCGACCGCCACCCCGCGCAGCGGCGCCATGCCCAGCTCTCCGGCGAGCCGTACGGCGACCTCGAACAGCCCGGCGGAGGCGGCGGCGTCGAGGGGCGGGCGGTTCGGCCCGCCGCGCAGCTCCAGCCGGACCCCCGGGGTGCGCGGGGACAGCGCGCGCATCAGCTCGTCCACCCGCCGCTGCGCCGCCCGGTCGGGCACGCGTACGTCGACGGCCACCCGGCCCCGGGCCGGCACCGTGTTGGTGCTCGTCCCCGCGGTCAACATGGTGGGCGTCACCGACGTCGCCCCCGCCCTGGACGACGACTCCACCCGGGCCGCGATGCCCGCGATGGCCAGCACCTGGTGGGCCAGCTCGACGCCGGCGTTGGCCCCCAGCTCGGGTTCGAGGCCGGCGTGCGCGGCCCGGCCGTGCACGGTCAGCTCATACCGCGAGATGCCCTTGCGGGCCGTCTTCAGCGCGCCGCCGTCCGCGCTGGCCTCCAGCACGAACGCGGCGGCGCACCGCGACGCGATCGACTCGATCAGCGGGCGGGAGGTCGGCGAGCCGAGCTCCTCGTCCCCGACCACGAGCACGGTCAGGCCGTCGGGGGACGGCAGCGAGGCGACCGCGTGGAAGAGCTGCACGAGACCGGCCTTCATGTCGAACACGCCCGGCCCCCGCGCCACCCCGTCCCGCACCGACCAGGGGTGCTCGCGCAGCGTGCCGACGGGCCAGACGGTGTCGTGGTGGCCCAGCAGCAGGACCCGCGGCGGGCCGAACGACCAGCGCAGGTGGGTGACCCCGTCGATCACCAGGGTCTCCGGCTCCGCCCCCAGCAGCCTGCGGCCGAGCGCCCCCACGACGCGGGCGCTGCGGGCCACCGCCTCGTGGTCGGTGGAGTACGACTCGCAGAGCACCAGCTCCTCGAGGTCGGCCAGCATGGCCTCCAGGTTCACCGCTGCGGCCGTTCCCGAGCCGTACGGCCCAGCTCCGCGCGGAACAGGCGCATCACGTTGGCTCCCAGGATCTTCTGGATCTCGTCGTCGGCGAAGCCCCGCTTGACCAGCGCGTCGGTCACCAGCGGCAGGCCCCGGGGGCCCTCCAGGCCCGGGACGGCGGCGTCGGAGTCGATGCCCGAGTAGCTGAAACCCTCGCAGCACGGCGGGGTGAGGTCCTCGTTCACCTCGCGCATGAAGTCGGGGCCGAGGCCCACGTGGTCGATGCCGGCGACGGCGGCGACGTGCTCGATGTGGTCCACGAGATGGTCGATCGTGGCCGAGCGGGCGTCCTCGGTGAGGAAGGCGGCGAGGAAGTTCACGCAGACGACGCCGCCGCCCGCGGCGACGCCCCTGAGCTGCTCGTCGGTGAGGTTCCTGTGGTGGTCGCGCAGGGCGCGCGCGGAGGAGTGGGTCGCGATGACGGGCCGGGTCGCGATCTCCAGCACGTGCGCGACGCCCGTGGCGCCCAGGTGCGAGATGTCGAAGAGCATGCCGAGCCGCTCCATCTCGCGCAGCGCCTCGACTCCGTGGCTGGTGAGCCTGGAGCCGGTGCCGTCCTGGCCGCTGCCGTCGGCGAGAGCCGTACGGCCCCAGTGGGCGATCGAGGCGACGCGGACCCCGAGGCGGTGCAGGGTCGGGATCAGCTCGACGCTCTCGTCGATCCCCGGCATGCTCTCCAGGGCCAGCACCAGGGCGATCCTGCCGAGGGCGAGGGCCTCGTCGATCTGCTGCCCGTCGTGACACAGCGCCACCGCGTCGGGGTTGCCCTCGGCCAGCACGTGGGCGCATTCGATCATCCGCAGCGTCTGGCGCAGCGCGCCCTCCGGGCGGAACCGGCTCTCCACGAACACCGGCAGCACCTGCACGTCGACCCCGCCCTCGACGAGCTGGGGGAGCCACCTCTCGCGGAAGAACGAGGCCCATATCGCGGGCGGCCGGGCGGAGACGGCCATGAGCAGGTCGTTGTGGGTGTCGGCGACCACGGACCTGCCGTGCAGGGTCTGCTGGTCAACGGGCACGATAGGGTCCTTCCTGGCGGCGGGCGTCACTGGGGACGTTACTCTTTCCGGATCGTTCCGCCAGCAGGCTGTAGTGTGCGCGGGTGGAATCGATCTCCTGCACCCTCGCCGAGGTGGTCGAGTGCCTGGAGGCGCTGTACGACCCCTCGTGGGCCGAGCCCTGGGACGCGGTCGGCCTCGTCTGCGGCGATCCGGAGCAGGCCGTACGGAAGGTCCTGTTCGCGGTCGACCCGGTCGCCGTGGTCGTGGAGGAGGCCCTCGGCTGGGGGGCCGACCTCGTCGTCACCCACCACCCGCTCTACCTGCGCGGCACCACGAGCGTCGCCGCCACCACCTTCAAGGGCCGGGTCGTGCACCGGCTCATCCGCGGCGGCTCCGCGCTGTACGCCGCGCACACCAACGCCGACGTCGCCGACCCCGGGGTCTCCGACGCGCTGGCGCGGGCCGTCGGCCTGACGGGGGACCTGCGGCCGCTCCAGCCCTCCGCCGACGACCCGCGCCGCGGGCTCGGCCGGATCGGCGACCTGCCCGCCCCGATGCCGCTGCGGGAGTTCGCCGCGCTGGCCGCCTCGGGCCTGCCGCGTACGGCCGGGCCGCTGCGGGTCGCGGGCGACCCCGGCCGCCCGGTGCGCACGGTCGCCGTGTGCGGCGGCGCGGGCGACTCCCTGCTGGGCACGGCCAGGGCCGCGGGCGTGGACGTCTTCCTGACGGCCGATCTGCGGCACCACCCGGCCAGCGAGCACATGGAGGCGGACGGGCCGGCGCTGGTCGACGCCTCCCACTGGGCCACCGAGTGGCCGTGGCTCGCGGACGCCGCCCGGCGTCTGACGTCAGCGTTGGCGGCCAGGGGCATTACTGTTGAGGCGCGCGTCTCGGACGCCGTCACCGACGCCTGGACGGCGACGACCACCTACTTGGACCCCCGAGCATCTTGAGGGATTTGGGATGAAGGCCGCACCGGAAGCACAGAAGCGTCTCCTCGATCTCGCGGAGCTCGACACCAGTCTCGACCGGTTGCGGCACCGCCGCCGCACCCTGCCGGAACTCGCCGAGATCGACGAGCTGTCCAAAAGGCTGGCCCGGGTCTCCACGCAGATCATCGCCGCCGAGACCGAGGCGGGCGACCTCGCCCGCGACCAGTCCAAGGCCGAGTCGGACGTGGACGCCGTACGCGTCCGGGTCGACCGCGACCAGAAGCGCCTCGACTCCGGGCAGGTCTCCTCGCCGAAGGACCTGGCGAGCCTCCAGTCCGAGATCGTCTCCCTGCGACGCAGGCAGTCGGACCTGGAGGAGGTCGTGCTGGAGATCATGGAGCGCCGGGAGGCGGCCGACGCCCGGGTCACCACGTTGAAGTCGGAGCGCGACGAGGTCGCGGGCACGCTGCGGGCCGCCGAGGACCGTCGCGACGCGGCGTTCGCCGAGATCGACAAGGAGGCCGGGGAGCTGACCTCAGGCCGGTCCGCGATCACCGCCGACGTCCCCGCCGACCTGCTCGGGCTGTACGAGAAGATGCGCGAGCAGAGCGGGGTCGGCGCCGCCATGCTGCACGGCGGCCGGTGCCTCGGCTGCCGTACGAGCCTGTCGATCGCCGACCTCAACCGCATCAGGGCCGCCGCGCACGACGAGGTGGTCCGCTGCGAGGAGTGCCGCCGCATCCTGGTCCGTACGGCCGAGTCGGGTCTGTGACGGTCGCCGTGGGGTTCATCGTCGAGGCCGACGGCGGGTCGCGGGGCAACCCGGGCCCGGCCGGGTACGGCGCGGTGGTCAAGGACGACGCCGGGCGGGTGCTCGCCGAGGCCGCCGAGTCGATCGGCACCGCGACCAACAACGTGGCCGAATACCGCGGCCTGATCGCCGGGCTCCGGGCGCTGCTCGCGCTCGGCGCGGAAGGCGGGCAGGTCGAGGTGCGGATGGACTCCAAGCTGGTCATCGAGCAGATGGCCGGCCGGTGGAAGGTCAAGCACGAGGGCCTGCGGCCGCTCGCCCTGGAGGCGGCGGCCCTGGCCCGGCGGTTCCGCGTCACCTGGACGTGGGTTCCGCGCGAGCGCAACAGCCACGCCGACCGGCTCGCCAACGAGGCGATGGACGCGGCGGCCCGGGGGGAGACCTGGCAGGCGAGCGAGATCACCTCCGCGCCGGAGTCCGCCCCCGCCTTCGAGCCCGGCGCCGAGCCGCCCAACACCGACGCGCCCTCGCTGTTCGACGATGCGTCCGGCGCCCAGGCTACGGCCGCCGCCGGAGGACGTGCGGAAACGGCGGCGGCCGGAACCGCGACGTCCCACGACAGGCGCGGGCACGGATGGATGCCCCGGGCCTCCCGCGTCGCCACGTCCCTGCTCCTGCTCAGGCACGGGCAGACGCCGCTGTCGGTGGAGAAGCGGTTCTCCGGGCTGGGCGACCCGTCGCTCACCTCCACAGGGCTCGCGCAGGCCGAGGCCGCCGCCCTGCGCCTGTCGCGGCAGCCGTACGAGGTCGAGGTGATCGTCAGCTCTCCGCTCGCGCGCGCCCGGCAGACGGCGGAGGCGGTGGCCGTCCGGACGGGCCTGGCGGTGCTGGTCGACGACGACCTCCGCGAGACCGACTTCGGCGACTGGGAGGGGCACACGTTCGCGGAGATCCAGCAGCGCTGGCCCCGCGAACTGGCGGCCTGGCTGGCCGACCCGGACGTCGCGCCGCCCGGCGGGGAGAGCTTCGCGTCCACCGCCAGGCGGGTCGAGCAGGCGAGGGACCGCATCGTGAAGGCCCACGAGGGCCGCAGCGTCGTCGTGGTCTCCCACGTGACCCCGATCAAGATGCTCGTGCGCTTCGCGCTGAGCGCACCGCCGGAGGCCCTCTACCGGATGCACCTCGACCTGGCCTGCCTGTCGGCGATCGACTACTACGCCGACGGGCCCGCCGTCGTACGGGCGCTGAACGACACCGCGCACCTTTCCTGACGCCACCTTTCCTGACGTCACCTTCAGACGCGGCGCGCGGCCGCGCATGTCAGCCGTGCGCCGTGGCGCCGGCGCGAAGCCGGCCCTCGCACCGGGGAAAGGCTCCGGCCTCGGCGCCTCGCCCTCATGGGTCCGCAGCTCAGCCATTGCGGCGGTTCGCCCCTGCTCTTCGACACGCGCAGAAGCGCACGAACGGAAAGCCCCGCGTGTTTCCGAGGGCCGCCGTGGGAATCTGCCAGCGCAACCCGCGCTATCAACCCGCTATTTGAAGGTTTTGCTCTGCTTATCTGCCGATATCGCGAGAAAGTATTAACCATGTACTTCAACGATATCGTTGAAGGTATGGATATCGGCATCAAGGACACCGTCCACGCCGTCGAGGCCGCTTCCGTCATGAGGCTGCTTCCGAACCCGCCGCGGCTGCTCGCCCTGGGCGAGCCCACTCACGGGGAAGACCTTCTGCTCGACGTCCGCAACGAGCTCTTCCGGCAGCTCGTCGAGCAGGAGGGCTACCGGACGATCGCGATCGAGAGCGACTGCCTGATGGGCCTGGCCGTGGACGACTACGTCACCTCGGGCACGGGCACCCTTGACGAGGTCATGGAACGCGGCTTCAGCCACGGGTGGGGCGCGTCCGCGGCCAACCGCGAGCTCGTGCGCTGGATGCGCGCGTACAACGAAGGCCGGCCCGCGTCCGAGCGGCTGCGCTTCGCCGGTCTCGACGGCCCGCTGGAGATCAGCCACGCCGCGAGCCCCCGGCAGGCCCTCACCGCTCTCCACGGCTACCTCGCGGCCCGGGTGGACACGGACCTGCTCCCGTGCGACGCGGAAACGCTCGACAGCCTGCTCGGCGCCGACGACCGCTGGGCCAATCCCGCCACGATGATGGACCCGTCCCAGTCCGTGGGGCGGTCGGCCGAGGCCGGGCAGCTGCTGCTCGCCGACGATCTCGTGGCGCTGCTCGACGCGCAGACACCGCACCTGATCGCGACGTCGTCCCGGGACGACTGGGACCGGGCACGCCTGTACGGGCGCGCCGCCACCGGCCTGCTGCGCTACCACTACTGGATGGCCGACACGTCACCGGGCCGCATGCCGCGGCTGCTGGGCCTGCGGAGTTCGATGATCGCCGCCAACCTCCTCGCCGTCGCCGAGCGGGGCCCGGCGCTGGTCCACGCCCACAACGCGCATTTCCAGCGGGACAAGAGCACAATGCGGATGGGTGACCTGCCGTTCGAGTGGTGGAGCTCCGGCGCGATCGTGAGCGCCCATCTGGGCGAGGGGTTCGCCTTCCTGGCCACGGCCCTCGGCACGATCCGGCACCAGGGAGTGGACGCCCCGCCCCCGGACACCCTCGAAGGGCTCCTGTACGCGCTCCCGGAGGACCGCTACGTCGTCGACGCCCGACGGCTGGCCACCGCCCTCGGCGACGCGCGGCCCGCCCTCCGCGTGTCCCCCTGGTTCGGCTACGCCCCGCTGGACCCGGCCCACCTGGCCGGGTACGACGGGATCGTGTTCGTCAAGGACGTCACGCGGAGCTAGAGCCGGCCGTGTGGCGGGGGAGTCCCTCGCGGGGCAGGACGACGCGGAAGGCGGCCCCGGCGCCGGGCCGCGTCCGCAGTTCCACCCGCCCCCCGTGCGCGGTGACGATCGACCGGACGATGGCCAGGCCCAGCCCTGCCCCTCCGGTGCCGGTGCGGCTGCGTGAGCCGTCCACCCGATAGAAGCGGTCGAACACCCGGGCGGCATCTTCCGCGGGCATCCCCGGCCCCTCGTCGGCGATCACGAGGACGCCGTCCCCGCCGGCCGTGCCGACGCCGATCCGCACCGGCGTGCCCGGCGGGGTGTGGGCGACGGCGTTGCCCACAAGGTTGGAGATCACCTGCCGCAGCCGCGCCTCGTCTCCGAGAACCGGCGCCTCGCCCGGCGGCCCGCCGTCCGGCCCCGTCAGCGTGACTTCCCGTGCGGGGTCGAGTGTGCGCAGGTCGTTGTGGGCGTCGGCGGCGAGTGTCCGCAGGTCCATGGGTGCGAGATCCATGGGCAGGGCGTCCTCGCCCTCGTCCAGGCGGGCCAGCAGGAGCAGGTCCTCCACGAGCCGGACCAGGCGTCCCGCCTCGCTCTCGATACGGTCGAGGGTGAGGTCGACGTCGGGCAGCCCGCCCATCCGGTGCAGTTCCGCGAACCCCTTGATGCCGAAGAGCGGGGTGCGCAGCTCGTGGCCGGCGTCCGCGACGAAGCGGCGCATCCGGGCCTGCGCCCGTTCCCGCGCGGCGAAGGCCGCCTCCAACTGGCCGAGCATGACGTTCAGGGCGGCCGCCAGCCGGCCGACCTCGGTCCGGGGCGCGGCCAGCGCGGGGACACGCCGGGACAGGTCGCCCCCGGCGATGGCCGCCGCGGTCTCCTCGATCTTCCGCAGCGGCCGCAACCCCCGCCGAACGGCGAACCACCCGATGACGGCGAGTGACGTTATGAGCGCCGCCGCGGTCGCCGCGCAGACCACCGTCAGACGGCCGACGGTCGACCTGACCCCGCCGAGCGACGCCGCCACGACGACGCTGCCAGGCGTTGTCGCGGGTGTTGTCGCGGGGGCGGGGCGTGGGACGGCGACGACCCGCCACCCGCCGCCGTCGGAGCCGGTCGCGTCGAACGGCCGCCCGCCCAGCCGCTCGACCGCGGCGGTGTCGAGCCGGGGCAGCGCCGGGCCCCGATCCCGCGGCCCGTCCCGCAGCCACCGGCTGCTCTCCTGCTCGACGCCGCCGTCCGCGCTCAGATAGGCGACGTACACCTGGTCGAAAAGGTCCATGCCGGGCACCGTGCTCAGCAGCTGCGGGCTCTGCCGCTCGGACGGTACGGTGATCAGCCAGGCCGGGAGCCGCGACAACACCGCCGCCATCGGGGTGAGCTGCTGGTCCACGCGTCCGATGAGGTGGGTCCGCAGTGTGGCGACCGCGACCGCGCCGCTGACGGTCAGGCCCGCCGCGAGCAGGGCCATGGTGGTCAGCAGGAGCCGCCCACGCAGTGACAGGCCCATCGCCGGGGGCCGTGACCCGGAGCGCTTCCACGACCGGGACGGCGTCGTGGTCACGGCCGCGGCCCGCGCAGGACGTAACCCACGCCGTGCATGGTGTGGATCAGCTTGGGCCCCACCCTGTCGATCTTGCGGCGTACATAGCTCACGTACGTGTCCACGATGCTGGAGTCGCCGGCGAAGTCGTACCGCCAGACATGCTCCAGGATCTGCGCCTTGGACACCACCCTCCCGGCGTTGAGCACCAGGTAGTGGAGCAGACGGAACTCGGTCGGAGACAGCCGCACGGGGGCGCCCGCCCGAATCACCTGATGACCTTCCGGGTCGAGTTCGAGGTCGGCCACCCGCAGCGTGCGGTCCTCGGGAGCGGCCCCGGCCCGCCTGAGCACGGCCTCGATCCGGGCGAGCAGTTCCTCCAGGTCGAACGGCTTGGTGACGTAGTCGTCGCCGCCCAGACGCAGACCGTTGATCTTGTCCTGCGTGGTGTCGCGCGCGGTCAGGAACAGCACCGGCACCTGACCGGGACGGCCGCCGGACAGAGGGCGGGGAAGCTCCCGGAGACGGCGAATGACCTCGAAGCCATCCATGTCGGGCAGCATGACGTCGAGGAGGACGAGGTCCGGCGGCGTGGTCCGCGCGGTCTCCAGGGCCTGCGACCCCGTCGCGGCCGAGGTCACCTCGTATCCCGCGAAGCGCAGTGTGGCGGCCAGCAGTTCCCGCACCACGGGTTCGTCGTCGACCACCAGCAGGTGCCGCCCGTCCACGTCGGCCTCCCTTCGCCGATCACCGAAGAATAGGCACACGGTGCTAAACCCGCCGTACAGGCCGGCGCGCCACGAGCACCCGCACGCGACCGGCGATCGCGGCTCCCGAGGCCGCGAGGAGCCCCGCCGGAAGCGCCGCCAGGAGCGTGGCCCGCCAGGCCGTCTCCAAGGGGTCGCTGCCGAGACGC
Organism: Microbispora sp. NPDC046933; assembly: GCF_040644635.1. Lineage (NCBI taxonomy): Bacteria > Bacillati > Actinomycetota > Actinomycetes > Streptosporangiales > Streptosporangiaceae > Microbispora > Microbispora sp. NPDC046933. The sequence goes on along the minus strand of NZ_JBEYWW010000026.1, from coordinate 42,707 downwards.
ACGACGGGCAGGACGCTCCCCTGAAGCGTGGCGGTCAGATCGAGGGACATCGCGCTGAGTGCCGCCAGGACGGGCACCGCCACGGCGACGACCAGCCCCGGCCACACCGCCGCGTACACCTGCGGCGTGCGCGTCGCCGCCGCTGCCCGGTGCGACGCGGAGGTCGGCGGCGCTCCCGTGAGAGCGGGTGTGAGCAGGGCGGCGAGCGCTCCCGCGAGCACGACCAGGGCGACGCCCCTGCCCGGGGGCCGTACGGCGGATGCCGCCGGAGACGGCCGCCGTCACGACGGCGGCGACCAGGGCGGGAGAGACGGCCCCCGGCGTCTCGGCGCACAGCGCGGCGAGGCCGAGGGCCGCGACGACGGTCATCGCCGCGAACCCCAGCAGGGCCGCGCCGGTTCCACGCAGGGCCTGATACGCCAGGGCCCGGGCGCCCGTCACGCGTCCCGCCGGCGGAAGACGGCGACGGCGGCGCAGAGCAGGACGAGCACGGTGGCGGCGAGCACACCGGCGCCCGCGAGCGGCGCGAGATACTCGGTGCCGGGATGGACCGCGAAGATCCGGGCGCCCGCCGCGCTCGGCCACCAGGTGACGATCCACCTGGCCACCGACTCCGGGAACAGGCTCGCCATGCCGGGCAGGACCAGAAGGAACGTCCCGAGCGAGACGGCCCCCGCCGACCTGCGCAGCAGGAACCCGAGCGCCATTCCGTACAGCCCGATAAGGCAGGTGAACAGGCCCGCGCCCAGCAGCGCACCGGGCACCCCGGGATCACCGGGTCCCACGCTCGGCACGCCCTGCGCCGCCAGCGCCGCCTGGCTGAGCGTGAACGACAGGAGCGCCAGCGGCGGCCCGATGAGGAGCGTGGTCAGCGCGACGACGGCCCCCTTACCGGCGAAGAGGAGCCCGCGTCTGGGCACGGCGGTGATGCTGACCGGCATCGTCCCCGACGCGTACTCGGAGGTCACGGTCAGCGCGCCGACCGCGCTGACGAGCACCCCCACCAGCACGAGAGCGCGGAAGGCCGCCTCAGTGGGGTCGAAGGCCGCCCGGTCCGCGGCCGACGCGCCGAGGTACTCGCGTGCGGCCGCCATGCCGAACAGGTGGCCGTACGACCCGGCCGCGACCACAGCCCCGGCCAGGCAGCCGAGCATGGCCCGGATGCTGCGGAACTTCACCCACTCCGAGCGCAGCACGCCGTACGCGGTCATGAGACGACCCCGGCGGCACTCGCGGCGAACTCGACGCTGTCGCCGGTCAGCTCCAGATAGGCCTCCTCCAGGGAAGCCTGCCGGGGCGTGAGTTCGTGCAGGACGATTCCGTGCGCACCGGCGAGACCGCCGACCTCGGCGCCGGACATTCCGGTCACCATCACGCCGCCGTCGGCGCCCGGCCGCACGGCGGCGCCGGACTCCCGGAGCAGGGAGACGAGCCGCTCCGCATCAGGGGTGCGCACCAGCACCCCCTGCCGCGCGGCCGACCGGACGAACGCCTCCAGCCCGGTGTCGGCGATCAGCCGCCCGCGGCCGATGACGACGAGGTGGTCGGCGGTGAGGGCCATCTCGCTCATCAGGTGGCTGGACAGCAGGACGGTTCTGCCCTCGGCGGCCAGGCTCCGCGTCAGCGTGCGGATCCAGCGGATGCCCTCGGGGTCCAGCCCGTTGACGGGTTCGTCGAGCAGGACCACCGGGGGATCGCCGAGCAGCGCCACCGCGATGCCGAGCCGCTGCTTCATCCCCAGGGAGAACCCGCCTGGGCGCCGGCCCGCCACGTCGGCCAGGCCCACGAGCCCGAGCACCTCCTCGACCCGGCGCCGTCCGATGCCGTTGCCGTACGCCAGGGAGAGCAGGTGGTCGAACGCGGTCCGGCGCGGGTGCACGGCCTGCGCGTCGAGCAGCGCCCCAACCTCGCGCAGGGGTACGAGCAGGTCGGTGTAGCGCCGCCCGCCGATCGTCGCGCTTCCGCTCGTCGGCCTGTCGAGCCCGAGGATCATCCGCATCGTGCTCGTCTTGCCCGCGCCGTTCGGCCCGAGGAAGCCGGTGACGACGCCCGGCCGTACGTCAAAGGTGAGGCCGTCCACGACGGCGGCCTCGCCGTACCTCTTGGTCAGCTGCCGCAACTCAATCATGGGAGGCAGGCTCGCCCACCGGTCTGCGTGACCTCTGAGAGGATCTGTGCGGTTCCTGTGAGCGGTTCGCCCCCGACCTGCGCCGGTGTCGTCCTGCGCTCCCGCCCGGCGGGAGAACTCAGAGAGTCTTCACATGATCCCCGGCCGGGCCGGGGAATGATTCGGGAGCCGCTAGGCTTACCTTCACGGTGGACGAGCCGGCCGGGCGGCCGCGTCAGGGCCTCACGGCCCTGCCGAGGAAGGTCCGGGCTCCACAGGGCAGGGTGGTCGGTAACGCCGACCCGGGGTGACCCGCGGGACAGTGCCACAGAAAACAGACCGCCCCCTTCGCGGGGGTAAGGGTGAAACGGTGGTGTAAGAGACCACCAGCGCCCACGGTGACGTGGGCGGCTCGGTAAACCCCACCCGGAGCAAGGTCAAGAAGGGACGTTCTCCGGAACGTCCCGCGCGCGACGTTCGAGGGCTGCCCGCCCGAGCCGCGCGGGTAGACCGCTTGAGGCCGCCGGCAACGGCGGTCCTAGATGGATGGCCGCCGGTCAGCCCTCACGGCTGGCCACAGAACCCGGCCTACAGGCCGACTCGTCCACCTACCATCCCTCTGAGCTGGGCCGACTTCCGGATCACTCCTGCTCGGGGCGCATCGGGGGCACATCGAGCGCGGAACGGAACGCCGAATCGAGCGCCGTACGAGCCCGCTCGGAGGCTTCCGGCACGAGATGCCCGTAGAGATCAACCGTCGTGGTGATCGACTCGTGGCCGAGCCATCGGGACACCTCGGAGATCGGAACGCCCTCGGCCAGGGCCGTGCTCGCGAAGGTGTGCCGAAGGTCGTGAAAGGTCGTGTCGGGCAGCAGGCCAGCCGCCTTGATCGATGGCTTCCAGATGCGAGCGTTGAAGTAGTCCCGCCGCATCAGGTTGTCGCGCGAGGTCGAGAAGAGGAGATCGGCGGGGGAGTGGTCGGCGATGTGCTTCTCCAACGCTTCGGCGAGGCGACTCCTGGCGCCCGATCAGGTCATGAGGCTGAGCCGTGCCATGCCGCCGAGGTACGGACCGTTGGTGCTTCTGGGCGCGGCTGTCGGTCTGCGGCAAGGGGAAGCGTTCGGGCTGTCGGTGGATCGCGTCAGGTTCGCCGATCAGATGATCAGGGTTGATCGTCAGGTGGTGATCGTAGATCGTCGGCCGACGCTGGCGACTCCGAAGAGTCCGGCGTCGGTGCGCGAGGTGCCCATGCCGGTGTTCCGCGGAAACGACGACGCAGCCCGCCCGGAACACGCTGGAAGTAGTCGGCCCGCTGCGCAGCAGGATCGAGACCCCTCACGCAGCCCCCCGGGCCTTCCCCGACTTCTGGAACGCCCCAGCCCGCTTCATCGCCAGGTACTCGGCGAACTCCGGGTCGTACGCCAGGCTGCCGGGGGCGTCGATCAGCTTCTTGTCGCTCTTGGATTTGGGGGCGACCACGACGACGTCTTCGGTGAAGGCGATCTTCCGCTTGCTCATGCCGCCACCCCCATACCGGCAGCCGAACCGCGCCGAGCCATCTCCAGGTCACTCGCGAAGAGTGGCCAACCGTGCGGCAACTACTTGAGGCGAAGCGTCTGAGGTACCACCGGCAGCAGTCAGGTTGACCACCAGCACCTCTGTTACGAGTTCGCTTACGTCTTCAAGCCGCCTTTGGCGGGGAGTGCCGCGGGGAGCATGGAAGAGCCCGACCCAAGAGCACGCAAGAGGAGAGAGCAGAAAAGCACAGCGAGGACCGGAACCACGACGGCCCGCAACCGGAGACCACGCGAGCACGAGCATCAGCCGGCCACGGGCCGCGCGCCCCGCCGTCGGCGGGCTGCGGCTCTCCGGCCGGTCCCGCCTCGGCAGTCGCGCACCCCTGCCGGCAAGCGGCGCAACGTCGGCGAACTGGCGGCAAACGTTGGCACTGATGAAGATCTCTCCCAAAGACGCAGGGAAGACCTTGGGGCGCTGCCCCAAACCCCGGGGCACTCCGGCTCCGAGAGGGGGCCGCGCATAGCTCACGCCGTAGCTGGCTGGGGTGGAAGTCCTGATCGCTCGCCCGCCATCGACCCAGGCAGAGCCCAGCAGCCCGGCTCCTCCAGGTCAAGCCCAGCCGTGCGGCCAGGACAACCAGCGGGCGAGGAAGGTCACCGGGAGCAGGTACACGCGAGGCATGGGCTTGCCCCTCCGTCCCCGGCCCGCTGCCGCTTCGCGATGGGTCGATGGCAGACGAGAGATCAGGCCAGCGGATAATGTGCGGGTCCGCACGAGCGTGGGAGAACCCGGTGGTTCGAATGCGAATTTCGGCGCAGGAGGCCGTCATAGGTCTGATGAGCTTGGCATTCATAGAGATCCGCACCATGAGTTACCGTCGCGATCCGACGCTCCTGGAGTGGATTGACCGCCCGGAGGATTACCACGAGCAGATACGAGTGATCGCCGACATATGCCACAACTTGCCCGGAAGTCTTAGCTCGCGCAGCAAGCGGCAACGGGAGCGAAGGGCCAGTGAGAGCCTGAGACTCCTTCTGCAGGGAGCAGACGACGCACATACTCAATGGGTCCGCACCCGTCTTGACGAGCTCGGGTATGACTACCACTCGTTGCTCGGGAAGCCCGATCAAGAGGTCTAAGTTGGGCACTGCCTCCGCCGAGCGGGGGCACATCGGGGGCACACGCGGTCGGAAAACGCTGTCGAGTGATGGCAGCGAACGGAAGCGTTACCGCAGGTCGCCTGTCATGCGAAGCGATTCGCCGCAGGTAGAGAGCGCGCGGAAATTGAACCCGGCTTATAGGCCAGTTGGCCTTGAGCCCTAGGCTCGGCCTCATGGATCTGCCCGATCTTCCCCCTGGTACTCGTGTCAAGATTCACAGAGACCCTGAATATGGACCTGGCCCCTGGCCGGCGGAACCTACCGGGTCAGTGATCGGCTCCTACATAGACGAACAAGGCGCTGGCCGCGATCTACGCATGTACTGGGTGAAGTTCGATGAACCTCAGTACGACACAGATGGCGATGGACCCTATGAGTCCTCCCAGGTTGCGCACGCACTGAGCAGGGTGAGGACAGCCTTGGATAGATGAGTGACGAACTGCGTGACGACGACCATGGACACTGGCGGACGGCAGCAGACGATCCCCGCAGGTAAGAGGTCTGTGAGACCAGTTCGAGCAACGGTTGCCGTTGCCTGATAAGCAAACGTGTCACGGCAGTGCGGGCCAGAATTGCAGGCGGTACGTCTCAAGTCCTTCGGGAGGCTGCTCGTCCGGGTAGCGCGCACCGGGACCAGGGCGGACATTTGCACGCACGAGCCAGTTCCGAGCTTTTTTGCGGAGGTCAATGAGTTTGCCGGAGGAATTACCGAAGGGTCCGACCATACGCAGCTTGCCGGAACTCGAGTACAGCTCTACCGTCTCACTTCTGGCCCACAGGGCGTCATCGGCCAGCGGATCCCCATCCCAGAGCTCCAGGGTGACCTCAACCCTGTGCCAGTCATACGCCTCACTGGTGATGATGCCGACGTTCGCCGTGGCGATGAACCAGTTGGTCACGTTCGCGCGGTCTGAGAGTTCCCAGAGGTCCTCGGCCCCTTCCGGTACTCCGTTCGCTCCATCGAGGTCCATGATCATAACCTGTCGATACTCGACGGTGATCACGTCCGTGAGGCTGTCAATCAGGCGGGACATCGCCTGTCCTTAACACGAGGGGGCAGGTTAGGCGCGACGATGCTACCCCTCGTCGAGCCCGTCGTAGGACTCCACACATGAGCAGCTTGCATTGTGACTGGATCTTGTCGAAAAGCGGAAGCCAGGTTTGTGGGCATGACGGAGCCGGGGCACTTCGGGGGCACATGGCTTCGGAGAACGCTGGCAAGCGATGACAACGAACGGAAGCGTTTTTGCAGGTCGCTTATGATGCAGAGCGGATCCGTGCAGGTAGCGAGCATGCGGGATTAGAACCCGGCCTACAGGCCGACTCGTCCACCCTCGACTAGTGCCGGTACGGCTAACCCGCTTCGACTGATTTCGAGGGTCGAAACGACGGCTACCGATTCATGGTCTGGCGTTACCAGCCAGGCTATTGCTTTGCAGTCGGCCTTGCCGGCTAGGTGGCGTCCTAGGGCTCGGTTTATGGCGAATCTGTCGATTATCAATGCGTTCCGTCTGCTGCCTCTGGCTGCCAACGTGAACACGCTTATGGTTGACGATTCGACCACTCCACCAAAGATGCTCGGTTGGAACTTCTGGGAGAACAGCAATATGGATGGCGCGTTAGCTGCCGGTGCCGACAATGTTCTCTTGGCCGGCGACTTCACTCAGTTCTGCATTGTGGACCGGGTAGGTACGACCGTGGAATTCATCCCGCACGTGTCCGGCTCTAATGGCCGTCCGAAGGGACAGCGGGGATGGTACGCCTATAAGCGCACCGGTAGCGATGTCCTTGTGCCGGATGCTTTCCGGCTCCTTAACGTCACGGTTGATCGGGAGCCGCCCCTGTCCGCTCGTTTGGTAGAGCCGAGATCGGACAGGGGCTTTCTCATGCCCTGAGCTATCCGGCCTGCCGGTAGGGCTCCCTCGTGCCGTCCGGCTGTCCTAGTGAGCTACAGCGGCTCCTATGCCGTCCTAGTCGGCCTCCTATCCCTCAGGAGTCCGGCTATCCTTGTGTCTGTGGCTCATTTGTGGAACACGTGATCCTGGCACATCATCACTTGCTCACCGCTAGCGAGCATTCCGGCGGGTATCGGAGTGATGTTCTTGCGCTCAGTCCTCCAGAGTTTATGCCAATTGATGCCGCAGACAATGCATGCGTGGCCGTCTCTCTGGTCTTGCGTGATGTTCATGGGTGGAACGGCTGCTCTTGCGTAGGGGTATCGATCCTGCCGAGGCGGCGAATCCGCTTAGGGTTGTCTGGGAACGTCACGTCATAGATAACGACGTGTCCATGTCCCCCGTTCTCGATTTCCTGCCGGACGGTAGACCACGCTTCATCTCGGTTGGAAGTCACGTCCACAGTCTCATGTCGGAGAGTCTGGAGATCTGCGTAAGTCTCGGCGAGGCAGTCCACAGGCTCTAGAGGGGATACCTGGACCATTCAGCCGTCTAGGTCTACTGGTTGCTTCTTGGGTGCCATCAACTCGCGTTCCTCATCTTCCACCGAAGACTTTTGGAGTCTCCGGATTCTTCCGCCCTACGGACCTTGACGCCGTGATTCTTGATGAATCGCTTCTTCTCCGTGACGCGGATCTTCGGAGTGTCCTCGCTAAGTCCGGCGCGAAGAACGGAAGTTACGCCATTGCGTCTCGTCCAAGCCGAGATCTACCGACCCAACTTCTCGGATGCATTCCGCGACAATGGTTGCTTCCATGTGCGTGAATTGGCCGATTCCGAGGACTTCGATTTCTCCCCCGTCTTCTAGACCGACTACGGTCCACCATGCCACGGGACTCCAGGGCATCCGGGTAAGAGGTTCCTCGGGATCACCCTTAAACAGTTCGATCTCGTCCCCGATCTGAAGCTCTCTTGCTTCGATGTGAAGTTCTGGCATGCGAGGGAGATTACTCTCCCTTGACCGACAGTGCTAGGGACTCACACTGAGAGTGACGAGATGCGTAACCTTTAGGAAGGTGCGAAATGGTCATTCCGGGCTGTGGCTGTGACCAGGGTTGCTCAGACGAGATGGGGAAGGCTTACGCCCGTCCCCCTCGTTGGGTAGTCATCATGACCAACAAGTGATCTCGCACTAGGAAGGCCGGTACTCCTCCCGGATCGGAGTACCGGCCTTCTCTGTACCCGGCTCTGTAGTCGGGTCTCGATACCGGGGGCACCTGGGAGACCTGGGAGGGGGAGACCTTGGCTCTCGCTGGCTCTCAGGGCTTCCCCCTGTCGGCCTGCCTGCCGACACGAGGTGCCCCTAGCAAGATCCTCTAGTTCCGGCTCATTCCGTTGGATGCTCGAAACCGTCCGGCAATGATCAACACTGGTCATCACTGTTTTGCCTGGTAGGGAGGCGAACCGGGGGAGTCCGGCCAGGTCGGAGACCTGCCCTGGAAGAACCCGGCCTACAGGCCGGCTCGTCCACCTTCCACCCCTCCGAGCTGGCGCGGATGGGTCGAAGGCGGACGAGAGATCAGGACAGCGGCTCGAGCGTGCGGGGCCGCGCGGGGCACGCCCTGGCCTTCTCGACCGGGAGCCTCCAGACTGCTTGTGAGCACTTCGAGGGAGTCGGGATGTTCCAGCGCCCCGTGTCCGGACCGAAGCGGAAACGCCTGCTGCGTAAGCCGTTGGTCTGGACACTAGTCGTTGTCGCCGTGCTCGGTGCCGGGATTGTTCTCCTCAACCGTGATGACTACGAGCAGGCCGGCCTCCGGTTCGTGGCCAGGCAGATCCAGGAACATAAGGTCTGGAGCGCCACCATCAAGGACACAGAACAACGTGTTGAGATTACGACGACCGATGGTCACCGCTTCCATGCCGAGTGGGAAACGCCCAGCCAGGCAAGGGAGCTGAATAACGCCCTACAGGAGGCTCAGCCCGCAGGCGGGTACGCCATCGAGGTGTCGAGAACCTGGTTCTTGCTGGGTCCCCTGGGGATCTTCGTCGGAGCGGTTCTCTTCGCACTGCTGGTTGTGGTTGTTCGCCGTGTAAGGCGGCTCCAGAAGGACCGGTGAAGGAAAGCCGCACCGTCATCGACAGGCGCTCCAACCAGCTCGGCGTGATCGTGAGCCGATTCGTGAGCCGCTGCCGGAACGCCCTGATCATGGAGCGCGTCTTCGACCCGAACCGCCGACATCCCGCGCAGCCCGGGCCGCCTGAGAGGGTACGGCCGGCCACCTCGCCGAGCGAGGCGGCCGGCCCGTTCAAAGTCAGGCCGGGATCTGCTTCTCGTTCCAGGTGTAGTGGATGTAGGTGCTGTCGGGCCCGGTCATCGTGCCGTAGACCTGCCAGAAGCTGTTGGCGCCGGGCGAGTAGCGGAAGACCTTGTCCCCGGGCCGGTCGTCCACGAACACGCTCGTGGACCCGTCGGCGGACCGGATCCGTGCCTCGATGGTGAATGTCGAGGTGTCCGGGATGTCGAGGCAGACCTCGTACGTGTACGCCAACGGACCGGCGATGTTGTAGCTACGACCGTCCACCGCCGGCCGCTGGACGTTGGTGGGGACGTAGCTGTTCAGAACCCGGGTGTACCCGCCCGTGGAGCAGTCGACTGCGGGGGCGGCTGCGGACGCGGGACTGATGCCGGTGAGCGTGGCACCGAGGACGCCGGTGGTGACGGTGAGAACGGAGATGGTGCGCTTCATGCCTCTCCTCATCCGTGCAGTGACCCTCCAACCAAGTAGTTGAAGGCTGAACTGATTCTGACTCGGTTGCCCGCATTTGGACAAGTCCGGACAAGAATCCGTGCACGTTCGAGTCAAGCGGGTCACGTTCAGCCCTTCATCGATGAACCTGGCCTACTTGTTCTCGGCGGGAGCGCGGTTCACGAGGGCGCGTCCCCTCGGGAATGTTCGCCTGGCTCTCAATTTGACCTGAAGATTTATCAATGACAAAAAGCGACTTTCTGTGGAACAAGAAATCCATCGAGCGCCTATCGTGAAGGGATATCTTTCCGAAGGGGGTCGCCGGCGCCGTCACGCAGAATGTACCGGCCGGGCAGGGCCCGCCATCTCGATCCGCTCTGACTCGTTTCCCAGTGAACCGCAAGACCTGATCCATAGCGTGCCACCGTGAGTTCGCATGCACGCACACGGGCTGCCGTTGTCTTCTTCGTCCTGGCGCTCCTCGCGGTGGTGGGCGCCGTGGTCGGTGCCGTCGGGCACTACACGGTCCTCGACCGGCCGCTCCTCCTGGGCACCCTGGCCGCGAGCCTGATCATCGTCTCCGGGACGCTCGCCTTCGGGGGAGGGCTCAGCGGGCCCGTCATCGCGCTCGGGATGATCTGGACGACCGTCGGGTTGATCAGCTACGTGAACGACTGGCAGGTGCATGCCCGGATCCCCGGCCCGGTCGGCAGCGGGCTGGAAGTGCGTGTCCTGAACGACGACTGGATCGTCCCCGACTGGACGCTCGTGGTCCGTAAGAACGACGGCCTTCTGACTCGTGAATGGCCCTTGGTGGAGCGCTTCAGGTCCGAACACGACGACGGCCTGCCCACGGTGACCTGGGTCGATTCCTCGCACGTGCGCCTGGACGACCGGCCGGACGACGATCAGGCGTTCTGGGGCGGACAGATGGTCGTCCTGGACCCCGAGACCGGGCGGCCGCTTGAGCCGGACCACCCGGTGAGCCGCCTGTGATGAGGCCCGGCCGTCTCCTTCCGACCGCTCGGCCGGCTTCGACGGCGTCGTCCCGTCCGGTCCTTGTGGAACATCGGAACCGGCTATCGCGGGGGCAGAACGCAGAACTCATGGCCGTCGGGATCGGCCATGACCACCCAGCCGACCTCGCCCTGACCGATGTCGATGCGCTTTGCCCCGAGGGAGATGAGACGGTCGACCTCCGCCCGCTGATCACCGTCGGCGGGTGGAGCGATGTCGAAATGCAGCCGGTTCTTCCCGGTCTTCGGCATCAGCGGAGGACCACCCCAGGTGATCTTCGGGCCGCCGTGCGGCGAGCGGATGGCGGTCTCCTGGTCCTGATCCCAGACCAACGGCCAGCCCAGCGCTTCGCTCCAGAAGTACCCGACCTCCTGCGAACCGTCGCACGCGAGCGCTCCGATGAATCCGCAGTCGGCGAGGAATTTGTTGCCCGGTCCGATGACGCAGAGCTCGTTGCCTTCGGGGTCGGCGAGAACGACATGACCCTCCTCCGGGCGTTGACCGATGTCGATGTGCCGGGCGCCGAGTTCGAGCGCCCTCGCCACCGTCCGCCGCTGGTCGTCGAGGGACGTGCTCGTCAGATCGAAGTGCATCTGGTTCTGGCCGGTCTTCTTCTCCCGGGACGGAAGAAATCGGATCCGGAACCCGGTGTCGTCGCTCGGCAGGAGCGTGATGCCGTCGTGGAGATCGTCGGCCGTCTCCCAGCCCAGGACGCCGGCCCAGAAGCGCGAGAGACGGAGCGGGTCGTGCGCGTCGAAGCAGAGCGCGACGAGGTGACAGGTCATTCCGCTCCGCACCTCCGATCTGCTGGTTCAAAGTCACAGACAGGGCACGTCCGCCCCACCCGTGGAGAGCCAACGCTAGGCGCTCGGAGGCCTGCCACGCGAGCCGATTTCGGCAAGCGTGAGATGGGCTCACCTGCGCGCGGTCCGGGCCCCTGATCTGCCCCAGCAGGAGCGCGCCGGGAGCAGGCCCAGATCGAGAAGGCGGAAGGTGGACGAGTCGGCCTGTGGGCCGTTCCAATTTCGCGTGGTCCCTACCTGCGCGCAATCGCCCTACCTTACGACTGACCTGCAATTACGCTTCCGTTCGTTGTCCTCGCTTGCCAGTGCTTTCCATGGCCATGTGCCCTGACTGTGCCCCGAGCTAGAGTCCCCCCATGGGAAGGTCCTTCATCGAGTACAAGGACCGGGGGTTCTGGACGGTCGACGCCTATGTCAGGTTGTATCTCCACCTGCTCTGCCTGGAGATCGATGCTCTTCGCGAAAGGCCCGGATGGCTGGCCGAGGCCCGCGAAGACTGGCACCTTCGGGCGACGGAGGACTGGTTCGGCCGGGGGCACGGCCGGGCGACCGATGGCTCGGTGTGAAAACTCTGTTCGGCGGAATTGTGCGCGGAGTTCGGGCGTGATCGTCGGCGGATCAGGGAAAAGGCCTCGCACCTGCATTTCCATGGCGGAAACAAGGTGTATGTGCCGATTTTAGCTGTTCATGGGAATTGGCACGGATGGGTTCGGGAAGCTTATAGACGTGACATCGCTTCGCCACCTCCGTGATTGCCTTGGCGAACTCGACGAGCTGGAGCGCAGCATCAAGCACGGCATCGACAGCATGTGCGGCAAGCTGTATCGGGCGATCGACTGGCAGCGACGGTTCGAGGCCGACGTGTCGCACGAGCTGCGCACCCCGATCGCGGGACTGCGGGCCCAGCTGGAGGAGGCCCGGCTGCATCCCAGCGAGATCGACGTGGACGACCTGCTCGAACGGGCGCTCACCGACGTGGAACGGCTGCAGGCGCTGGTCGACGACCTCTACCTGCTGGCCCAGCTTCAGGCCGCCGCGCAGCCGGCCGAGCCGGCCCTGCTGGACCTCGGGGAACTCGTGCAGAGCGAACTGGCCCGGCGCACCGACAGGCTCGCCGTGAAGGTGCAGGCCGTTCCCGGGGTTCTGGTGCGAGGCCTGGACGCGCGGCTCCGGCGAATGCTCTCCGAGTTGCTCGACAACGCGCAGCGACACGCCAAGACACTCGTGTTCGTCCAGGTCCGGCGTACGGCCGACACCGCGGAACTTGTCGTGGCCGACGACGGCGACGGGATCGGGGAGGAGGACCGGGAGCGGATCTTCGACCGCTTCACCCGCCTCGACGCCGCCCGCTCCCGCGACCGCGGTGGGACCGGCCTCGGCCTGGCCATCGTGCGGAACATCGCGTACGGCCACGGGGGCGAGGTGCACGTGGAGCGGTCAACGGCCGGTGGTGCGGCCTTCGTGGTCCGGCTCCCACTGGCCTGACCATCCCTCGCCCAAATCGCGCAACGTAGAGCGGCGGATCCTCCCGTGGCAAGAGCCGTCCCCTGCCCTCCCCGCGAATGCGGGCGTCTCCCGTACGGACACGGTCAGGAGAAACGCTCGACGGTCACGGGGACCGGTCCCGCGTGGCGCATCGCCGTCGTCAGCCGCCGCAGCAGCGGCCCGAGGGCCTGGCCGGACGTGGTCCCCAGATGGGCTGTGAGATCGAGGCAGCAGGCGACACCGGGCCCGATCCGGCGTACCTGCCAGGTGAAGACGTCCGAGTCCTTTCGCAGTTCACCCGCGCCGAGGACCCGGGTTCGCGGGTCGCCGGCCTCGCCGGCGAGCGTCACCACGTCCGAGAGGCGGGGAAGGTGCGGCTCACCGGCGAACAGGACACGGTAGACCCGCGTGTCGTGGAACCCGTCGGGGACGTACGGCGGGTTGAGGCGCAGGGGAGGCGAGTCCGGCAGAGGCTGGTAGTCGTGGAAACGGGCCCGCAGCCGCGTCTCGCCGGGCAGTTCGCCCCCGCCGAGACCGTGGTAGGCGGCCTCGGCCTCGGGGCGGCTCACCGCGCGGGCCCGGGCGCGTAGATCGGGATCCTCGCGCATCGCGCGCCCGAAGGCCGCGGAGCTCCACCAGACGCCGTCGGCGGCGGTCCATCCGGCGGTGTTCAGGCCGATGGTCCTGAAGTCGTCGGTGAGCGCGAATTCCTCGACGACGACTCCCTCGGCGGGAGCTCCGTCCGTGCCCGCCGCCGACATGATCAGGTAGTAGTCGAGAGCCGCCTGCGGTTCTGACGCGGCGGTGACGGCCACCAGCCCGCGCCCGCGTATGTCGCTGGTCATGGGCCGAACCCTACTGACCTTGGTCGTCCATACGCGGGGACGGGCGGCCCGCCCGTGGGCACCGGGGAGCCCGTGCCGTGGACCGGCCCCACCCAGTGCCCATCGAAACGGCGCCTATCGAAAGGGCGCCCATCGAAACGGCGCCCGCGCGGGCGGGACCCGATCAGTGCGGCATGGTGCTCATGCCCGAGCCGGTGCCCATGCCGCCCATGTCGTGGCCGGGAACGTTCCCGTTCTCGTCGGCGACCATGAACACGCCGGCCATCCCCATGTCCGAATGGCTCTGGACGTGACAGTGGTACATCCAGGCCCCCGGCCCGACGCGCTCCCCGGCGATCACCTGGAAGCCGAACGACTCGGCCGGTCCGGTGGTCTTGGTGTCGATGATGCGGCTCTGGTCCTGCGGGTTGTCCAGCAGGCCGGTGCGGTTGTCCGCCCAGCGGTGCCCGTGGAGGTGCCAGGTGTGGAAGAAGTCGCCGTGGGTGACCACGATGAACTCCACGCGCTCGCCGATCTTCGCCATGAAGTGCGGCGCCTCGCCGGCCTTGGCGTTGTTGACCGTCATGTCGTTGAAGAAGACGACGAACTGCTTGTCCGGCAGGATGTCGCCCTTCCGGCGGACCACCAGCGCGCCGTAGAGCCCTCTCTTGATGCCGCCGGTGCCGTGGTCGGTCCCGACGACGTGGTCGTGGTAGTGCCAGTAGCCGGCGCTGCCGGGTTCGATGGTGCCGCCGGGGCGGCGGCCCGGCGCGTGGGTGCGCCAGACGTAGGTGCGCCGGCCGCCCGGCTCCACCACGCTGTTGCTCATTCTCGTGCCGTCGCTGGTGATCTCGTAGTCCACGCCGTGCACGTGCAGGCTGACGGTGATGTCGGTGTTGTTGACCAGTTCGATCTCGAGGGTCTCGCCTTCGACCATCTCGATGAGCGGGCCGGGGATCGTGGCCTTGCCGGGCTCCAGGCCGTATCCCAGCAGATTGTTCGGCAACTTCTCCGCGTAGAGGGTCATGCGGCGGACGTCGCCTTTGTCGGGCTTGCCCGTGACCTTGTCGGACGGCGCCGCGTTGGCCTGGGCCGCCCCGACCAGCGGTGCGAACGCGGCGGCCGTCGCGGCCGTGGTGAAGGCGCGCCGGGAGAACAGGCCTCGCATCGTACCCCTGCCTACCTCGGTCATGGTTCCCCAATCCGGTCATGACGCCTCACTGCCGTGAGGCGAACGGCATCTGTCTGGGCGCCGGCCCGGGGGGACCGGCCTGGACGGCGTGACGTCTCGATGCCGGCCCCCGAGGTGGGGGCGCGTTCCGGCCGGTGAGCGGCCGGCGGGCCAGCCAGCGAGGCTTTCGACGCCGTAGATGAAGCTTTTGATGGAAGTAGGCGATAGTTCCGCCAAAAAGTCAAGAAGTCAGAGTGTAATCAAGAGAACTTTGTCACAGGACTGGATGAAGTGCCGTGAGGCTGCTACGTTGACCCCAAACCGCCCATTTGACGCCACTGGACTGCGGCAGTCCGTTCCGTCTCGTGGGCATCATCAGGCCCTCGTCCACCCGCCCGCCCACGCAACCATCCGCGACTCTCCGAAAGGCTCAGCGGTGCTTCGGCGACACCCCCCACGGCCGACATCCGCCCTGCACGGCCCGCCCTCTCACGCCCTGGCGGACCTGCGGCTCAGACACGCCCGACCAGGCCCCGGCGGCTCCCCGGCCTGAGGCCGGGGAGACAGACACCCCTCATTCCGGTCGCCGTCCCGACGGGACGTCCGGCGACCGCTGCACGCAGTCCCGCGCCCGCGACGGCGGGCTCCGCGGCGATCACCCGCCGGCAGTGCGACGAAAGGCGATGCCGCACGCCCGCGACGGCCGGGGTGATCGCGGAGCTTCCCCAGAACCGCCCTGGCCGCGTTCGCCGCGACGCCGCCTCAGGGGCCGATCCGCAAGCGAGAGGAGAAGGAAATCGGCGAAACCTCCGTGACTTCCGGCATCGGCGAGCCCGGTCGCCGCCACGGCTGACCGGACGACCTCCGCAAGGTGCTGATCCAACCCCCCAACCTGAAGGAGCGAACGATGGGTCGCAGAGACCTGCTCGTATACCCTCGGCCACCCGCCTGGCGCCGTGCGCTGATCACGGCGTCGAGCGCCGCCCTGACGCTGGGACTGGCGACGGTCCCCGCCGCGCAGGCGCAGGCCGCGCCGGCCTTGGCGGCCTTCCCGGCAGCGCAGGTGCAGGCCAAGCCCAACCCTCCCGAACCAGACGCCGGAAAGCCCGCCAAGCCCGATAAAGACGGCGAATCGGTCAGCGTGCTGGTGTTCCACGGTCCCGCGAAGGATCAGAGCGACCCGGTCGAGAAGGCCGCGGAGTCGATCAAGAGCCTGGGCAAGGACAACGGCTTCTCCGTCGAGGTGTCCGAGGACCCGGCGGTCTTCACCTCCAGCAATCTGGCGCGCTACCGCGGCGTGGTGTTCCTGTCCGCCAAGGGCGTGACGCTGAACGCCGCCCAGGAGGCCGCCTTCCAGGCGTATATCCGGGACGGCGGCGGCTTCGTCGGCGTCCACGACGCCGTACGCGCGCAGCCGGACTCGTCCTGGTTCACCGAGCTGGTCGGCACCCGCCCCGCGGGCAGCCTGCCCCCGGCCGAGAAGGTCGTGGAGATCACGGCGAACGCGGACAACCCGCCGAACGAGACCAAAGAGAAGCTGGTCGACGGGAACAACAACACCAAGTGGCTGACGTTCAACCCGACCGGCTGGGTCTCGCTGAAGCTGGAGCAGCCGAAGGCGATCGCCCACTACGCGCTGACCTCGGCCAACGACTTCCCCGGTCGTGACCCGAAGGACTGGACGCTGCAGGGCTCCCAGGACGGCAAGAGCTGGACGGACCTGGACAAGCGGACCGGGGAGACCTTCCCCTCCCGGTTCCAGACCAAGGAATACAAGTTCAACAACGGGACGGCGTACGCGTACTACCGGTTGAACATCACCGCGAACAGCGGTGAGCCCCTCGTCCAGCTGGCCGAGTTGCGGCTGTTCGGTCCCGACGCCGGGCCTCCGCCGGACAGCCAGGTGCAGAAGGCCACGGTGGACTTCACCGACCGCCAGTTCCCGGCGAACAAGGGCCTGCCGTTCAACGCGACGCGGTCCGACAAGTGGATGAACTGGAGCCCGAGCCCGCTGGGCAAGGTCCAGACGGTCGCGCAGGTCGAGGAGTGGACCTACAAGGCGGGCCTGAACGGCAACGGCGCGTTCCACCCGATCTCGTGGTGCCGTGACTACGACGGCGGCCGGTCGTTCTACACCGGCATGGGCGGCACCGAGGACAGCTACACCAAGGACGAGCAGTTCCGGAGCCACCTCGGCGGCGCGATCAAGTGGGCGGCCGGCCTGGTCCGCGGTGACTGCCAGGCGACCATCGCGTCGAACTACAAGACCGAACGGCTGACCGCGCAGAACCAGTCGGGCCAGCTCGACCAGATCGGCGAGCCGCACGGCCTGACCATCGCCCCCGACGGCAAGGTCTTCTACGTCGGCAAGGCGGCCTGCCCCACCGGCCCGATCGCCGACTGGAACAACCCGAAGGTCGGCCTCGGCTGTGGCACGATCCACCAGTGGGACCCGAAGACCAAGCAGGTCAAGCTCCTCACCACTCTCGCCGTCATGGGCAACCGCGGCAGCGGCGACGAGCTGGTGAAGAACGAAGAGGGTCTCCTCGGCATCGTGCCCGACCCCAAGTTCCAGCAGAACGGCTGGCTGTACGTCTACTGGATGCCGCACGAGTCGATCGACAGGGACAAGCGGATCGGCAAGCGGACGATCTCCCGGTTCACGTACGACTTCGCCACCCAGACGATCGACCAGAAGACCCGCAAGGACCTGCTGCAGTGGGACACCCAGATCCACAGCTGCTGCCACGCGGGTGGCGGCATGGCCTTCGACAAGGAAGGCAACCTCTACGTCGGTTCCGGTGACAGCAACTCCTCGCAGGGCGCCGGCGCGGGATACTCCGGGAACAACTGGACCCAGGACTACAAGGGCATCTCGTTCCAGGACGCCCGCCGCACCGCCGGCAACACCAACGACCTGAACGGCAAGATCGTCCGTATCCACCCGGAGGCCGACGGGACGTACACGATCCCCAAGGGCAACCTGTTCACCGGGAAGGAAGAGGGCGGCGGCAAGACCCGCCCGGAGATCTACGTGATGGGTGTTCGCAACATCGCGCGGATCCAGTGGGACAACGTGAACGACTGGCTGACCGCCGGATGGGTCGGCCCGGACGCCGGCTCCCCGAGCGAGATCTGGGGTCCGGCGAAGTACGAGACCGCGACGATCCTCACCTCTGCCGGCAACCAGGGCTGGCCGTACTGCATGGGCAACAAGCAGCCCTACCGGGACCGCAGCAACGTCGACGCCACCCAGCCCGCCGACTGGTACAACTGCGACAACCTGAAGAACACCTCGCCGCGCAACACCGGCCTGGTCGACATCCCGCCGGCTCGCGACAACATGATCTGGTACTCGCCGCAGGGCGGCGGCCCGGTCTACCCGAAGCGGACCGACGGCAGCGGTCTCCCGACCTACAAGCTGGGCGACGAGACCCTCACCCAGCCCTACCTGTCCGGCGGCGGCCAGGCGGTCATGTCCGGGCCGACCTACCACCGCTCCGAGGTCGACACCGGCAGCGGTGTCGCGTGGCCGGCGTACTGGGACAACAAGTGGTTCATCGGTGACGAGTCCAACGCGAACAACCGGGTCGCCGTCACCGTCGACCCGAAGGGCGTCAAGGACGCGAAGCCGCCGGTCTTCGCCGAGGACCTGCGCTCCATCATCCAGCCCGGCGGCGGCGCCACCCAACTGCAGTCGTGGATGGACGCGAAGTTCGGCCCGGACGGCGCGCTGTACATGCTGGACTACGCGGGTGGCTTCTTCAGCCTGCACCCGAACCAGAAGCTGATCCGCATCAGCTACCAGGGTGGTCCGGCGACGCCGAACCCGAGCCTGGCCACGGTGCGGCCGGAGCGGCAGAGCACGCCGAAGACGGTGGTGTTCTCCAGCACCAGGGCCGGCGGCGTGAAGTGGGAGTGGGACTTCGGTGACGGCAGCAAGCCCTCGACCGAGGCCGACCCGACGCACACGTACGCGAACTTCGGCACCTACAAGGCCAAGCTGAAGGTCACCTACGCCGACGGCGAGGTGGCGACCGGCGAGATCACCGTCGTGATCGGCTGCCCGGCGCCCGACGCCCGGCCGACGGTCCGGCTGCTGGACACCGACACCGGCGTGGCCAACCGCGCCGTCGGCGGCGGCTGCACGATGAACGACCTGATCGACGACGAGCGCATGTGGTCGAACCACGGCGAGTTCGTCAGCCACCTCAACGACATGGTGAACGAGTTCCGCAAGGCCGGCGTCATCGACAACAAGGAGTCGTCGGCGCTGAGCAAGGCGGCGGCGCAGTCCGACATCGGCAAGACGAACGGCTACGAGACCATCTTCGACGGGACGCCCGCGTCCCTGCAGGGGTGGTCGCAGGCCCCGTCCGGCCAGTTCAACCTGCAGCAGGACGGCACGATCCGCACCTCCGGCGGGCTGGGCATGCTGTGGTACTCCGACAAGGCGTACGCCGACTTCTCGCTGCGGCTGCAGTTCCGTGACGTCGCGCCGGGCACGGCCCGGGCCAACACCGGCGTGTTCGTCCGGTTCCCCGACCCGCGGACCCCGCTGGACCAGCGTCCGGCCGGGAGCTGCGGCACGGTCGGATCGGCCCGTACGTCGCAGGCGTGGGTCGCGATCTACTGCGGCCACGAGATCCAGATCTACGACGGCGAAACGGGCGAGCCGCAGAAGACGGGCTCGATCTACAACTTCCAGCCGAACACTCTGGACAAGGCGGGGGCGACCCCGAAGGGCCAGTGGAACGACTACGAGATCCGGGTGGTCGGGCAGCACTACACGATCATCCGCAACGGCGTCGTGATCAACGAGTTCGACAACACCCCGGGCAAGTCGTCGTCCCGTTCCGGCGACCCCGCCACGGACCTGCGTCAGTTCGTCAGCGGGTTCATCGGGCTGCAGAACCACAGCAACACCGACCTGGCGGACTTCCGCAACATCCGGGTGCGGGAGCTCTGACCCGGTAGCCGGGCGGGGGAGACCCCGCCCGGCTATCCCCATGACCCTGGCGTGCGACGCCGTTCGCCCGCCCACATGCACGTTCTGTGAGGTGCGACCTCAGATGCAGTTACTGACAGGGAAGCTACGGATGGCGCTACGCGCCACCGTGGCCGTGGTGCTGTTGTGCGTGGCGCTGCCGGCGCTGTGGCTGTCGCCGGCCAAGGCCGCCGCGCCGAAGCCCGAGGCGCGGCAACAGGTCAGCCAGGCGGCGGCGCAGGTGCTCACCTGGACCGCCGACAACAGCATGACCGCGTACAAGGACACGCCGGCCACGGCGGTCGCGGGACCCGCGACGATCGTCTTCGAGAACAGCATGGCGACCGGCAGCACGTTCGGCATGACGCACACGCTGACCTTCGACACGTCGACGCCCGGATACAACCACGACGTCAGCGTCAACATCATCGCCAGCCCGTACGACGCGGACGGCGGCCGGCACGAGGTCCAGGTGAACCTCACCCCCGGCAAGTACCGCTTCTTCTGCGCGATCCCCGGCCACCAGATGGTCGGCGAGCTCGTGGTCACCCCCGGCGGCCCCACGGACACCACCGCACCGCAGGTGTCGGCCAACGTGTCGGGCACCAAGGACGCCGACGGCAACTACGTCGGCTCCGCGACGGTGACCGTCTCGGCGACCGACACCGAGTCGGGTGTGGACAAGGTCGAGTACGCGCTGGACGGCGGGGCGTTCACCACGTACTCCGCCCCGGTTTCGGTGAACCAGGTGGGCTCCCACACGGTGCAGTACCGGGCCACGGACAAGGCGGGCAACACCTCTGCGGTGGCGTCGGTGTCGTTCAAGGTGGTGGCTCCGCCGGCCAAGGACACCACGGCTCCGCAGGTGTCGGCACAGGTGTCCGGTGACAAGGACACGAACGGCAACTACGTCGGCTCCGCGACGGTGACCATCTCGGCGAGCGACAGCGAGTCGGGTGTGGACACGGTCGAGTACTCCCTCGACTCGCAGCCGTTCGCGCTGTATTCCAAGGCGCTGACGGTCGACCAGCCGGGGGCGCACCGGGTGAGCTACCGGGCCACCGACAAGGCCGGCAACACCTCCGCGGTGGCGTCGGTGACGTTCACGGTCGTGGTCCCGCCGGCCAAGGACACCACGGCTCCGCAGGTGTCGGCCAGCGTCACGGGCACCAAGGACGCCGACGGCAACTACGTCGGCTCGGCCACGGTGACCGTCTCGGCGACCGACACCGAGTCGGGTGTGGACAAGGTCGAGTACGCGCTGGACGGCGGGGCGTTCACCACGTACTCCGCTCCGGTGTCGGTGAACACGGCCGGGTCGCACACGGTGCAGTACCGGGCCACGGACAAGGCGGGCAACACCTCGGCGGTGGCGTCGGTGTCGTTCAAGGTGGTCGCGCCGCCGGCCAAGGACACCACGGCTCCGCAGGTGTCGGCCAGCGTCACGGGCACCAAGGACGCCGACGGCAACTACGTCGGTTCGGCCACGGTGACCGTCTCGGCGACCGACAGCGAGTCGGGTGTGGACAAGGTCGAATACTCCCTCGACGGGCAGCCGTTCGGCCTGTACACCGCGCCGGTGGCGGTCAAGCAGCCGGGCGCGCACACCGTGAGCTACCGGGCCACCGACAAGGCCGGGAACGCCTCCGACGTCGCGTCGGTGTCGTTCAAGGTCGTCGCACCGGACCAGAAGGACACCACGCCTCCGCAGGTGTCCGCCAACGTGTCGGGCGAGAAGGACGCCGACGGCAACTACGTCGGCTCCGCGACGGTGACCGTCTCGGCGACCGACACCGAGTCGGGTGTGGACAAGGTCGAGTACGCGCTGGACGGAGGGGCGTTCACCACGTACTCCGCTCCGGTGTCGGTGAACACGGCCGGGTCGCACACGGTGCAGTACCGGGCGACCGACAAGGCGGGCAACACCTCGGCGGTTGCGTCGGTGTCGTTCAAGGTGGTCGCTCCGCCGGCCAAGGACACCACTCCTCCGCAGGTGTCGGCGCAGGTGTCCGGTGACAAGGACACGAACGGCAACTACGTCGGCTCGGCCACCGTCACGATCTCGGCGACCGACAGCGAGTCCGGGGTGGACAAGGTCGAATACTCCCTCGACTCGCAGCCGTTCGCGGTCTATTCCAAGGCGCTGACGGTCGACCAGCCGGGGGCGCACCGGGTGAGCTACCGGGCGACCGACAAGGCCGGCAACACCTCGGCGGTGGCGTCGGTGACGTTCACCGTGGTGGTCCCGCCGGCCAAGGACACGACCGCGCCGCAGGTGTCGGCCAGCGTGTCGGGCACCAAGGACGCCGACGGCAACTACGTCGGCTCGGCCACGGTGACCGTCTCGGCCAGCGACACCGAGTCGGGCGTGGACAAGGTCGAGTACGCGCTGGACGGCGCGGCGTTCGCGGCCTACACGGCTCCGGTCTCGGTCAACAAGACCGGGTCGCACACGGTGCAGTACCGGGCCACCGACAAGGCGGGCAACACCTCGCCGGTCGGGTCCGTGAGCTTCAAGGTCGTGGCGCCGGAGCAGAAGGACACCACCGCTCCGCAGGTGTCGGCCCAGCTCGGCGGCAGCATGGACTGGGCGTGGAACTACGTCGGCTCCGCCACGGTGACCATCTCGGCGACCGACAGCGAGTCGGGCGTGGCCACGGTGGAGTACTCCCTGGACGGGCAGCCGTTCGCGCTGTACTCCAAGCCGGTGGCGGTGGGCCAGCCGGGGGCGCACACCGTGAGCTACCGGGCCACCGACAAGGCCGGCAACACCTCCAACGTGGGCACGGCGAAGTTCGCCGTCGTCGCCGCGCCGGGCCCGGACTGCACGAAGCCGGGCAAGGGCAACGGCTGCAAGACCGGCTGACCTCGTCGAGCCGGCAGGCGACCTCGGCCCGGCGACGGGCCGGGGTCGCCTCTTGTCTGCCCTCCTCCGCGAGCGGGGCTCGCCCTCACTCGGCCCGGAAGGGGTCGTGCTCGGCGAGGAGCTTGTCGAGCCGGGCCTGGTCCACCCGGCTGACGACGCTCGCCTCCTCCTGCCGGTCCCGTACGCACTTGGCCAGCGTGAACGTCGAGGTCACCACGTACATCAGCCCGATGGCGAGGAAGGAGCGCACCCAGGCCGTCACCGGGAGGTAGAAGATGCCGGCCGCCAGGGCCGTGAGGGAGATCGCGAACGAGAGGACGGCCTGGACGTAGAAGGCCGTCGTCGACGAGGATTTCACCGGTTGCGCCATGCCACCATGGTCCAGGGCGTACGCCTGCCGGGACATGAGCGCCGATACTCAGTTACCGGTGAGTAAATTCCCTCGCTCAGTGGTCGGTGTTCAGCGCGTTGCCGATGTACATGGCCGCCAGCATGGTGAACAGGAGCGCCTGCAGGAACTGGATGAATATCTCCAGGGCGGTCATCACGACGGCCATGACCACGCTGAGCAGGCCCACAGGAAACCCGAGCACGGTCGGCTGCTCGGCGAGGAACCAGAACCCCACCGCGCTGAAGAACGCCAGCAGCAGGTGCCCCGCGAACATGTTCGCGAACAGCCGTACGGCGTGGGTGAACAGCGAGGTGACGAACGTGTAGAGCAGTTCGAGCGGCGCGTACAGGACCAGCGCGATCGGCTTCGGCAGGCCGGGCGGGAACATCAGGCTCTTGAGATATCCGCCCACCCCGTGGTGCCGGAAGCCGAGATAGAGCTTGATCACGTACACGACCAGGGCGAACACCACCGGGAACGCGATGTGGGAGTTCACCGGGAACTGCACTCCCGGGATCACGCCGAACAGGTTCCACAGCAGGATCACCGAGAAGAGGCTGAGCAGGAACGGCATCCACCGCTCGGCGTCCGCACCGAGGAACGGCCGGGCCACCTGGTCGCGCACGAACAGGTAGCCGTACTCGCCGAGGTGCTGCAGGCCGCGCGGGACCAGCGACGGCCGCGCGAACGCCCCCCACGCGAGCGCGCACAGCAGGACCATGCCGACCGCCGCCAGCACCACGGGCTTGGTCAGCCAGTACGGCGCGCCGGGCCACAGTGGCGGGAAGTCGAACAGTTCGAGACCGGGGACCGTGAAGTCGTCCCCGGCGATGTTTGCGGGCATGGGGAATCCCCTCGTCCGGCCGTCCAAAAACTGAGTACGGCGTACTCACTTTCTCGATGCGAGCCTACATACCAGGTACGGTGTACGCAATAGCGCGACGACCTGGGACGACCAACGATGACGGGCCACGAGAACCTCTGGATGCGACCCGAGCGCCCCGCACGGGGGCCGCGGCCGAGCTTCAGCCGCGCCGCCCTCGCGCAGGCCGCGATCAGGATCGCCGACGCCGAAGGGCTGGAGGCCATCTCCATGCGGCGGCTCGCCGCCGAGCTCGGGGCGGGCACGATGTCCCTGTACCGCTACGTGACGGGCAAGGACGAGGTGTTCGACCTCATGGTCGACACCACGGTGGGGGAGTACCTGCCGGAGGACCGACGGCCGCCGGACGACTGGGCCGACGGCCTTCGCCTGCTCGCCTGGCAGGTCCGGCGCACCACGCTCCGCCACCCGTGGCTCGCGCCGCTGGCGGCCGGCCGCCCGCAGACCGGCCCGAACAGCGCGCGTCTGCTGGAGACCGCCCTCGGCATGCTCGACGGCCTCGGCCTGAGCATCGACGAGATGCTGACCCTCGTCGGCGCGGTCTTCGCGTACGTGAACGGCTACATCCAGAGCGAGCTGGCCGAGGTCGAGGGGCTCCGGCGGACGGGGCTCACACTGGCCCAGCGGCTGGCCGGCCACCTGTCCTACATCCAGTCGCTCATCGCGACGGGGAACTATCCCATGCTGGAGCGGATGACGAAGGAGGCCGGGCGGGAGTACACCGCCGCCGACGACCGCTTCGCGTACGGCCTGGACCGGCTGCTCGACGGCATCGCCGCGAGTCTGCGGGCGCGCGGCGGCTCGGAAGGGCCCGCGTCGTCGCGATGACGCCGGCGGCCGGGCCCGTGGCCCGGGCTGCCCTCGCACGCTGGCGTGGGCGAGCCCGGATCGTCGCGGTGAACCAACCCGGCCGCCTTCAGACGGTGCGGCTCAACAGGCGCGCCTTCCCACGGGCGTGCGCGGGTCAGTTCGGTGTGATCTCGTGGAGGCGGCAGACCTGCCGCCAGACGCGCGCGTCGAGCGTGCCCGCCCTGTCCTGGAAGTCGGCGACCGGCACGCGGACCGGCCCCGTGAGGTCGAGGAAGCTGTTGTGGTCGGCGTCCGGGTCCCAGGTGCGGGTGGGGATCTCCACATGGTCGGCGCGGTCGCTGCGATCCTGGCTCGTGATCTTCAGGACCTCGGCGCCGCCCCGGTATGTCCTGAGCACCACGCAGGGGCGCACCTTGTGGCCCGGCCCGTCCTCGTAGGGCACGTCGGCCCACCAGATCTCACCCGGACGCGGGCCGGCCTGGGTGGCCGCACCACCGCGCGAGCCCGCTTCGCCGCCGGTCGCCGGGCGGCCGGCGCCCCGGCCTCCACCCCGGGCCCCTGAGGCGTGTCCGGCGGTGCCGCGCCTCGTGCCGGGAGCGGTGCCGCCACCGGGCCTGGTGCCCGGCCGCGCGGCCGGAGCGCGCCCTCCGGGCTTCGTGGTCCCGCCGGCACGGCCTGACGGGCGGTTGCCCGGCGAGGGGCGCGGCGCGGACCGCCGGCGCGAGGTCTTCGGCAGGCGCCCGGCCGCGCCGAGCGCCGCGAGAACGACCAGCACGGCCACGATCACAACCACCCAGATCATGACCGACAGCCTACGGTCCACAGGGACGGCTCCGGCAGGGGAGTCCGCGCCGCTCTTCCCGGCCTGCTCGGCCCGCCCGAACGCCGGCAGACGAGCGGGCGGGCAGGGCGGTCGTGGTCAGGAGCGGGCGTCCCAGGCGGCGAGGACGCGCGCCTCCTTCTCCGGGTCGATGCCGTGCTGCATCCGGCCGCCGAAGCTGCGCTGCTCCTCCGGGATGTCCTTCAGCCACTCCCAGGTGTCCCGGACGGTCTCCCGCATCGGCCGGCAGGCGAGACCCGCGGCGATGGCCTTCGCGGAGGAGTGCGTCCACACGCCCTGGTCGCCCGCCTCCGGAGCCCACAGCGGAAGCTCGGTCCACATCTCCACGCCCTGGTCCACCAGGAACTTGTCGTCGACCCACACCAGCTCCGCGTCCGAGCCGGTGACCTCCACGCAGTCGTTCAGCCAGCCGCCGTACGTGGTGTTGCCCGGCACCCCGCCCGTCATGTAGCGGCCGGTGGTGCCCCTGGCCGCCTGGTCGAGGGTGAACGCCGCGATGTCCCGGGCGTCGATGAGCTGCATCGGCAGCGCCGGGTTGCCCGGGGCGAGCACCCGCCCGCCTCTGGAGATGCGGGTGAGCCACCAGGGCAGCCGGCCCACGTTCTCGTGGGGGCCGAGGATCAGGCCGGGCTGGATGATCAGGGCGCCGCCGTCGAAGTGCTGCTCGACCGCCCGCTCGCAGCCGGCCTTCAGCACGCCGTAGTCGCCGAACTCGGCGTCCGCGTCCGGCGGGCACTCGTGCAGGGGGAAGGTCTCGTCGATGCCGGACTTCTCGGGCCAGTCCGGGTAGGCGGAGATGCTGGAGATGAACGTGTAGTGCGGAGCGTGCCCCGACAGCGTGCGCACCGACTCCAGGACGACGCGGGGGACGAACCCGCACACGTCGATCACCGCGTCCCACTGCCTGCCGTCGGCGAGCCGCCGCAGGTCGTCGGTGTTCTCTCGATCGCCGCGCACCGCCTCCACGCCGGGCAGGTCCGTCCCGCTCCTGCCCCGGTTGAACGTCGTGACCTCGTGACCGCGCCGCAGCGCCTCCTCCACGATGGCGCGTCCGAGAAACACCGAACCGCCGATTACCAGAATTTTCATACGGTCATCCTTGGCCCGCCCAAGCCGGGCGTCTGCCCAGTTTCACGGTCGGCGGACATGATCCGCTTACAGCGAAGCTCGCCGTTCCTCCCTGCCAGGCCGGCACGGAGCTCAGCCGGTGCGCAGTTCGGGGACCGGGGTGAAGCGCTCCTGCTCCAGCACGTGCACCCGCGCCGCGCCGATGTCGAAGTACAGGCCCGTGAGCTCCAGCTTCCCGGCCCGTACGAGGGTGTCCACGAACGGGTGGGTCCGCAGATTGTCGAGCTGCTGGATGACGTTGACCCGGCAGAGCCGGTCGAGCGGCCCGGCGTCGTCGTCGCACGGCTCGGCCGCCACGAACCTGGCCAGGCTCTGCCGCCCGTGCCGCAGCCAGCTGCGCAGCGCCGGCAGGTCGGGCACCTCGCCCAGCAAAGCGGCCATCGCGCCGCATCCCGAGTGCCCGCAAACCGTGATCGTGCGCACATCGAGCACCTTCACGGCGTACTCGATCGTGGCCGCGACCGAGTCGTCGGCGGGGGCGGCGCCGGCACGCGGCACGAGGTTGCCGATGTTGCGCAGCGTGAACAGGTCGCCGGGGCCGCTCGCGGTGATGATGTTCGGCACGATCCGGGAGTCCGCGCAGGTGATGAACAGATGCGACGGCGACTGCTTGCGGGCCATGCGGTGGAGCAGCGGGCGGACCATCGGCGCGGTCCGGCGCTGGAACTCCCGCGTCCCCTCCAGCAGGTCGGGCATGCCCTGCGGCTCGCAGAGCACGGGGACATCGTCGTGGCTCCCGCTGCCGTCACTGTCCCCGCCGTCCGCGCCGATCACCGCGTAGGAGCCGGCGTCCACGGTGCCGGCGTCCCCGGTGCCGGCGTGCATGGTGCCGGTGTGCATGGCGCCGGCGTGCATGGGACGGGAGCGGCGCCGGTAGGCCCACGGCAGCCACCAGCGGTCGTGCCGGGGCGGGATCCTGGCCGGGAACAGCCGGACGCCGTTGATCGCACCGGAGTACCACTCGCCATGCGGCTCGTCCACGTCGATGGCGCCGCCGGTTCGCTCGTGCTCCAGCCGCCAGGCGTGCAGCGCCTCGAAGGCGGCGTTGTCCATGAAGTCCAGGTGCAGGTCCAGCTCGACCGCGGATCCCGCGGGGATGCCGCGCAGCGCCTCGGTCAGCCGGGGCACGCCGAGGAACGTCAGCGACCCGGTGACGACCACCCGCCAGCGCCGCTCGCCCGCCTGCCGTACGTCGACCGAGACCCAGGCCAGGCGGCGCAGGGCCAGCAGGGCGGCCAGCCCGAGGCCGATCGCCACGCCCTCGGCCAGGCCGATCAGCACGACTCCGGCCATCGTCACGAAGTAGACCGGCATCTCGCGGTGACTGCGCAGGTTGCGGACGTGCCCGAGGTTGACCATCTGGACGCCGATGAACAGCAGCAGCGCCGCGAGCGCCTCCAGGGGGATCAGTGCGATCATCCAGGCGAAGGCCGTGGTGAACAGCAGCACCCACACCCCGTGGAGCACCGTGGACCAGCGGCTGCGGGCGCCCGCCCGCGCGTTCGTGGTCGTGCGCACGACGACGCCCGACACCGGGAGGCCGCCGAGCGCGCCGGACACCGCGTTCGCCACGCCCTGCGCGGTGAGCTCGCGGTCGAGGTCGGCGCGGGGACCGTCGTGCAGGCGGTTGGACGCCACGCAGGTCAGCAGCGACTCCACCCCGGCGAGGAGGGCGACGAGCAGGACGGCGCCGGCGATCGCGTGCCAGTCGCCCTGCGGCATCAGCGGTCCCTGGACGGAGGAGAACCCGCCCTTCAGGTCCACCTTCGTCAGGTCCCAGCCCGCCACCGCGGCCGTCAGCGTGGCGACCACCAGCGCGGCGAGCGGGGCGGGCACGGCGCGCAACCGGGGGATCCGGCCCCACACGAGCAGGACCCCGATAGTCAGCACGCCGATCATGACGGCGTGGGTGTGGTTGTCGAGGATCTGGGCGGGGAGTTCGAGGACGTTCTCCAGCGCGGAGCGCTGCGGCGAACCGCCGAGGACGATGTGCAGCTGGGACAGCGCGATCACCACACCGACTCCGGCGAGCATGCCGTGGACGACCGCGGGGGAGACGCCGAGCGCCGCCCGCGCCACCTTGAGCCCGCCGAGAACCAACTGGAGGAGGCCGGCCATGACGGTGATGGCGCAGGTGGCGCGCCAGCCGTACGTGTGGACGAGCTCGGCGACCACCAGGGACAGCCCGGCGGCGGGGCCGCTCACCTGGACGACGGACCCGCCGAGGGCACCGGCCACCACGCCGCCGACCACGGCGGCGACGAGCCCCGCCGCCACCGGTGCGCCGGACGCGACCGCGATGCCGAGCGACAGCGGCACCGCCACCAGGAAGACCACCAGCGAAGCGGGCACATCGTGCCGGAGCACGGACTTCCAGTCACGTGGCGAGATCGTGTCGTCACTGATTGTCATGGGCTGACGATATGTCAGCCGCGCAGGCCGTCACCAGGAAGGAGACAGGAAAATCACCGGTAGTAGTCGGGATAGTCGCTCTCCGGGTTGCGGTGGCTGCCCCGCCGCCGCCCGCTCGCCGAGGTGGGGGCGTCATCGTGAACCTCGTCGTAGGAGGGCCAGCTTCCGCCCGCGTTCTGCTCGGGCCACGACGGATGCGCGCCGCCGTATCCCTGCTGCTGCCGGTCGTAGCCGTACTGGCTCTGCCCCGACGGCGCGTCGTAGCCCGCCGACTCGTACGGCGAGGCGGTCCCCGGGGCGGCACCGGTCCCCGGGGCGGCGCCGGCCACCGTGTCGGAGGCGTCGATCGTCGCCCAGCCCGTGCTCACCTCGTACGACGGGGTGGAGGGCGCGGCGGGCGACGGCGTCGAGGCGGCCGGGTAGCCGCCCTCCGCCGAGTAACCGGACGAGTAGCCGTCGTAGGCCGGGGTCTGATAGGTCTCCGCGTTCGGCCAGGAGGAGGCGCCGCGCGGCGGTTCCGGGTCGTCGAGCACGTCGCGGGCGCCCGGCCAGGAAGAGGAACCCGTCGCGGGACCGGAGGCGGCGGGGACCGGCGGGTAGCTGCCCGCGACCGGCCAGCCGGGGTCGGTGGCGCCGGCCCCGTCGGTGCCGGTCACGGCCGCACCCGTCACACCGGCGCCCGCCGCGGCGGGCGAGTGCGACGACGAGGTGTCGGCCGCGCGGAACGGGCCCGTCGAGGCGCGGGACGGATCGTAGGCGTCGGAACGAGGCGTCTCGTAGGCCGCCCACGCGTCGAAGGAGCCGCCCGTCGAGCGGGGCGCGGGGTCGGCGAGGGCGTCGGCCGGAGGGACGGGGGATGCCGCCTCGAACGCGCCGCTCGTGCGGGCCGGGTCGTACGAGCCGGCGACGAAGGACCCGGTGGCCGGGATGGGGGAGGACGGCGCCGTGTCGTAGCCGCCGTGGGAGCCCCCGCCGCCCTGCGAGGCGAACGGCCCGGTGCCCGCGGGCGTGTCGTAGGCGGGGGCCCCGAAGGGGCCGGTGCTCGCCGCGATCCCGAGGGGGTCGGCGGCCGGCTGCGTCCCGTACGAGCCGGTGCCCGCCGACGACGGGAACGGGCCCGTGGCGCGCGGGCTGTCGTAGGAGCCGCCGGACTGACCGGCCTGCGCGGCCTCGCCGGCAGCGGCGGCGGCGCGGCGGGCCGCCCGCGACGACCGGCCGGACCTGCTCGACCTGCGGTTGGACGCGCTCGGTGTCCCCGGTGTCCCCGGTGTCCCCGGCGTGCCCGCTGTGCCCGGTGTCCCCGGCGTGCCCGGCGCGCTCGCCTGGGTCCCGGCGGCGGCCGCGAAGGGGTCGCTCGCCGGAGAAGCGGCGCCGCCCATCGCGGGGGAGTCGAACGGGCCGGTCGTGCGGCTCGCGTCGAAGGGGCCGGTCGCGGGGGCGCCGCCCGGAGCGGCGGGAGCGGCGGGGGCGGCGGGGGCGGCGGGGGCGGCGGAGGCGTCGAGCAGGTCGGGGGTCGGCGCGGAGAAGGTGACGGTCTTCTGGTCGGCCATGGCCGAGGCGGAGACGGGGGCGGCGGGAGGCACGAACTCGTCGGCGTCGGCGCGCCGGGCGCGACCGGGGCGGGCGGGAAGGGGGGCCTGCATGGTCACGGCGTCGGGGTCGGCCGCCTGGGCCGCGGCGCCGGCGGCGCCCGCGGTCTCGTCCAGCGGCCGGGGGGTGGCCATCTTCGCGGCGATCGTCCCCCCGAAGCCGCCGTCGTCGGCGCGTACGCGCGACCAGTAGTCGTCGTCGTAGTCGTCGGCCTCGCCCCACTCGTCCACGCCGCGCTTGCCGCGGGGGGCGGCGGGCTGCTTGCCGCCGCGCTGCGCGGGCCGCGCCGCCTGCCGCCCGCCGGGGCGGGGGGCAGGGCGGGGCGCCGGGCGCTGCTTCTCGGGCTCCTCGAAGGCGTCGAACCCCTTGGGGAAGCTCTCGAAGAACGTCTCCTCGGCGGGCCGCCGGGGCTTGGGGCCCTTGTTCTCAGCCATCGCCTTGATGCGCTCGGCGGAGAGAGCACTCTCCCTGCGGTTCATCGACCGCATGCCCAGCGCCACGACCAGCAGCACGAGAAGCACGACGGCGACAAGACCCGAAATGACCGCAGTCATAGCACCACCCTCAAGGCCATGGCCTTTCTGCGGCGCCGGTGAGGTCGCGCGGCCATCGACGCGACCTGCCCCCTTTGATCACCTGCGCTCAGCAATTGGATCCGATTCTGCTCGACCACAATGACCGTTGTCACACCCTAGGTGAAGATTGGTGTAGCACGACTACCTCCGGTGCCCAGCATGTCACTCGATCGTGTTCGCCGTGAGGCGCCCACGGGCGATGGTGTGACTCGCGATGCCCTCAAGGGTCTCCGCGAGGTCGGCGCCCTGCTTCAGGTCGAGCTTCGTGTTCAGCGCGTAGACAGTGAAACGGTAGCTGCCGTCGGCCTGGCATGGGGGTGCATAGCCCACCTTCCCGCTCGTCGTCCTGCCCTGCCGGGCGCCCCGGGGGACGTCGTTCATGCCCAGCTCGGTCGTCGCGGGGTCGATGTCGAACACCACCCAGTGCACCTCCGGACCGCTGTGGGGACTGTTGTCGTCGACCACGAGGGCCACCGACTTGGCGCCCGACGTGCCCGACCAGCGGAGAGGCGGGTTGCCCTGCCCCCCCTTGCAGGAGTAGTCGTCCGGCAGGGGCGCGCCGTCGCGGAACTGCGGGCTCGACACGCTGATGACGTCGAGGTTCCTCGGCGATCCCCCGCCCAGGATTCCGCAGCCCGACGCGGCCAGCGTGAGCGCCGTCACCGTGACGGCGGCTCGCGTGACCGCTGATTTTCTCGGCGACCCCATGCCCGATGATGCTACGCGGATTGGACAGGTGCCCCGACCGGATCGCGGTGATCCGTACCGATGACCGGGCCCGTACGGGCCGTTGACCTCCGTGTTCTCCCGAATCGATCCGTACGTGCGGAGGATCGGTATGTCGGGTTGTGAGGCTCCGGGCGCCCTTATCCGCCACAATCGAGGCATGCAGGGGGACACGCCGGGAACGGGCATGAGCTTCGCCGTTCTGGGCCCCCTCGACGTACGGCGCGACGGGCGGCCGGTCGAGGTCGGCGGGCAGCGGCTGCGGGCCCTGCTGACGCTCCTGCTGCTCGACACCGGCCGCACCGTCTCCACCGAGACGCTCGTGGCAGGGGTGTGGGACGACCGCCCGCCCAGTGGCGTGGGAAACGCCCTGCAGGCGCTGGTGTCCCGGCTGCGGGCCACGGTCGACCGCAGCCTGGTGGTCGGCGATCCGTCCGGCTACCGCCTGGCCGTCTTCCCCGGCCAGGTGGACCTCCACCTGTTCGCCCGCCTCGCGAGGGAGGGCGCCGCGGCGCTGACCGCGGGCGAACCGGGCCGCGCCGCCGGCCTGCTGCGTGAGGCGCTCGGCCTGTGGCGCGGCGCTCCGCCGACCGACCTGCCGAACGCCGAGGTCGAGGTGGCCCGGCTGGAACAGCTCAGGACCGCGGCCACCGAGGAAAGGATCGAGGCGGAGCCGGCCCTGGGCCGGCACGCCGACCTGGTCGCGGAGCTGCGGCTGCTCGTCACCGCCCACCCGCTGCGGGAACGGCCGCACGGGCAGCTCATGCGCGCCCTGTACGGGTCGGGCCGCCGGGAGAGGCGCTGGCCGCCTACGAGGAGGCCCGGTCCGTGTTCGCCGAGCGGCTCGGGGCCGACCCCTCGCCCGTGCTGGCCGAGCTCCACCTCGCGATGCTCAGGGGCGAGCCCGCCGGTGAGGGGACGCGGCCGTCACGGGCGGTGGCGCCCACCGGGCTCGCCCGGGCGGACACGGTGCCGCCGCTCACCGTGGCGCCGCTGCCCGAGCACACGTCTGCGGACCGCCCCGACGAGCCCGCTTCCGGCCTGCCCGCAGCACGCACCGGCGGCTCGACGCGCGCGCCGCGCCGGGGCAACCTGCGGGCCCGGCTGACCAGCTTCGCGTGCGCGCCGTGCCCGCCATGCCGTCCGGGACGGGCGGGGAGTCCGGCCCGGTGACCCGGCTCGTCTCCGCTCTGGCGGCGCGCGACATGCTGATCGTGCCGGACAACTGCGAGCACGTGGTCGAGCCGGCCGCCGCGCTCGCCGACCGGCTCCTCGCCGAGTGCCCCGGCCTGCGCATCCTCGCCACCAGCAGGGAGCCGCTCGGAATCACCGGTGAAAGGCTGTGGCCGATCGGGCGGCCGCCGTACGGCCCGGCTATCTGGTGGACGGCGCGCGCGACGACATCGAGCGCATCTGCCGCGAGCTCGACGGCATGCCGCTCGCGGTGTTCGCGGGCGGGGCCACGCTGGAGGCCGCCGAGCAGGTCTGCGGGGGCGACATCGACGTGCTCGGCAGGCTGGTGGACAAGTCGCTGTGGCCGCCTCCGCCCGCATCTTCCGCGCCCACCTGTACTTCAACTCCGGCCGGTCCGAGGAGGGCGAGGCCGCCGACCTGGCGCTCGCGCTCGACACGTTCAGGGCAGTCGGTGACCGGTGGGGGGTGGGGAACTGCCTGAGCGGCCTCGCGGAGACGAACGCGATGCGCGGCGACCTCCGCAAGGCCGTGCCCCTGATGAAGGAGGCGATCGCGCTCCTGAAGGAGGTCGGGGCCGTAGAGACGCCGTTCCTGCGGACCCGCCTCGCCGTCACGCTGAGTGCGGCGGGCGACCGGGAGGCCGCCGAGGCGGCCCTGCGGGAGACCGAGCGGCTGTGCGGCGCCACCGGTGACCCCCTCGGGCTGGCCGGGGTGTGACACGTGCGGGGCGACTTCGCCAGGGCGGACGGCGACCTCGAGACGGCGCGGCGCCACTACGACGAGGCCGTCCGGCTGCTGAAACCCACGCCGGCCATCCCACAGTTCCAGGCGACGCGAGGCGCCGTACGATCGCGGGGACGGCCGCGGGGTCGCGCACCGGGGCCGTGACCTGGCCCTGGGAGACCTCCGGCATGACGTCGAGCACGTCGGCCACCACACGGCGGACGAGGTCGACATGCGCGGCCTCGATGGGCCGCACCTCCAGGACCTGGCCCCCGGTCGCCGCCTTCAGCCCGTCCGGCGTGCCGCTCCGCGATCACCTTCCCGTGGTCGAACACCACGATGTCGTCGGCGAGCGCGAAGCGGTCGAGCAGGTCCCCGGCCCGGTGCCGGGCGTCCGCCCTCGTCAGGCCCAGCAGACGGCCGATCATCACGAGGTTCTCTTCCCCGCCCCGTTGGGGCCCAGGACGCCCAGCAGACGGCCCTGCGGCACCTCCAGGTCCACCCCGTCGAGCGCCTTCGTCTCTCCGTACCGTTTCGCCAGGCCCTCGGCCTGGATGGCATATTCCACGGCGTCTCCTCAGCCGTCCGTCCGTCGTACGGCTTCATGCTGCCGGACGGCGCTGACAGGGCGCTGAGGGCGCCCGTCAGCCGCTGACAGACCGCTCGCTGATACCGCTGACGGCGCGCTGAGAAGGCGAAGAGGGCCGGCGAGGACTCAGGGCCGGCGGGCCAGGACTCCGATGTAACCGCTGTTGCCGGGGTCGCCCGGATACTGGTCGTGGCGGGGACGCCAGAGCTCGACGGGCACGACGCCGGGCTCCAGCACCTCCATGCCGTCGAGCAGGGCGGCGAGTTCCCCGGGGCCACGGTGCACGAAGCCCCCGGCGGTGGTCTTGCCGTAGACCGACTGCGCCTGCTCCATCTTGTTCTGGTCGGAGCGCCGGACATAGGTGTGGGAGATGGCGAGGTAGCCGCCGGAGGGCAGCCCGTCCCGCAGAGTCGAGACGATCCGGCTCACCTCCGCGTCGTCGGTGAAGAAGTGCAGGATCGCCAGCGCGAGGATCGCCACCGGCCGGCTGAAGTCCAGGTGTGCTCGGACCCGCTCGTCGGCGAGGATCTCCTCGGGCCGCTGCAGATCCCCCTCCACCACGACGGTGTTGGGCGCGTCGGCGAGGATGGCGCGCGCGTGCACGAGAACCGTCGGATCGTTGTCCACGTAGACGATGTGGGAACCGGGACCGAACGTCGCGGCGACCTGGTGCACGTTCTGCTGGGTGGGCAGGCCGGTCCCGATGTCGAGGAACTGGCGAACGCCGGCCTCGGCCAGTTCCCTGACCACCCGTACGAGGAAGGCGCGGTTGGCGCGGGCCAGCGCGGGGATGTCGTACCCCTGCTCGCGCCCAAGCCGGATGACCTGATCGGCCGCCTCACGGTCGGAGGCGAAGTTGTCCTTGCCGCCGAGGAAGTAGTCGTAGATGCGCGCCACGCTAGGGACTTTCGGATTAATACCCGCCGGAACGCGTCCCGTCTCCGTCATTCGTCGCCTTTCGCGCGATCACTGCTCCATATAGAAGAACCCATTCATTGGTGATCATAGAAGGTGTGGGCGCGCCTTATCCGCCGTACGGGGAAGAACTACAACAGCGGGTTACGCGCGGGCAGGAGCGTCGAGGGCGACGAGCGCCACCACGGTGACATGACCGTGTCATGGGCCTACCACAGGAGACCTGGGCCGGCCGCAGGCCGAGCAGCAGTCCCCGTCGCCCCTATGAGGGGTCGCAACATGGCGTAGGGCTGGACGTGGAGAAGATCACCGGTCTCCGTTGCCCCTATGACTGGCTGCGAGGGTGAGGTCGCTGTTGTTGTTCTCTGGGTTGGTGAGGAGCTCGGCCCAGACAACGTGTCCGATGGCTTACGTGCCGCGAAAGCCGGCCCGGGAAGCCAGGGCGGCGACGATGGCCAGACCCCGCTCCCGCTCGGCCAAGCCGTCGTCTTCACACTGCTTGAACCTGGGAGTGCCGCCCCAACCACAGTCGTAGACGGATACGCGGACGACGGCGGGCTTACGGGTGACCTCGACAGTGAACGTGCCGCCCAGGTGGCCGCTGCTCGTATGCACTACGGCGTTGGCGGCGAGTTCGGCGGTGATCTGCTCGATGTCGTAGCTCAGGGGAGAGTCCTCCAGAAGAAACCGTACGAAGCGGCGGGCGCGGGGCACCTGCTCTAGGCGGCCGGGGAAGGTGCGTCGCCAGGCGAGGCCACCCGGGCGAAGCCGGATCATCGCGTTGACGAGTTCCGGCCGGACCTCGTCGGGGAGCGTAGGCGAGAGGGCGCTGGTGTCATTGGTCATCTGGCCTGTTTCCTTCAAGTTGGGGAAGTTGCCTAGGTTGCCTAGTCGTGACGTCACGATTACGGAATGTGACTGAAGTGTCAAGGGAATTGATGAAAGCCGAGCTAGGCAGGCTAGGTGAACTTAGACTTCGGGTGTGATGAGCCTGGACCCCGACGACCCTCGGCCGCCGTACAAGCAGGTGGCCAACGCGCTCAGGGCGGCGATCCTGACCAGGAGGTTCGAGCCGGGGGAAAAGCTCCCCTCCGGGGCGGAGCTGGCCTCCACCTACGGCGTGGCCCGGATGACCGTGCAGCAGGCCATCCGGCTGCTGCGGGACGAAGGGCTCGTCGTCTCCCGGCAGGGGAGCGGCGTGTTCGTCCGGGAACGGACCGAGCGTCCAGTCGAACTGCGTCCGCACCTGGAGCGGGCGTTCGAGCGGGGGGATGTTTCGGTCGACTTCGCCGGGTTTTCCGGAGAGACTCTGGCGGGAGTGCTGCAGGAGCCGCTCGACAAGGTCCGCATTGGGCGGCTTACTCCCGACTCGATCGCGCTACGGATCCTCGTCCCGGACCTGGAGCAGCCGATGCTCCTACCGCGCCTTGTCGAAAGCCCTGCCGATGAACCTGACATCAGACAGCGGGCCCGGCAGATTCTGCGGCGGAGCATCCAGCTCATCGCCGACAGCGTGCACGAACTCGCCGATCTCGGCCTTGTGCGGAAGGCGTCAGTGGAGGTGCGCGCTTACGCGGCCACGCCGTCCTTCAAGCTGTACGTGATCAACCATGAGCAGGTGTTCTTCGGCTTCTACCCGGTCGTCCGCCACACGGCTCGCCTTGATGGCGAGCGCAAAGACCTCTACGACGTTATGGGCAGGGACACGGTGCTGTTCCACCATTCGGTGAGCGATGACCCCTCCTCGGCTGCCTCGCAGTACGTCGCCCAGGCCCGTACGTGGTTCGAGAGCATGTGGACAACGGTCAGCCATGAGGTGGATCTCTGACAGATGACGGGCACCGGTCAATCCCGTCGTACCGACTTCTCGATCGTCTCTCGGGACACCGGCTGGGAAATGCCCCAGACGGCCGCCGCCGCGGTGTGTTTGGCATACAGCTTGTCGATCAGTTCCTGCTCTTCCGCAGGCGTCAGCTCTCCGGAGGCGATGAGCTGCCTGTAGCGGATGGTGTCCACGATCGCCGACTTCACCCGTTCGTGGGCGAGGTACGCATCCAGATCCTGCTTCCAGCCCCGTGTCAGCTCCGGAGGCATCGCGGCGAGCCAGTGGCCGAGTACGGTCTCCCGTTCGTCGTCCTGGTAGGCCATCTTGTGGAAGTGCACGGCAAGCTCGTACAGCGGATCACCCCAGAGGGCGAGCTCCCAGTCGAGGAAAATCGTTCGAGCGCCATCGACGATCATGTTCTTCCGGTGGACGTCGGAATGTAGAAGCCGGAAGGGGCGCGAGGCCATGGCAGGCCATCGTGCCCGCGCCGCAGCCAGCGGATCGGCAGGGACGCCCAGTTCGGCGAACAGACAGGCGAACTCGTCGGCGAAGGCGTCGTAGACGCGCTGCGTGGTGTCGGACAGGACATGGGCGAACGCGGTTGTGTCCCCGTCGGCCGGCCAGTTCTGCGGCAGGTCGGGGAGATCGCCGCGGGGGACCGCCGCGAGTTGTGAGAACAACTCCACGACCGCGTCCAGGACGACCGAAGGGACATGGTCACCGCGTGGCGCGATGTCGTCCACGACGAGGCCGGGGATGAACTCGTGCACCTGGTACGCGGGTGAGTCGGAGATGTGGAGGAGCCGGGGAGCATGAGTCACGTAAGGCGCGATGACCAACAAGACTTCATGTTCCGGCCAGATCCGCAAGTCGACTTCGTCGGCTTCCTGAAGGGGGATTCGTACGATTACCGGACCCGATGGGGTGTCGATTCGGACGTTCTTGTTATAGAAGCCGCTGCTCCCTGGTGCTTCCAAAGCGGCTTCGTACGCGGCCTGGTAGGGGTCGCCTGTCATCCCAGTAGCCTTCGCAGGTAGTGCGTCATGCGGTCCTCCAGCGCGTCATGGGAGTCGATCGGTTCGATCGCCGGCCAGGCCCGCCGGGCGGCTGCCCTTACCCTCTCATCAGGCCGGTTCACGAGTTCCAGCAGGTGGTCGGCGACGACGATCAGTGTGGGGTAGACCTCGACGCCGAGAAGCTCGTCGACCGCCCAGCGTGCCGAGGCCGCCACGCCGTCCAGCTCCCCACGGCGCAGATGCAGGCATGCGCGTAGAAGCTCGGCGCGGGCCCGCCCCGAGCGATAGCGGGCCTTCTCCAGGGCCGAGCAGGCAGCGTCGAGTGCCTCGGCGGCCTCGGCGTGACGTCCGAGCATCAGCAGGGCCTGGCCGAGAGCGCTGTACGCCTTACCGACCTCGTGGATGGCGCCGAGTTCGGAGTTGACCTCCACGGCCTCCTTCGCGGCGGCGACAGCGGCGAACGGATCGGTCCAAGCCAGCAGTTCCGCTCGATTGGTCGCCACCAGCGCTGTTCCAATGATCGTCTGGGCCTGCTCGTAGTGCTGCGCAGCTTCGCGCAGATGCCATTCCGCGGCGCTGAAGTCGTAGGAAAACCGGAGCGCCAGATGACGTAGCCGGGCCAGGTCGCCCTGGAGCACGAGGTCGTCGTCAGGACACTCCCTGGTGACCTGCTCCGCCAGCTCGAAGGCCCGCCGGAACCTGCCCTGGGCCATGTGCAGATCGGCGGCCCACAGGCCGGCCGGGCGTCTTGCCGGTCCGCTGTGCACGGCCAGGACGTCGCTGTAAATCTGCAGAGCCCGTGCCGTCTGTCCGGCGATCCGCCGGCCGTGGGCGGCGGCCACAGCCAAGCGCGCGCCGGGCTCCGTCCCAAGCCGCCATGGCGCATTGGGCGTCAGCTCGTTGATCCGATCAGCATCGCCGAGCAACACGGCCGCCTCGGCCGCCAGGCACGCGGCGGCTTCCTCAAGAGCGGGATTGTCTGCACCTTCAGGCCCGTCGAGGTAGGCCCGTAGGTCCGACATCAGACCGGTGATGCCTCGGGCTCCACCACGGGCAGTGATGCGGTCGGCATACACCAGTAGCTGGTTGGCGGTTAGCGCATGCGCGTGCAGGCCGTGTAAGACAAGCTCGCGGATGCCGGCAGGATCGTCGGCTCGCATGCTCCAGAGCTCGTGAAGGGCGCGGTGTGCCTCGTCGATC
The DNA here is from genome assembly GCF_040644635.1 of Microbispora sp. NPDC046933. Classification (NCBI taxonomy): domain Bacteria; kingdom Bacillati; phylum Actinomycetota; class Actinomycetes; order Streptosporangiales; family Streptosporangiaceae; genus Microbispora; species Microbispora sp. NPDC046933. The sequence goes on along the minus strand of NZ_JBEYWW010000026.1, from coordinate 3,306 downwards.
ATTTCTGGCGAGAGCCGTGCCCGCAACATCTCGGCCATGAGCTGGTGCAGGTGAAAACAGCCGTCGCCTGCCGGGTACACGAAGGAGTAGGCGATGAGACCCTCCCACGCCAACCTGCCCCCGGGCAGGTGAAAGGCCGCCGCCAGACCACGGAACAGCTCATAGTCGAATGTCCGGGTCACGCTGAGCAACTGCAGGTAGCGTCGCTCCTCGGCGGTTACATGCTGCAGGAAACGCTGAGCGATCTCATCCTGGGAGATCGCATGGCCGTCGGCCTGGCTCTCGGTCGCCAGGTGCAGGTAGAACGGCAGCCCTGTGCTCGCCTGCGCGATGACGTGGCGGTGGACGGGATCGCTCATCCCGCCGTCGGTAAGCAGTTCCAACCGCGCCTCCATCGGCAGTCCTTCGACAGGAAACTCCCGGACGACGCGCCGCCAGTCTTCGTCATGGACATCCCAGCTCAGCCTCTCCCTGCTGGCGATCACCGTCAGACCGCGATCGAGCTGGGCCGCCAGGTCCCGGAGCCAGGCGTCGTCGCCGGGCGTACGACCCAAGGCCTCGTAGGCGTCCACGAGTATCACGTACGGTTCGCCCTCACTGCAGGCACGCAGGTCTTCGGCGAACATGAAGGTGACGGCGTCGACCAGGGCAGCGCCGGGAAGCGTGTCGAGTTGCCGAAGAATCTGATTCTCCCGCAGACGGCGGCGATGCTTACGGCTGCTGTTGCCCTTTTCCAGAAGCTTTAGCAGCCCTACCGCGGTGCCGAATATCGGTACACCGGCGGCGGCGTCGAGGACCTCGGTCAGAACCTCGCTGTGTTCGACGAACGGCAGCTCGGCGCGGGTGAGAGCCAGATGCGGGTGAAGGCGTTGCCACAGCACCGCGTAGGCGATGTCGTAGCGGTCGAATCGGACACCCTGCCCGCCAAGCTCCATGCGGAGTACGGCGAGGGCGTCCTCCTGCTGCCGATGAGCGGGCACCTGAAGATCGAGCGACGCGATCCGGTGGGACTCCTTGACCCGTTCGCCAAACTCGCGCAATAGCCGCGACTTGCCGATTCCGCCGACGCCGGTGATGTTGAGGACACGCGGCTCTCGCCCGATTCGGGAGAGTTCCTCTTCGAAAGCCTCGAACGCGGCTTCTCGATCCACGAATCGGCGCTGCAACGCCGCAACCCGGCGAAAACGGGGTCCGAGGGGCATTCGACTTCTCTCGGTATCGGGGCCGTCTCGTGACGTGCCCATCAATGAAAACGGCCAAGGCGCGGTTGGTCAACGACTTTCAGAAGCTCCGAGTCCGGATTCCGATTTTCGGTGCGTCATAGCCAGAGATTCACGCGCAAGGATGGCCAGCCGCTGGCGGGCGTGGGCCGTACGGGGAGGAATGTCAGCGTGGTGTCCAGGTCGGAGCGGGCACCGGGCGGAAGAGGAACACCTGATCGGGACGCCCGGTGCAGGACTTCTGGGCGAGCTCCGCGCCGGGGGCCACGTCGGCCTCGCCGTACAGCGCTCCGACGCACAGCCCGCTGTGCAGGGGGCGCAGGGCGAACCCCGGCCCCACGGGCTTCAGCACGAAGCGTTGGTGCCGCGCCCCCGAGCAGTCGGCGGGAGCGATCAGCGCGCCCGGGCCCGTCAGCGCCTCGTCCACCGTGAGGCAGCCGGGGCCCTCTTCGGGGTGGTGCCATTGGATCTCGTGGGCGCCGCCGCCGGCCGCGTGCAGGTAGGTGTCGGGAATGACGTCCCGGCAGGGCCGCTGCACGGCCAGGGGCCGGTCGGTCCGCCTGTTGCGCTCGCGTCCCTCTCCGACGCACAGGTCGCGTCCGGCGACGTGCGAGGGAACCATGTGGTACCAGCCGTCGGGCGGCGTGCGGTCGCTCCCGGCCGTCGCGGCGGCGGGAGACGCCGGGGGCCGCGCGTCGCCGCCGGTCAAGGAGGCGCGCAGACCGGGCAGGACCGCGCCGGTGGCGAGGAGCAGGACCACGGCGCCCGCCCCCGCAACGGCGAACCGCCGCAGCGCCCGGGTCTCCGGTCGTACGGCGTCTCCGGTCGGTCCGGCCGTGTCGCCCGGCCGGGCGGGGGCCGTGGGAACGGGCTGCTCGCGCCCGCCGGGACCGCCGGGCTCGAAGCGATCGGCCTGATCGGGCCGGTCATCCCGGCCGGGCTGTTCCGGCGGGACGGGCGGGTGGTCCGGGCCGGCGGCCGTGTCGGGAGGCTCGGCCGGAAGCGTCATGCCGGCGGCCAGTCGTTTCCTGTGCGCCACCCAGCGCGCCGTGTCGTCCTCGCCGAGCCCGCAGGCTCGTACGAAGGCCGCCACGAACTCCTCTCTGGGGAGGGTCGTGCGCCCGAGGGCGCCCGCGATCGTGCTGGTCGGCAGCACGTCCCCCGACGCCTTCGCGGTGGCCGTGAGCTGCCGGTAGGTCAGGCCGGACCACTGGCGGAGACGGCCCAGCGCGGCGACGAATTCGGCCGGACTGGTCAGGCCGTCGGGCTGGGGAGGCGCGCTGAACGGCCCTGACACGACGATCCCCCCAAGCCACGCTTTGGCGTCGATCCGGGCGAAACACTAACAAAGATCGATGACGCGAGGCAGCCCCCCGCGGTCAGCGGATTCCGCCGCCCGGAGGGCCTGGAGGTGATGTTCGGTTCTTATCCCCGGTCGCGCCGGGTGACGTGGACGGTGGGGCCCGGGCGAGCCGGGTTGGATCCCCGTCGTGGCTGTACCGCGGGTCGACGCCGTCCCGGGGGAAGGGTGCGGATGGTGTCGGGGAAGACGCTGTTCCAGTAGAGCACGTGGTCGAAGGCGGACGCCTGCGGCGGTGGCCCCGTGACCGCCGCAGGCGTGCCTGGGAAAGCGCGAACGGCGTGCCGGCGGTCGCCGGAGCGGCGGCCGCGATCACCGTGTGCGTTTCCACTGTGCTCGTCGATGCAAGGACAACCTCCGTGGGGAAGGCCCCGAGCTTCCGGCCGGGTGCCGGGGAGAGGGGTGCATCACGGAAGATCCTCGATCGGAGAGAGGCAGGACAAGGTTCGTGATCGTACGGAACTGTTCCGGACGGTCCCGTACGGCCCTGCTCGCGGGGGATGCCTGGAGGAGCGGCGGGCGACATCCGGTCAGGCCGCGACGGGGGTGTCAGGACAACTCTTGGGCGACCGGGGATCCGGGACCGCGGGCATGGCCCGGACAGACGGCGGAAGGCCGGCCGGGGAGTTCGCGCCGAGGCCAGGTCGATCCGCTCGACGCCGCCGGTGCCGACGGTGCCCGGCGCGGGCCAGCGGTCGAGGAGGGTGTCGTACGCCGTGTGGAACG
>NZ_JBEYWW010000025.1:0-152212 GCF_040644635.1 Microbispora sp. NPDC046933 | reverse complement strand
CGTTGAACAGCGCCTCGTCGTCGGCGTAGGAGGTCAGCATCAGGCAGGCCAGGCCGGGCACCTTCGAGCGGACCTCGCGGCAGACGTCCACCCCGCTGCCGTCGGGCAGGCGCACGTCCAGCACCGCGACATCGGGCCGCAGCGCGGGGATGCGGGCCACGGCAGAGTCGGCCGTCCCGGCCTCGCCGACGACCTCGATGTCGTCCTCGGCGTCCAGCAATGCCGCCACCCCACGCCGTACGACCTCGTGGTCGTCCACCAGGAACACCCGAATCATGACCTGGACGTTAGCGTCCCTTGGGCTGCCCGGCCAGTGACGAAGGTCCCTACGAGTGGCGGGACAGGCGGCGCAGGGCGCTCCTGATCCTGCCGCCGAACGGCGCGCGCCGCCGGGGCTGGGCGTCACGGGCCACCCGCAGCTCCATGAGGGCCGTGGCCGCGTCCGGGCGCTTGGCCGGTGTGGGGTCGCGCATCCGCCGTACGAGGTCCATGACCTCGGGAGCGACGCCGCCGGCGTCCGGCTCGGCGTCCGCGCCGGGCATCGGCAGCTCGCCGGTCAGGAGCTGGAAGGCGATCACGCCGGCCGAGTAGACGTCGGCGGCGGGGGTCATCCGTTCGGGGCGCGCCCGGCACTCGGGGGCGACGTAGTGGACGTCGAGGATGTTGGGCAGCTCGTTGGCCACGGTGTGCTTGCGCGGGCCGGGCTTGGCGTAGTCGAAGCCGGTCAGCATCGCGTTCCCGCCGTCGGTGACGAGCACACAGGCGGGGGTCAGCGCCCGGTGGATGACGTTGTTGGCGTGGACGTGGGCGAGGCCGTCCAGCATGTCCTCCATCACGCCGAGCTTCGCTTCGATGCCCAGCTTCCGCCCGGTCAGGTGCAGGTGCAGGGCCTGCCCGTGGACGTCGTCGAGCACGAGCACGAACCGGCTCTCGTCGTCGATCGCGAAGAAGTCCCGCGAGCGCACGACGCAGGGATGCGGCGGGATCTTGGCGAGCGACTGGTAGGCGTTGGCGATCCGGCGCTGCTCGGTCACCCGCCGCCGTTGCTCGGCCATCGGATCGGCGCGGTAGACGCGCAGCAGCACGGTGCCGCTGGTCGGGGCGGTCGCGTTGACGGCGCGATACTCGGTGACCCGGCTGTCGCCGCCGAGCTGCTCCTCCACCTCCCAGTTGCCGAAGCGCGGCGGCGCGGTCGAGCGGCGCACGGTGCCGTTCAGCGCCTCGAGGATCGCGGTCCGGTACGGCCCGGCGTCCCGGCTGCACCCGTGCCTCACCCGGGACGCGTCGCTGAGCATGGGAACGAGCCCGGAGATCGTGGTGACGTGCCGGGCGTCGCGGCCACTGGGGTCGACGAGGACGGCTCCGGGGGCGGTCAGCACCACCACGTTGTCGACGTACAACCGCTCCAGCTCGCGGTGCTCCTCGATCAGCAGGCCCTTCAGCGCCCGCGCGGTGCCGCGCAGCTTGGCCACCGGCGAGCCGAACGCCTCCCGGTGCTGGGGGAACCACCGGGTGCCCGACACCTCGAACCGGCCCCGGGCCCCCTTCACGTCGATCACCACGAGGGAGTGGCCGGTGAGCACGACCACGTCCACCTCGAACAGGTCGGCGCCGCGCGGAATCTCGATGTTGTGCAGCAGCAGCCAGTCGTCAGGGGCGTTGTCCCGCAGGTGCGCGATGACCCTTCGCTCGGCGTCATTGACGGGGCGTCCGCCACCGACGATCTGAGCCATCTCTGCTGCTCCGCCTCTCTGACCAGATTGAGAACTTAATCCTCCTAGGTAGCGGTATTCCCGCGCCACCACTGATTCCCCCGCATTGTCCCAGGGGAAATCTGGGACCCCATCTTCGGGCCCGCTCCAGCAGGCCGACACCGCGGGACCGCATGATCAGCGAATTGTCGGGGATGGAGTATTTCATGCGAGTTGTCGTGGTTGGCGCGAGCGGGAACGTCGGCACGAGCCTGCTCACCGCCCTCGAGTCCGAGACGAGCGTGACCTCGATCGTGGGGGTGGCCAGGCGGATGCCGGGCTGGCGCCCGGCGAAGACCGAGTGGCGTACGGCCGACGTCTTCAGAGACGACCTCGATCCGATCCTCGCCGGCGCCGACGCGGTCGTGCACCTGGCCTGGCTGTTCCAGCCCACGCACGACCCGGTCACCACCTGGAACTCCAACGTCCTCGGCAGCATGCGCGTCTTCGACGCCGCCGTCCGGGCCGGGGTCTCGGTCCTCGTCCACTCGTCGTCCGTGGGGGCGTACTCGCCGGGGCCCAAGGACCCGCCCGTCGACGAGTCCTGGCCGACCCACGGCTGGCCGAACGCGGCGTACGGGCGGGAGAAGGCCTACATCGAGCGCGTGCTCGACATCTTCGAGCGCGACCACCCGGACATCCGCGTGGTGCGGATGCGCCCGGGGTTCGTCTTCAAGGAGGAGGCCGCGACCGAGCAGCGGCGGCTGTTCGCCGGGCCGTTCCTGCCGCAGCGGCTGGTGCGGCCGGAGCTGATCCCGTTCGTGCCGGACATGCCGCGCCTGCGGTTCCAGGCGCTCCACTCGCGGGACGCCGGCGAGGCGTTCCGGCTGGCGCTCACCCGCGACGTGCGGGGCGCGTTCAACATCGCCGCCGACCCCGTGATCGACCCCGCCGTGCTGGCGGACCTGCTCGGCGCGCGGCGGGTGCCGGTCCCCGCCGCGGTGGTGCGTACGGCGGTGTCGGCGGGCTGGCACCTGCGGCTGATCCCGGCCTCGCCCGGCATGGTGGAGATGGCCCTGCAGATCCCGATCATGAACACCACCCGCGCCCGGGAGGAGCTGGGCTGGCAGCCCCGGCACAGCGCGGTGGAGGCCCTGCGCGCGGCGATCGAGGGCATGCGGCGCGGTGCGGGCATGGAGACCCCGCCGCTCGCGCCCGACTCGGGCCGGGAGCGGATCAAGGAGGTCACGACGGGCGGGGGCATGCGGCCGTGAACGGCATCCGGCATCGGTGAGGGAGGCACGATGGCGCTGCTCGACCCCGACTGCGTACGGCGGCTGCTGGAGTCGGCCGACCCGGACGTCGCGCTGGTCTTCGTCCGGGGCGAGTGCCTCGTGCTGCCGCTCGACGAGATCGACGAGAGGCACCGCAAGCTCGTGGTGGTGCGCCGCGCGGACCTGCCCGAGGCCCGCAGCGACGAGCCGGTGACGGAGGAGCGGGTGGAGGCGCTCACGCGGTGCCTCGAGAACGCCGTACGCGATCTCGGCGCCTGAACCCGCCACCCTGCCTTCCGGCCGCGCGTGCGTGACGACGACGTCACTTTCGGTAACATCGTCTCCGGCATCCCCTATCCGCGCGGGTTCCGGGTGTCGCGCAGGCGGCCCGGATATGCCGCCCGATGCCGTCCTCTGAGACAAATGACGGCGTGTCGCGCGCTGACCCAAAATTCCGGAAAGCGCTGCGGACAAATCGGGCAGACAACTGCGCACCGCAGGACAAATCAGGATCAAAAGCTATCGCAAGCTGTGATCTGATCGTCACTCTTCGTATGGAACCTCGAATGCCGCTCGTATTCGTTGCGTGCACGGTGGGTCACCTGTGAACATCAGGGAAAGGTCCGGAATCCCTCCTACCGGGTCGGCGGCGCGACGGCGGCGGGGATTCCGCCCATGGCGCGCCTCGGACCGGCCGGGAACGGATTCCTGATCGGGCCGATCGACATGTTCGAGATGGATTCTCGGACAGCGCATATGGGGAGGGGGCCCCGATGACTGCTATCAGGCCCCGCGGGAGCGGGGGACGCCGTCACGAAGGGCGAATTCACGACCCGGAGTTCGGCTCGTGGATCGGCGAGGTGGCCAGAGCGGTCCGGGACGTGGTCGACAGCACACCCCGGACCATCCGCCTCTGCGCCCTGATCGCGGTTGCCGCCGCGTCATGGGCATTCCTCAGGTAGCCGTCCAGCAGCCATGAGGAGGTGGTCGCGGACCCAGGTTAGAGCGGCCGGAGAGCCGTGACGGCCCGATTTACGGGATCGGGACGATACCCAGGGCCAACCCTGGGTCCGCGACGGGTCGCCGCTTGGCGACAGGGGTGAGCGCCCGCTCAGACGGGGTGGGCGCTGCGCCCGAGGGAGGCGGCGCCCCCGTCGTCCACAACGCCGTCGTCCACCCGCATGGACAGCCGGATCGTCGACTGACCGGGAACCCGGTCGATGGTCACCGAGTCGCACAACTCGCCCATGAGCCACAGGCCGAAGCCGCGGTCACCGCGGCCGCTGGGCCGCTCGCTCGGCACGGCGCCCGGCCGCAGGACGCCGACGTGGTCGGCGACGTCGACGGCGAGCACGATGCCGTCGCAGGAGATCGCCAGCGTGCCGGCTCCCCCTCCGTGTTCGAGCACGTTGATGGCGGCCTCGTTGGCGGCGATGACGAGGTCGTCCAGCCGGGGGCCGGTGAGGCCCGCCTGCACGGCGTACCGCTGGATGTTCTCGCGGAGCGCCGCGAGATCATCCGTTATCGGCCACTGCCGGCGCTGATCCACCACCTGTCCTCCTCGCCGCTGTCTTTCTGGCTGAATCTGCCGCTCGATGGGTCCGAGGCTACCGTCTCGTTACCCGTTCCCTGCCTTCACCTGGGGGTAGACCGCGCGCCGACCGCCTCGACGGCCTCCGCCAGACCCGGTGCGACGGTGAAGGCGCTGATCAGTCCGGTGACCCTGAAGATCCTCGCCAGCCGGGCGTTCAGGCCCGCCAGCGTCACCGCGCCGTGCCGCTCCTGCATCAGCTTCCGTACGGACAGCAGGATCCGGATGCCCGTGGAGTCGCAGAAGTTCAGGCCGCTCAGGTCGAGGACGAGCTCGCGGTGCTCCTCGCCGAGGGCCGCCTCGACGTCCCGGCGCAGCCGCTCGGCGTTCGTGTAGTCCAGGGCGCCCTCGAGCGCGACGACCAGCACATGCTCGGCCACATGGTCGGCGACGGGGGCGGACACGGGGGTCAGTACGACGGCGGCGGTCACGAGCACACCTCGGCGGACGCTGCGGGGACGGTCGGGCGGTGGGGGAACCTGGCCGGGCCCCGGCCAGGTTCGCCAGTCTAGAGCAGCGACGCCGCCCGGCCGGGGCGTACGGCCTGCGGAGAGGTTCACCGCCACGCGGGGACGGTCAAGAAACGCCATATGTGGTTTTTCGCCCCATGGTTGGGGGAACGGGGAACTGAACGACTGGACCCCTCCTGAAGAGACCGCTTATGCCAGACGTGACAAGGGAGGTCCAGTTCGACACCATGCACGAATCCTCCCTCGTCGCGCAGGCAACCGTGAGTTCGGCGGCGCTCACGCTCGGAGTGGAGGAGGAGTTCCTGCTCGTCGACCCGGGAACCGGACGGGTCGTCCCGGCGGCACGGGAGATCCGCGAGCGGGTGGCCGGGCCGGGGGCGGACCGGCTGGTGTTCGAACTGACGCAGTTCCAACTGGAGAGCAACAGCGCCGTGCACACCGCCCTGCGAGACCTGCACGGCGACCTGCTGGAGATGCGCCGCGCCGCCGCCGCTGCCGCCGCGAGCGTGGGGCTCGCACTCGTCGCGTGCGGCACCGCCCTTGACGGCAACACGGGAGTGCCGCCCTTGTCGTCGTGCCCCCGCTACCAGGCCATGCTCCACGAGTTCGGGGCGGTCATGGACGGCCAGGGGGTGTGCGGCTGCCACATCCACGTGGGCATCGGAGACCGCGAGGAGGCGGTGCGGGTCAGCAACCACCTGCGGCCCTGGCTCCCGGTCCTGCAGGCGCTCGCGGCCAACTCGCCGATCGCGGACGGCCGGGACACCGGCTACGCGAGCTGGCGCGCGCTGATGATGGGCAGGTGGCCGAGTGCGGAGCCGCCGCCGTTCTTCCGCTCGGCCGAGCACTACGAGAGCCTCGTCGCCGGCATGCTGGCCGGGGGCACGATCCTCGACCGGAAGATGATCTACTGGCTGGTCCGCCCGTCCGACCACGTGCCGACGCTGGAGATCCGCGCGGCCGACGTGTGCCCGACCGCGGGGGAGACGGTGCTGCTGGCCGGGCTGGTGCGGGGGCTGGCCGAGACGGCGCTGCGCGACGTGCGGGCCGGCGTGCCCGCCCCCGACGTCGAGGACACCCTGCTGCGGGCGGCCTACTGGCGGGCCGCCCGCGACGGCGTGGACGGCGAGGCGCTCGACCTGCTGAGCGGGGGCGGCACGCGGGTGCCCGCCTGGCGCCTGGTGGATCGCCTGCTCGACTACGTGCGGCCGGTGCTGGAGGAGAACGGCGACTGGACGCCGCTGACCCTCCAGCTCGACCGCGTACGGCACAGCGGATCGGGGGCGGCGCGTCAGCGGGCGGCGTACGCCCGGCACGGCCGCCTGCGTGACGTGACCGAGCTGCTCATGGCGCAGACCGCCGTCTCCTGCTGGGCCTGACCGTGCTGGGCCTGACCGTGCTGGTCCTGATCGGGCGCTGCCGTCCTGCTACGGTCACTCGGCGACGACGCGCAGCGTCTTCAGGCTGGGATCGCTCACGTCCGGAATGTTCATGCCGCCTTCGAGCCCGGTGGTCAGGTAGCTCAGCACCGGTTCGGTGACGCGCTCGCCCGGGCACAGGGCGGGCGCGCCCGGCGGGTACGGCGTGACCATCTCGGCCACGATCCGGCCCACCGCCTGGCCGGTGGGCACGATCTCGACCCGCCCGAAGAACGCGTCCCTGGGCAGCATCGCCACGTCCAGCTCCAGCTCGCCCGGCTCGGGCACGTCGATCGTCGCCGCGGGCGGCAGGTCGCGGGCCGACGACAGGGCGCGCAGCGCGTCGAGCAGCGCGCCGGCCGTCTCCTCACTGTCGGCGACGGTGATCTCGGCGCTGACGCGGCGATGGTCGCTCAGCGAGAGGTTGACGTGGCAGCGCTCGCGCAGCCAGTCGGCGGCGTGGTAGCCGTCGACGCCGAGCCCCGACACGTCGACCACGATCTTCAGCGGGTCCATGTCGAAGGCGCGGGTGTTCTCCTTGCTCAGCACCCACAGGCCGTGCATCTTGCCGATCTCCCTGCGGATCGACTCCGCGAGCTCCAGCGTGCGGTCGAGCAGGTCCTTGCCATGCTCCACCATCTGCCTGCGCCAGCCGTCGAGCGCCGCGTAGATCAGAGTCGAGGGGCTGGTCGTGCCGAGCAGGTCCTCGCGGGCCTTGAGCACCGCGGGGTCCACCCGGTTGCCCTGCAGGTGGAACACCGAGCTCTGCTCCAGCCCGTTGCCCATCTTGTGGACGCTCGTGACGCACAGGTCGGCCCCGGCGTTCATGCCCCACGTGGGCAGGTCCTCGTGGAACGGCAGGTGGGCGCCCCAGGCCTCGTCCACGATGAACGTCCGGTCATACCTGCGGCACACCTCGTTGATGCCCTCCAGGTCGCCGCAGGTGCCGTAGTCCACCGGGCTGGCGACGATGACGCCCTTGGCGTCGGGGGCCGCCTTGAACGCCTCCTCCACCGCCTCCGGAGTGGGCGGGTAGGACATGTGCAGATCGCCGTCCCAGTCCCCGTGGACCCAGACGGGCTCGACGCCGCTCAGGATCAGTGCCGAGATGACCGACTTGTGGGCGTTGCGGGCCACCAGCAGCTTCTCGCCGGGCCCGGCCACGGAGAGCATCGCGCTCTTGACCGACAAGGAACTGCCACACGTGGAGAAGAACGCCCGCTCGGCGTTGACCGCCTCCGCCATGAGCTGCTGCGCCTGTTCGAGCACGCCGTTGCTCTGCAACCGGTCGTCCAGGCCGTTCATGATCATGACGTCATCCCGGAAGAGGTCCTCGCCCAGGACTTCCAGGACCCGTGGATCCACCCCCCGCCCCTGCTTGTGGCCTGGAGGCGTGAAGCTGATGTCTCCCCGTCGGCGATAGGCGGTGAGTGCCTCAAGCACGGGCGCGCGGGACTGGTCCATGTCCGTGTTCCTCCCCTGAACGACGTCGGGGCCGTTCCCCTCGTCCGCGCTTACCCGGACCTGACCGGCACAAACGACGGCGGCGGGCGCTCAGAAGCCCCCGCCCTCGGTGAGAGGACGGGGGCCGGCGGTCAAACGGTCAGATCTTGGATCTTCAGACCATGGACACGTGGTGTGAGTCCGTCACCACCATGGCGGCGACGGCCTCGACGGGCGTGCCGTCGATGACGAACGTGTCGCGCAGCCGGGTCGCCTCAAGGACGATCTTCAAGATGCCGTGAACTCCGGTGAGCCGCATCGAACCGGCGGCCTTCGCGATGTCGTCCCGGGCGTCCAGCAGCGCTTCCAGGCCGCAGGAGTCGCAGAACCGCAGACCGGACGCATCCACCACGATCTTGGCGCGACCCTGGCGGACAAGATCCCTGATCGCCCTCCGGAGTGTGTCCCCGCTGGCGATGTCGAGTTCACCTCGCAGCGCGACCACGACGGCCGGCTGGTGATCGCTCACAGTAATCTCGAGCTGCTGCGTTGTCATATACGCGCCTTCATCCATATTTTTCGGGCGTACTGTCTTGAACGACGCTACCCGGCGGAGTGTCAGGTCCCGGTAATGCGCGACGGTCGATGGTATGCGAGTCCGTCGAGCAATCCCACCTGTACGCCAGAATGTGGCAAATAGGTAAAGAAGTCGGGCTTTGAAGCGATCTTTGGGGGTGCGTCCCGAGCCTCCCGGGATCACGCCGATCGCCTGTCCTGTCGGGGTTCGCGGCCCGCGAGTGATCGCTGGAGGCGGCTGCCCGGACGAGGTGGGCGGTGCCCACCGCCCGGCCTCGCGAGGGCGGAGACTGGACTGGTTCAAACATACCAGCTAGCCCTACAAAGGACGTGTAACCACCCCTCTCTCGAAAAATGCTTACTTTTCCGACTCTCTCTTGGGGGACGCATTACCGGCCATGCCCCGTCCGTGGCTCGGACCTGACCGGTCCGTACGGCAGGTCACGTGAACGTCAGGCATCGGTGCTTGGCCCGTCCGCGCGCGGGTAGAGGGCCGGTTCCCGGAAGTACGGCGAACGGGAGGATCGGCATGGCGGACGAGATCACCGCGGGCAGGAACGCGGCGCGGGCACTGGCGGCCAGGACGCCCGGCTGGATGGTCTGGTACGGCGAGCGAACCGGAGGCTTCTGGGCCGTCCCCCGGACCACGACGGCGATCGTGCCGCGCATGCTGGAGGCGCCGACGGCGGACGACCTGGAGAAGGAGATCCGGCGGGCCGAGGGCCGTCCCGCACCGGAACAGACGCCGGAACAGGCGCAGGAGGGGACGCAGGAGGGGACGGCGGAGGGGACGGCGGAGGCCGCCCGGCACCGCCGATCGGCCGCCGAGGCGCCGGCTCCCCGGATTCCGGTGAACCACTGACGGCCATACGCCGACCACTTGCCCTTCTTTCAGCTGAAGGTCAAACTAATCGGGGTGGATCAAGGAGTCGACGGCTTCGTCTCCCGCACCCGTACGGGCGACTGGGAGCACGCGCTGATCAGCGGGAACGGCCGTCAGGGCGCCCTGGTCTACGGCGCGGGCCCCGAGATGCGGGTGACGCTCTCGCACGAGCGGCTGTTCCTGCCCACGCTGCCGCCGATCGACCCGCCGGAGACCGCCCGGATCCTGCCGGAGCTGCGCGCGCTGCTCTACGCGGGAGAGTTCCGGCGGGCGGCCGAGCGGGTGACGGAGGTGGCCGTCGAGCAGGATCCCGGCTACGCGGACCTGCGCTGGATCGACCCGCTGATCGGCGCGGGCACCCTGACGTACACGCACCGGACGTCCCCGGAGGGCTACGAGCGGGGCTGCGACTTCACGACCGGGCTGGTGACCCAGGAATGGCCCGGCGTCCTCAGGCAGGAGGTCTTCGTCTCCCGCGCGTGCGACATCGTGGTGATCCGCCTCCTGGGCGACGTCTCGGGGACCCTCGCGCTCGCGCCGGTCGAGGGGGAGCCCCCGGCGCCGATCGCGTACGCGACGCGGGCCGCCCCCGACCGGCTGGAGCTGACCGCCGAGTTTCCCGGGCACTGGCCGGGGGCCGTCGCCGGATACGCGGTCGAGTGCCGCGTCCACGCCGAGGGCGGCCGCCTGCGGGCGGGCGGCGACGTGCTGGAGGTGCGCGGCGCGCGGGCCGTCACGATCCTCGCCAGGACAGTCGTCCGTCCGGCCGGGCGCGAGCCGTACCCGCTGGACCGGATCGTCCCCGACGCCGACCGGCTCCTGCGGGACCACGCGGCGCGGCACGGCGACCTCTTCGGCCGCGTACGGCTCCGCCTCGGCGGCGCCGATCCGCGCCCCGCGAGTGAGGACGCGCTCGCCCGCGGCGGGCCCGAACTGGTCGAGGCCGTCTTCGCGGCGGCGAGGTACGCGATCGTCTCCAGCGTGGGGGAGCTGCCGCCGACGCTGCAGGGCGTGTGGAGCGGGACGTTCCGACCGCCGTGGCAGTCCGGCTACACTCTCGACGGCAACCTGGAGTCGGCGGTCGCCGGGCTGCTCGCCACCGGCACGCCCGAGCTCCTGCCTCCGGTCTTCGACCTGCTCGAACGGTTCCTGCCCGACTTCCGGGACAACGCCCGCAGGCTGTACGGCTGCCGGGGGATCCTCCTGCCCGCCCACCTCTCGACGCACGGCAGGCACAACCACTTCCATCCGACGTGGTGCCTGACCTTCTGGACGGCGGGGGCGGCCTGGCTGTCGAGGCTCTACTACGACTACTACGACTACACGGGCGACCTCGGCTTCCTCCGGGAGCGGGCACTGCCGTTCATGACCGAGGCGGCCGAGTTCTACGAGGACTTCCTGGATGTGCGGGGGAACGACGCGCGGGGTGACTTCGCGCCCTCCTACTCCCCCGAGAACGCCCCGTCGGGCGGCGACGCCCAGGCGTGCGTCAACGCCACGATGGACATCGCCGCCGTACGCGACCTGTTGCGCAACCTCGTCCGGGCCTGTGGGGAACTCTCACTCGACGGCCGGTGGCAGGCGCTGCGCGACCGCCTGCCCGCATACCGGATCGCCCCCACGGGCGAGCTGTCGGAATGGGCGCCGCCGCCCGGCCTCACGCTGACGGACAACCACGCCCACCGGCACGCCTCCCACCTCTACCCGTTCTGGTACGAGACCGGCGACGCCGCCGACCCGGCCGTACGCGCCGCCGGCGCCGAGGCCGTACGCAGGCGGCTGGAGTGGTGGCGCGGAGCCGGTTCGGACGAGATGGCGTTCGGGCTGGTCCAACTGGGCCTGGCCGCCGCGAACCTGGGCATGGCGGCGGAGGCGTCGCAGGCCCTCGACCTGCTGGTCACCCGTTATTGGCGGGCCAACATGGTCTCCACCCACAACCGCGACGCCATCTTCAACGTGGACGTGTGCGGCGGGGTCCCTGCGCTGGTCGCCGCGATGCTGGTCCGGTCGGAGGGCGACCGCCTCGACCTGCTTCCGGCCTGCCCCTGGCCGTCCGGCGAGGTGCACGGCCTGCGGGCCCGGCGCGGAGTCGTCGTCGAGCGCCTGACCTGGTCCTCCGAGGGCGTCGAGGCGGTCCTCGCCGCCCCCGCCCCCCGCCGTCTCACCGTCACGGCTCCCACCGGCGCTCTCACGACCGTCACCACCCCCTGCACCGTACGCACGGCGACGCCCCGCCGGTGGGAGGTGCGGCGGGGTGTCGGTCCGGGGGAAGGGGGGTCAGGCGCGGGGCGTCAGGGGCCGGGCGTCAGCCCTTGATGGCGCCGATGATGACGCCCTTGGTGAAGTGGCGTTGCACGAACGGATAGATGACCAGGGCGGGCAGCACGGCGATGGCGACGATGGCCATCTTGATGGCCAGCGTGGGAGGCGCGACGTGGCCGAAGCCGCTCACGCCCACGGTGGCCGTCGGCAGCGGGTTGGAATCCACGACGTACGACCGTAGGACCAGCGCCAGCGGCCACATGCGGGTGTCGTCGATGAACAGCATGGCGTTGAACCACGCGTTCCAGTAACCGACCGCGTAGAACAGGCCGATGACCGCCGTGACCGCCTTCGACAGCGGCAGCGCGATCCGCCACAGGATGCGGAACTCGCCGGCGCCGTCGATGCGGGCGCTGTCGAGCAGCTCCTTCGGGATGTTCATGAAGAACGCCCGCAGCACGACGACGTTGAACGCCGACACGGCCGACGGCAGGATCAGCGACCAGTACGTGTCCTTCAGCCCGAGCGAGGCCACCATCAGGTAGGTCGGGATCAGGCCCGGGAAGAACACGAACATCAGCAGCACGCAGAACAGGATCGGCCGGTGGAACAGCGTCCCCGGCCGCGACAGCGCGTACGCTCCGAGGACGCTGACGCCGAGGCTGATCGCGGTGCCCGCGACGGTGACGCCGGTGCTGACCAGCACCGCGCGGCTGACCACGCTGTCTGAGAAGATCTGGCGGTAGGCGTCGAACGTGATGCCGTCCGGCACCAGCACCAGGCCGCCGACCCGGTTCACCGTGTCGGCGGACGACAGGCTGGTCAGCACGATCGTGTAGAGCGGCAGCAGCACGGCGAGCACGATGAGCGCCAGCACGCCGCCCTTGCCGATCCGGCCCGCGACCGATCCCGGCTCCTCCCACGGGGCCAGGCCCGAGACCTTGCGAAGACTCATGATCGCGAATACACCCCCCGCTCGCCCAGGGCGTGCGCCACTCGGTTGGCCACCAGGATGAGCACCAGGCCGACCAGGCCCTTGAACAGACCGGCCGCCGCGCCGTAGCCGAAGTCGCCGGTGCGCAGGCCGGACCAGTAGACGAAGGTGTCGAAGACCTCCGACACCTTGCTGCCGACCGCGCTGCGCTGCAGCATGAACTGCTCGAAGCCGACGTTGAGGGCGTCGCCGAGCCGCAGGATCAGCAGCAGCACGATGACCGGCCGCAGCCCGGGCAGCGTGATGTGCCACATCCGGCGCCACCGGCGGGCCCCGTCGACCGCGGCGGCCTCGTACAGGTTCTGGTCGATCGTGCTGAGCGCGGCGAGGAACACGATCGTGCCCCAGCCGGCGTCCTTCCAGACCGTCTCGGCGGTGACCAGCAGGATGAACGTGTCGGAGTTCGTCATCCAGTCGATGCCCGAGTGCCCGTGGTCGCGCAGGATCTGCGCGATGAGGCCGGCGCCGCCGCACATCTGCTGGAAGATCGCGACCACCAGCACCCACGAGAAGAAGTGGGGCAGGTAGACGACGCCCTGGATGAAGGCCCGCAGCCGCCCGGAGACCACGCTGTTGAGCAGCAGCGCGAGCGCGATCGGCACCGGGAAGTAGAAGACGAGCTGGAACGCGGTGATGCCCAGCGTGTTCACCACGGCCCGGATGAACTGCGGGTCGCCGAACAGCTCGGCGAAGTTGGTGAAACCGATGATCGGGCTGCCCAGGATGCCGCCGCTGAACGGGTTGTAGTCCTGGAAGGCGATGACGTTCCCCAGCGCCGGGACCCACCAGAAGGCGGTGACGAGCACCAGCATCGGCATGGCCATGACCAGCAGCGGCCAGTCCCGGCGCAGCCGCGTGGCGAAGGTGTCCTTCCGCGTGTCCTTCCGCGTGTCCTTCCGCGGGCCGACGGCCGGTCCGGCCTGGGTCGCCCCGCGCCGGACCTCCGTCACGCTCCTCGTGTCCGCGTCGGCGCTCACAGCCGGCCGTTCTCCCTGGCGACCTTCATGTAGAACTCGCGGGCCTCGTTGCCGCCCTGCTCCTGCCAGTCCTTGACGATCGTGGCCCACTCCGAGATCGGCCGCTTGCCGCGGAAGATCTCGTTCATCTTGTCCTCGGTCGGCTTGACCAGAGCGGCCATCTTGGACGGCACCTCCACCCGGATGCCGACGAACGGGTCGTTCTCCAGGTATCGCGAGGCCGTTTTCTGCCAGCCGTGGTACGCCTCGACGTAGCCGGGATACTGGTTCTCCGTGATCGCGCCGGGCCGTCCGGACAGGAACAGGTACGTCGGGGCGACCTCCTTGCGGCCGAGCGCGGTCGGCTGGACCTGCCCGTCCTTCAGCGTGAAGTGCTTGCCCTCGACGCCGTTGCTGACCAGGTCGTACTCCTGCGTGCCGTACGGCGCGGAGCACCAGTTGGCGATGCCGATCAGCTCACGGGTGCGGGCGTCGCCGAGGCCCTTTTTGATGAAGCAGAACATGCCGGCGGGCTCGTTGCGCCAGACGATGACCTTGCCGCCCGGATGGGCCGGGTACGGATCCGCCGCCCGCACGTTGAACTTCGGGTTGCTGGGCAGGAACCGGCCGAACAGCTCGTGGATCGCGCCGATCCCGTCCTTGTACATGACGAGCTGCCCGCTGCCGAAGGGCTCCTTGTGGTCGGCGAACTGGTTGGCCACGACGTCCGGGTGGACGTATCCCGCGTCGAACAGCTTCGTCAGCAGCTCGATGGACTGCTGCCACTCCGGCGTCTCGTACTTGTAGATCAACGTGCCGTCGGGCTGCTTGCGCCACTCGCGCGGGGCGCCGAACGCCCGCTGGACCTCCTGGTCCATGCCGCCGAAGGCCCAGCGCTTCTTCTTCGGGTCGGTCAGCTCCTTGCCCAGCGTGAGCAGGTCGTCGGCGCTCTTGGGATGGGACAGGCCGAACTCGTCGAGGATGTCCTGGCGGACGATCGTGGCGAACGGATAGGGCGCGTTCTGCCAGGGGATGCCCTGGAGCACGCCGCCGAAGACGCCGTACGTCCATGCGGCGGTGTCGTAGTTGGCCAGCAGCGGGAACTCCTTGGCCTTGTCGCCCGCGAGATAGGGCGACAGGTCGGCGAAGAGCTTGTTGGCCGCCTCGGTGAAGTGGGCGATGGTGATCAGGTTCCAGCCCGGAATCTGGATCATGTCGGGCACGTCGCCACTGGCGAGGATCGTGTTCAGCTTGTCCACGTACGTGTTGCCGTCGGAGATGTTGAACCGGACGACCCCGCCGAGCCGCTCGTTGACGGCGTCGTAGTAGGAGTTCTCGCCGAGGCCCGGAGGGACGGTGCCCCACAGCGGGGTCATCACCTTCACCTCCGTGCCGCTGGTGATCGGCTTGGTGGTGACGGCCTGGACCATCGTGCCCGGCCTGGTCAGGAAGCCGGGTTCGACGAATTCGCTGCCCGGCAGGTCGGGCGACAGGCCGGCCACCTGGAACGGCACGCGGGTGGGGACGAGGCCCTTGAGCTTGTCGGCGGCGACGGCGGTGCCCTTGGACACTTCCTTCTTGGCCGCGCAGCCGGTGAGGCCGGCGGCGGCGAGCGCGCCCGCGCCGACCATCCCGAGGAATCCGCGGCGGCTGGTCAGGGCGCCGCCGGGGGATTGGCTCATTGGTGCGATCCTTCCGGAAACGGGGTTTTCTCGGAGTGTCAACGACGTCACTTAGTTCGTCAATCGGCCAAACAAATTAACGCCGTGAGCGGGGCGGCGACAAGATTCCGTGAAACGTTCATCGCCATCGCGGGATCGCTTGCCGGGCGGGTGCAGAGGCTCAGGAGGTCCATTCCGATTGGGGATTGAGGTCGGGCCGAAAAACGCCGAAGACCGATCTGACATGCATCCGCAAACGTGGTTGACATTGTCCGTAATGCGATGAAATGGCGAGGATGGCGCGAAATTCAACTACCCGCCAGTACAATTTCTCACACTGGATCACCCCCTGACCAGCGCATATGCGGTAGATGTCGGTATCTGATGCCCAATATCTGATATTGCGGACGCATTTCCGGATGAGAATGACATAATGCGTGGGAGCGCTCCCGCGCTCCCGGCTGCATTCTCCGCAGCGCCATCCGGCACGCCTGCCCGAAGGGCACGTTGGAAGGAAGGTGCCGCGTCTTCATGACGGCATTCGGCAAAAGTCCTCCGTCCCGGCCGCATCTCGACGGAAATGTTCCGGCGGACGTCGTCCGCGCCGGCTCCCGCCCCTGGGCGCCCCACCTGTGGTGGATGGCCCTGGCTGTCGGGGCGCTCGGCTTCGCCTTCGTATGGCTGGCCACGCCGCACGCGAGGGAGATCGGCTCGGCCTGGGAACTGGTGGCCAAGCTGCTCGCGTTCGCCTGCCTGTGCGTGGCGATCGCGCTCTTCCCGTGGGTGTCACCACGGCTGAACTGGCTGCTCTACGTCCCGTTCGTCTTCTTCACCGGTTACCTGATCCCGCGGATCAGCTGGTTCTACTACGGGGACGGCGCGCGGGCCCAGGGCGACAGCTTCTACACGCACCTCTACCTGCTGCTCTATCCCGGCATCGTGCTCACTGTCGCCGCCGCCTACCGCATCGGCGGGGGCACCCCGGGCCGCTGCCTGAAGATCATGGTGAGCGGCGTCCTCATCGTGTTCTCGGGCTTCCTCGACCTCATGTGGTTCGTCGTCAACCCGGTGGAGATCCCCGAGGTCATCGACGCGCCGCACATCAACCTGTTCACCGGGGGGCCGATCTCGTTCGGCGCGACGATCGTGTTCGCGCTCGCGCACGTGCCGATCATCGTCGGGTTCAACCTGCTTCCACTGGACCGCTGGATCGGCCGCCTGCTGGGGGCAGGTGACCAGTGAGCACTGCCGTGAACATCTCCGTGGCCGCGCCCGCGTACAACGAGGCGGACACCATCGCGGCGGTGGTGGGCGAATGGCAGGACTACCTGGAGAACACCCCGGCCGTGGGCGACTGGGAGATCGTCGTCTGCGACGACGGGAGCGGTGACGCGACCGGCGAGATCCTGGCCGGCCTGCGGGCCCGGTGCCCACGGCTCGTCGTCGTCACGTTCGAACGCAACCGCGGCGCGGGCGCGGCCATCGCCGCCGCGATCGCCCACACCCGGCTCGACTGGGTGGTGCTGCTCGACTCCGACGGTCAGTTCCCGATCGCCAACCTCGACCGCGTCCTGCCGCGCGTCCAGGCGGGGGAGGCCCTGGCGTTCTCCGGCGCCCGGATCAGTAAGGCCGACGGCGTGGCGTACCGGTGGGGGTCGGCGGCCAGCGGCGCGGTCAGCAACCTGCTCCACCACACGCGCTACCGCGACTTCAACTCGATCTTCAAGGTGGTGCACGGCCCGCTCTTCCGGTCGCTGCCGCTGGAGTCGGCCGGGATGAACTGCTCGACCGAGATCACCGCGCGGGTCGCCGAGATGGGCCACGCGTGGGTGGAGGTCCCGATCGAGCACCGGGAGCGCGGCGGCGGCAGCCGTGGCTGGCGATACTGGCGCGGCGCACGCGACCGGGCCCTGTTCGTCGCCTATCTCGGCTACCGCCACTGGCTGCTCCGCCGGGGCGTCCTGCGCAGGCCGGCCGCTCGTGAGGAGAACCGATGAACGTCGCGGTGACGATGTTCAGCGGCGGGCGCGGGGCGGCCGGCATCGCGAGGGGCATGCTGGGCACCCCGGGCGTCGCCCT
The DNA here is from genome assembly GCF_040644635.1 of Microbispora sp. NPDC046933. Classification (NCBI taxonomy): domain Bacteria; kingdom Bacillati; phylum Actinomycetota; class Actinomycetes; order Streptosporangiales; family Streptosporangiaceae; genus Microbispora; species Microbispora sp. NPDC046933. The sequence goes on along the minus strand of NZ_JBEYWW010000025.1, from coordinate 134,914 downwards.
GTCGCTGGTCGTCAACGGCTACGACAACGGCCTGTCCACCGGCGCGCTGCGGCGCTATCTGCCCGGGATGCTCGGGCCGTCGGACTTCCGCAAGAACCTCCTGCTCCACCTCGACCCCGCCGATCAGGCGCGGGCCGCGCTGGCGACCGTGCTCGAACACCGCCTGCCGGGCGGGACGACGCCCGCCGGGCTCGCCGCCGTCATCGAGGCGATCGCCACGCGGCGCGGCCCGTTCGCCGTGCTGCCGGAGACGGCCCGCGAGGCCGTCACGGCGGACCTGCGCGTGTTCGCCCGGCGGCTCGCCGCGTACCCGCACGGGCTCGACCTCGCCGACTGCGCGCTCGGCAACCTCGTGTTCGCGGGGGCCTACCTGCGGCTCGGCCGGGACTTCAACGCCGCCGTCGACGCCTGCGCCCGCGCGTTCGGCTCGCCCGTACGGCTGCTCAACGTGACCAACGGGGAGAACGCCTACCTGGCCGCGCTCAGGCAGGACGGCACCCTGCTGGCCGACGAGGCCGAGATCGTCGCGCCGCAGGGCCCCGGCGTGATCACCGACCTGTTCCTGCTGCGCGAGCCGGTCGGCGCGCGGCGGCGGGCCGAGCTGGAGGCGCTGCCGCCCGCATGGACCAGGGAGGTCCTGGGCCGCGAGCGCGCCGAGGTGACGCCGAACCCGCGGGCGCTGGAGGCGATCCGCGACGCCGACCTCATCGTCTACGGCCCGGGCACCCCGCACTCCTCGCTCCTGCCCAGCTATCTCACGCCCGGCGTGGCGGACGCCGTGGCGCACAGCCGCGCGGCGGCCAAGGTGTTCGTCGTCAACACCCGGGGCGACCACGACATCCGGGGGCTGAGCGCGCCCGACCTGGTGGATCGCACGCTGGCCTACCTCGGCGACCCCCGCAACGGGCGGCGGCTGGTGACCCACGTGCTGAGCCATCGCACGCCCGGCCCGGACGTCCCGGCGGTGCCTCACGGCGTGCTCGACCGGGGCGAGTGGGCGGGAGCCCGCTGGGTCACCGCCGACCTGGAACACCGCCCGGGCGTGCACCACGCGGAGCGCACGGCCGAGGCCCTGCTCGCCATCAGGGACGAGGCGGCCTTGGCGCGGGCCCGATGACGGCGCTCCTGGCGGAGGCGTGCGCCCGCCGCGTCTGGCTCTTCGACCTCGACGGCACGCTCGTGGACTCCTGTCCGGCCCACGAGGCGGCCTTCCTGCAGGCCATCGCCGAGGTCGCGCCCGATCGGCTCGCGTCCTTCCGGTACGCCGACCACGCGGGTGCGAGCACCCGCGAGGTGGCGGTGCGCCTGCTGGGCGACACCGGGGAGGCGGACCGGCTGGCCCGGCTGAAGCAGCGGCTGTACCGCGAGAACGCCGAAACGGTGGCCGTGTTCCCCGGCGCGCGGCGGCTGCTCGGCCGCCTGGTCGCCGGGGGCCGCGACGCCTACCTCGTCACCAGCGGCAGCCGGGCGTCGGTCGCGCGGGTGCTCGCGGCCTGCTCCCTGGGCGCGTACTTCCGTGGCGTGCTCACCAGCGACGACGTCCCGGCCAGCAAGCCCGACCCGGCCTTCTACGCGTACGCCTGCGAGCAGTGGGGGCTCGACCCCGGCGCGGCCGTGGTGCTGGAGGACTCCGCGCACGGGGTGGCGTCGGCGGTCGGCGCGGGTCTCGCGACCCTGCACGTCCACGTCGCCGAGCCCGCTCCCGGGGCGGTCGCGGTCCGCGACCTGGAACAGATCGTGTCTCTCCTGTTCGCGGAGGTGGGCGGTGCCGGCTGAACGGTTGTGCGCGGTGATCCCGGCGGCCGGGCGGGGGACCCGCCTGGGCCTGGGCATCCCCAAGATCATGGTGGAGATCGCCGACGGCGTCACCGTGTGGCACGTGCTCCACCAGCGGCTGCGGCCGTACGTCGAGCACGTCCACGTCGTGATGTCCCCGGAGGGTGAGGGGCCGTTCCGCGCGCTGGCGGCGGAACAGATCGCGGGCGGCGAGGTCTCGGTGAGCGTGCAGGACGAGCCCACCGGCATGGGTGGCGCGATCTTCGACGCCGCGCCGCACTGGGACGCCTACGGCACGATCCTCGTGGTCTGGGGCGACCAGGCGGGCCTGTCCCCGGTGACGGTCGACCGTGTCGCCGGGGCGCACCAGAAGGGGCTCACGCTCCCGCTGGTGCCGATGCCCGACCCGTACGTGGAGTACGAACTGGACGACGAAGGGACGCTGGTGCGGGTGCGCCAGTCGCGGGAGGGCGCCGAGTGCCGCCCCGGCGGGCTCAGCGACGTGGGCGTCTTCTGCCTGAGCACCGCAGGGCTCCGCGAGGAGTGGGCGCGCTACCTGGACGAGGCTGCTCCGGGCGCCCGCACCGGAGAGGTGAACTTCCTGCCGTTCCTGCCCTGTCTGTCGCGCGAGCGGAACTGGCCGGTGACGGTGGTGCCGGTGACCGACCCCGACGAGGCGCGCGGCGTCAACACGGCCGACGACCTCGAGTTCGCCCGGCGGGCACACCTGCGGTGGGCGCGCTGACGGAACGGGCGGCCGGGCTCCTGGCCGCCCACCGCTGGGCCGCCGGGCCCACGCTGGTGAGCACGGTGGCCAGCGGCACGGCCGCCGCGACCACGCTCGTCATCGCCAGGGGCACCGGCGCCGCCGCCTTCGGCCACTTCACCGTCGTCCTGTCGATCGCGCTGATCGTCACCGTCGGCATGCTGACGAGCCTCAACTACGTGATGTTCCAGGAGTTGCCGCGGGCCGAGCCGGGGGCGCGGCCCGCCCTGGTGACGACGGCGCTGCTGGCCACGCTCGTGCTGGGCGCGGCGGTGTTCGCCGCCGGTCTGGCGGCCGCTCCGCTGCTGACCGCCGCGCTCGGCGTGGACACCCGCACGCTCGCCTTCGCGCTGGCGCTGGCGCTGTCGATGACGCTCAACCAGCTCACCGAGAGCTTCCTGCGCGGGCTGAAGAGGTTCCGCCTCGTCGCCGGGCTGAAGCTCGCCGTGGCCGTCGCCTACCTGGGCGGGGCCGCGTTCTTCCTGCTGGTGCTCGGCGTGCGGGACGCCGAGCCGTACCTGGTCGCGCTGATCGGCACCAACCTGGCCTTCGCCCTGGTCTCCGTCGCCGGGTTCGAGGTCGCGCCCCGGTCCTGGTCGTGGGCGCTGGCCCGCTCGCTGTACCGGCACGGCGCGTACGTCACCGTCATCGCCGCGCTCACGGCGGTGGTGTTCGGGGTGGACGTCATCTTCCTCAACCACTGGGCGCCCCGGGCCGACGTCGGCGTCTACTCCGTCTACAACGGCTTCCCCAAGCGGCTGCTCGGCGTGGTGTTCACCGACGGCATCGGCCTGGTCCTGCTGCCCACGCTGGCGACCTCGGACAAGCCCGCCGTGATGCGGCGGATCGCCCGGCTCGCCCCGGTGGTGTTCGGGGCGACCGCGGTGTTCGCGTTCGCGGCGAGCACGGTGTTCTTCCTGCTCATGGGGGGCGAGTATCCATACTCGCTCGGCCTGATGGCGCTGTCGGCGCTGGGGATCGGCGCGCACACGGTCTTCAACCTCCAGCAGGTCGCCCTGACCATGGACGGGGTGCGGGGGGCGAAGGTGCTCATCGGCTGCCTGCTGGCCGGGACGCCGCTCGCGCTCGCCTGCCAGGCGGCGCTCATCGCCTGGCAGGGGCTGACCGGAGGGCTGGTGGCCTTCGCCCTGAGCAATCTCATCCTCGTGGCCGTCGTGACGGCCGTCTCCGCCCGGCTCTACCGGCCCGCATTGGAGGTGCGCGGGTGAGGATCGCCCACGTCATCAACCAGTTCCCGCCCAACATCACGGCCGGGCTCGGCCGCTATGCCGAGCTGATCGCGCCGCATCTGGCGCGCGATCACGAGATGGCGGTCTTCACGCTGAACGACGGCCGCCTGCCCGTGTGGGAGCGGCTCGGTGGCGTCACCGTGTATCGGCCGCGCGGGCGCGTGCTCGGCGCGATCGCGCGCCGCCGGCGGCTCAACCGCACGCGTGGCCTGGAGTTCCTCCTGCTCGCGCTGACCGTCGTGGTGAGCAACTGGCGTTACTTCCTGCTCCTGCGGCGGCTGCGTCCCGACCGGCGGCCCGATCTTGTGGCCGTGCACGACTCGACGAACTTCCTGTGCGGCCTGCTGTGCCACTACGTGCTGCGGCTCCCGGTCGTGTTCCACGTCCACACCACCGAGTACGGCGTCGCTCCCCAGCGCAGCATCACCGACCCGCTCAACCTGTTCGCCGCGCTGGAGCGGTGGCTGGCGCGGATCTCCCGGCGGGTGGTGGTCGCCACGCCGGAGGTGCGCGAGCAACTGCTGGAGGCGGGCTGGGACCACTCGCCGATCGACGTCGTCCGCCTCGGCGGCACGTACGAGCGGGTGGTCGCCGACCCCGCCTTCGACCACGACAAGCTGCGCCTCGGCGCGGCGGACCTGCGCGCCCGGCTCGGCGTCGCCGAGGAGGACCCGGTGCTGCTGTTCGTCGGCCGACTCGAACGGCAGAAGGGCGTCTACCAGCTCCTCCAGGCCATGCGCGACATCGCGCCCGCCGTGCCGGGGCTGCGTCTGGTCCTCGTGGGGGAGGGCGACGAGGCGGGCGTCGCGCGGATCGTCGCGGACACGGGGCTCGGCGGCCGGGTGCTGACCTCCGGCGGTTTCGTGGACGGGCGGGCGCTGCTGGACTACTACGCGATGGCCGACGCCTGCGTCTTCCCCTCGCTCTTCGAGCCGTTCGGGCTGGTGGCGACCGAGGCGATGGCCCTGGCCCGGCCGGTGATCCTGGGCGACGGCTTCTCCCGGATCTTCCTCGGCGACCCCGCGCGGCCCGCCGTACGGTTCGTGCGGGCGGCCGATCCCGGCGACATCGCCGACGGGGTGATCGAGGTCATGGCCGATCCCGGGCTGCGCCGCGCCCTGGCCGAGCGGGGCGAGCGGCTGGTGCGGGAGACGCTGAGCTGGAGCCGCGCCGCCGAGGAGACGCTCGCCGTGTACGCGGAGGCGCTCGCGGCGGGGGGGACGAGGCGATGATCTCGCTGGTCGTGCCGTGCTACAACGCGGCCAGGACGCTGCGACTGTGCCTGGAGTCGGTGCTCGCGCAGACCCGGGTGCCCGGCGAGATCGTCGTGGTCGACGACGCGAGCACCGACGGCTCGGCGGAGATCGCCGAGGAGCTGGGCTGCCGGGTCGTGCGCCTGCCGGAGAACCGGGGCGTGTCCGCCGCCAGGAACGCCGGGATCGACGCCACCACGGGCGATGTGATCTTCTTCCTCGACTCCGACGTGGCGCTGCGGCCCGACGCGGTCGCGAACGCGATGGAGATCCTGGAGCACGATCCCGAGGTCGGCTGCGTCCACGGGGTCTACGACACGGTGCCGCTGATCGACGACGGGCCGGTCGAGTGGTATCGCATCCTGCACGCGGTGCACTGGCGCCGCCGCCACCTGGGGGAGGTCAACAGCGTCGTGTTCGCCCTCGCCGCCGTCCGCCGCGACGTGCTGCTCGCCGTGGGCAGGCTCGACGAGCGGCTGCGCGACTGCGAGGACGTCGAATACAGCAGCAGGCTCGCCGTACGCAGCCGGATCGTGCTGACCGACACGGTCGTGGGCCGTCACGACGACGGCAGCCGCCTGCTGCCGATCCTGACCGAGCAGTGGCGGCGGGCCCTGCCGCTGATCCCGCTCGCGCTGACCACCACCCGGCGCGGCGCGGCCAAGCCGGAGCACGCCAACAGCCCGGCGGGCATCCTGTCCTGCGGGCTCGCCCTGGCCGGCCTGGGGCTGGTGCTGCTGAGCCTGCCGTTCGGGCTGTTCCACCCCCTTCTGCTCGCGGTCCCCGCCGTGTTCGTCACCGGGTTCGTCCTCGCCGATCCGGAGCTGGTCGGGTTCGTCCGCAGGCAGCGGGGGCCGGTCTTCGCCGCCTACTTCATGGCCGTCCACCTGGTCGTCCACGTGGTGCTCGTCACCGGTCTGCTGGTCGGCTCGCTGCGTCTGCTGACCGGCCCGCGCGAGAGCCGCGCCGAGACCGCGTGAGGGGCCGCGTGAGACGTCAGGAGCAGCCGACGCGTCCGGTGCTCAGGGCGATGTCGTCCACCCAGAGGTCGTACGCCGCCGGGGAGGGGTTCGGCTGGTAGAGCTGCCAGCCGATCTTGACGGTGTCGAAGCGGGGGAACACGAAGTCGACGTCGTTGCCGCCGTGGCCGCGGGTGGACACGGTCAGGTCGGGCTTGGGCACGCCGTCGAACCAGAGCGAGATCGTGTTGTCGGCGGGGTCCATCCGCCACTCGACGCACTGCCACACGTCCGCCCGCGACGGGGCCGACTCGCGCCAGTTGGTCCAGTCGCCGGTGGGGCCGCCGTCCGCGCCGACGCCCCACAGGTCCTTGCCGAGCGTGGGGACGTACTGGCCGCCGAGTGGCCGGACGATCTCCGGGCCCGCGCCGGTGGCCTCGACCAGCGTGTAGTGGGCCCAGTCGGGCGCGGTGGGGAACGCCTTGACGCGCAGCCGAAGGCGGCCGTAGAAGCCGTTGCCGGGCGGGGCGAAGTCGTCCACCCTGAGGAACGCCCGGCCGTTGCCCTCGGTGTGGATGTGCAGCACCTTCTGGCCGCGGGCGCCGCGCTCCACCGTGAGCGTGCCGTGCCTGGTGTCCACGCCCCACCTGAGGCTCGCCGCGCCGCCGACCGGCAGTGACTGGAAGTCCTCGCAGAACAGCGTGCCGCCCTTCGCGCAGGTCCCCGGCCCATGATCCGGCCCGTTGGAGGCGGAGGCGGAGGCGGAGGCGGCCGAGGTCGCCGTCAGCGGCAGCAGCAGGGCCAGGCAGGCCGCGGGTAACAGTCGTCGCACGACGCGCTCCTTTTCCCGGTGACAAGGGCAGAAGTAACGTACGACATTTGGGAGCGCTCCCATAGATCTGCGTGGAAGATCGATGAAAGGGACGGATCGCGCGGATAATCTACGCGTGAAGGGACCTTCCCGGCGATTATTTCTCCAGTTCAGCGGCCTCGCCGATCGCGAGGGCGGGTCCTGCACGGTGGCCGTACGGCTGGGCGCTTCGACAGCCTGAGCGGGGCCGGGCATCATGAACGCCGTGTCCACCCTGCCTGACGACCTCGACGACGCGCTGGAAGCGTCGCTCGGACGCTTCCCGATGGCCGAACTGACGCGAAGCGTGCAGACGCTCATCCGGCAGTATCGGGAGGGCTTCGACCGGAGCGTGCCCGCGCTGAACTCGGAGGTCGCGGTCGCGGCGTACGCCGGATATCGCATGCCGGCGACCTACAGCGCCGTGCGCGCGGCGCTGCGCCAGGTCGCCCTGCTGGCTCCCGGTTTCGCGCCGCAGACCCAGGTGGACGTGGGCGGCGGCACGGGCAGCGCGCTGTGGGCCGCGAGCGCTGTCTGGCCGACGCTGCGCACGGTCACCGTCCTGGAGCAGTCGCCCTTCGCCATCGCCTTCGGGCGGCGGCTGGCCGGTCGCGCCCCCGCGGCGGCCGTACGCGAGGCGCGCTGGCAGCAGGCGTTCGTCGACCGGAGCGTGCCCGCGCCGGCGGCCGACCTGGTCACGATGTCCTACGTGCTCGGCGAGCTGTCGCCCGCCGTCCAGGACGACGTGGTCCGATCGCTGGCACGGGGAGCGGCCGGGGACGCGGCCATGCTGGTGATCGTCGAGCCCGGCACGCCCGCCGGGTACGCCCGGATCGCGGCGGCCCGGCGGCTGCTGGCGGAGTCGGGCCTGCACGTGGTGGCGCCCTGCCCGCACGACGGCGAGTGCCCGATCCGCCCGGACCAGGACTGGTGTCACTTCGCGGTGCGCCTCAACCGCACCGCCCTGCATCGGCGGGTCAAGGACGGCACGCTGAGCTTCGAGGACGAGAAGTTCTCCTACGTCGCGGCGTCGGCCCGGCCGTGGCCGCGGGCCGAGAGCCGGATCCTGCGCCATCCCCTCAAGCGCAAGGGGCTGGTGACGCTGCGCCTGTGCACGGCCGAGGACGGGCTGGCCGACCGCGCGGTCTCCAAGCGGCAGGGCGAGACCTACCGCGAGGCGCGCGACGTCGTCTGGGGCGACGCCTGGCCGCCGCCCGCCGAATAGTGCCGTGACCGGTGCCGGGCCTCGCCCTGCGCCGCGTCCGCGGCCTGGTGCAGCGCCATCACATGGATGTGACCTTCGCCGGTCGCTCATTGTCACCGACACATGAGAAGGGGAGGCGCCGAGCACTACTGGCGTCTGCACACACAGCCACGCCGGCGCTGGGAGCGCGAGGTGCCGCACACCGGCCGTACCGGGTCGGCGAGTCCGGCAGGTCAGGGAAGGAACAGTTCAACGGTTTCGTAGGATAGGGCAAATCATTCACCGGCACGGCGGGCCCAGGCCCCGGCCCGGTGGGACGGGAAGGAGCCCCGAGGTCAGCACCGTCGACGAAGCGACCAGCAGGCCGATGCCGCTCGCCCCCACCGCGGAGGAGCGCCGCCTCGCGGCCGTGCGCCGCTACGCCGCACTGGAGACCGCCTCGGGCACCGCGTTCGACCGGGTGGCCGCCCTGGCCGCGCGGATCTTCCACGCCCCCTTCGCCACCGTGACGATCGTCGGTCACGACACGGTCCGCGTCATCGCCGCGCACGGGCTGTCACCGCGTCGCGGGCTCGTCGAGAGCCTGTGCGCCGCGGCCGTACGGCACGGCGGCGGCTCGTACGTCGTCCATGACGCGCTGCTGCACCCTCACGCGGCCGGCGACCCGGCGGTGCGCGGCGAGCCGGGCATCCGTTTCTACGCCGCCGCGCTGATCACGACGCCCGACGGCGAGGCCCTGGGCAGCGTCAACGTCATGGACGTGCGCCCTCGTGAGGGCGGCGAGGAGGAGCTGGCCTGCCTGCGGGACCTGGCCGAGCTGGTCATGGACGAGCTCGAGGTGCGGCTGGCCACACACCGCACGGTCGAGGTCGAAAGGGAGCTGCGCGCGGGCGCCGAGCGGCTGGCCCGCACCCTGCAGCGCACCCTGCTCCCGCCGGCGCTGCCCCGGGTGCCCGGACTGTGCGCGGCCGCCGCCTACCACCCCGTCTCGGCCGACGAGGTGGGCGGCGACTTCTACGACCTGTTCCCCCTCGACGGCGACCGGTGGGGGTTCTTCCTCGGTGACGTCTGCGGCAAGGGCGCCGATGCCGCCGCGCTGACGTCGCTGGTCCGCTACACCCTGCGCGCCGCGGCCGTCTACGACGCCGACCCGCACGCGGTGCTGGCGAACCTCGACGCGGTCCTGCAACAGGAGCACGCGGGCGGCGCGGCCCCCGCGCCGTACTGCACGGCGGTCTTCGGCGTCCTGCAGCCCGACGGCGACGGGTTCGGTGTCACGCTCGCCACCGGGGGTCACCCCCCGGCGCTCGCGGTGCGCGCGAACGGCGACGTCGAGCCCATCCATCCGGCCGGGGGGCAGCTCATCGGCATCCTGCGCAATCCCCACTTCGCCCAGGTGAGCGCGCGCCTGAACGCCGGTGACGCGCTGCTGCTCTACACCGACGGCCTCACCGAGGCGCGGACGCCGTCCGGCTCGATGCTCGACGAGGACGGGCTGACCGCGTATCTCGCCGCCGCCGGGCCCACGAGCGCCGACGCCCTCCTGACCACCGTGCACGACCTGATCACGGCCTTGGGCAAGGGGGTGTCCGACGACACCGCGATCCTCGCCCTGTCCGTCCCGCCCGCCACTCGAACGCCGTCCTCCGGGAGTCTCGGTGCAGCATGACAACGGTCTGACCGTCAGCCTCCAGCCGCACACCTCCGGGCCGCGCCTGCTGGTCGTGGCCGGTGACCTGGATCATCACACCACTCCACGCCTGCGGGCGGCCCTGGAGGGGGTCGAGTTCGGCCCGGACGCCGACCTGGTGATCGACCTGTCCGGCCTGACCTTCTGCGACTCCACCGGCATCGCCACGCTGGTCGCGGCCCACCAGCGTGCCCACGACGCGGGTGCCGCCCTGCTCCTGGCCGGTCTGGACCCGGACATCGCCCGCGTCTTCCAGATCATGGGCCTCGACCAGTTGCTCTCCTTCTACGACAGCACGGAAGAGGCCGTACGCGCGCTGAGTAAATGAGCAGGGGGCCGGTGACCTCTCTCAGGGGGGCGGTTCGCGAGTAACTGTCCCTTTCGTCGTTGAGGTTGAAAGAGGCGGGCCGGTCAGGGGGTTCGCTGCTGGGCCACGGGCGCGGCTGACCAGGCGTTTCCGCCGCGTGCACGCTTTGGGTGTCCGGCACGACCAGGCTCGGATCGGCTAATCGTCGGCGTTTCTCCCGTGTCTGCCATCGCAGCACACTTAGGCCCGCCGACGGGCCGTAACGCTACAAATGCACACGATCACAGTGCGCAGTTCGGGCGTACGAGGCTGTTCCAAACGCACTGACATGTGTAAGTTATCGCTGACACGTGTCAGCACAAGCCAGAAGGGAGCACTATGAGCTCCGATCTTGTTGGGGTGCTGGCAGCGCTGGCGAGCCCGCAGCGGCTGCGGTTGATCGCGGCACTGGCCAGTGGCAGCAACTACGTCAGTCAGTTGGCTCGTGAGCTCCAGCTGAGCCGGCCGTTGGTGCACATGCACCTGCGCCGGCTGGAAGAGGTGGGGCTTGTCGTCGGCCGGATGGAGCTGTCCGCTGACGGCAAGGCGATGCGGTTCTTCGATGTCGCGCCGTTCGCCTATCAGCTCACCCCGGAAGCGATCCAGGACGCGGTACGAACAATGGAGGAGAAGTGACTCAATCGGCGGACGAGAGCATCGACCTGGTGCCTTGGCAGGGCACTTTCGTATTTTTGATCACACTCGCCGTGGTGGCCCTGCTGGCGGTTTACGTGACCAGGCAGTGGCGCCGCGCGTGGGAGGCCCGGGCCGCGGTCGACCGCGACAACGCGTTGCGTGATCTCGCGGTGAAGTCCGTCGCCGCCCAGCAGGCGCAGGCGGATGAGATAGCTGCGCTGCGCTCAGAGGTGGCTGCGGTGAAAGCGGACACGGGCGGGATCCACGAGCTGCTCCGCAGCGTGAGCTGACATGCGAAGAGTTCTGTTATGGACGGCCGCGTCTTTACTGGTGGCGGCCTCCATACTCGCGCTGCTGACGTTCACCTACTTCTGGCGCTCGCCGGCCTATTACTCGCAGCCGCTGGCGACATCCCCCGCGGAAGCGCGCATCATTCCACGGTCGCAGTACTCCGCAGAGCACCGCCGTCCCTACACCTACCGCCATGGCAACGTCGTCATCTTCGGGGCTGAACACAAGCCCGCATCCGTCGATCAGCAGCTCCGGCAGATCGACGAGATGTGGCGGGAGCTGCGCCCCACCGTTGCCCTGGTCGAAGGCAGGTTGGGATTCCTCGCGCCGGGCTTTATGGATCCGGTGGAGCACTACGGCGAGTCGGGTCACGTGTACGCACTGGCGAAGAAGGACGATGTGCAGGCGTACACATGGGAGCAGCCGCTTGACGAGCACATCACCGATCTCGCCCGCGTGCACGCGAAGGACCGGGTAGCGCTCTTCATGGTGTTGCGGCCCTACTTCAGTAAGCTTCGGTTCGGCAAACCTGAGTCGCCGGAGGCCTTCATACAGGAGTTCCTCGGCCGGGCGGATCACCCAGCGATACGCGGAGAGATCAATAGCGTCGCCGACATCGACCGCATCTGGCAGCGCGATTTCGCCGGCGGCAAAGACTGGCGGGACGTGTCCGACGAGACCGATCTCCCCGGCTATCTCGAGCAACTGACCGAAGATTCCAACGATCAACGTAACAGGTATCTGGTCCGCCTCGTCTCCCATCTCAGCGCCGCAGGTGAACGAGTGTTCGTAATCTGCGGCTCCAGTCACGCCGTACTAATAGAGCCGGCCTTGACGTGACCGTTGCTGTCAATGACCCACCGTTCGGGCATCCGCCTCGCGAACCGCTCTCTCAGAGGGGCGCGGCGGCGACGGCGACCGCGATGTTCTGCCTGATGTCGCAGTTCCTGACCCGGCGGCAGAAACCGTCCGCCACGCTGGTCGCCCCGCCCGCGGTGCTGGCCGCGGTGTGCTGGTGACCCCGATTCCGGGTGGGGCTGTCCAGATAGACGATGTTCCGGTTGCGGGTGCCGTTGCCGACGGAGGCCGGGCCGTCCCCGTCCCCCCGCCCGGCCCGCGCGTTCGCGGGAGCGGTGAGGAGGACCTGCGCGGCGGCGACCGCGACGAGGACGGCGGCGAACACCGGGACACGCCGAGATGCGCCGCATGAATGAAGCATCCGCCACCGCCCCGTCCGCCCGCCGAGATTCGGTCACACCGTAGCTTCCGCGTCGGTCCTGTCGGTGTTCCCCGGCGTGCGTGTCCCGCCAAGTTCTCGGCTGTTTTGCGGCGCCGTCAGCGTCCGTTGATCACGGTGCCGTTCGTCCTGGGGGAGCTCTGGTTACGGCCCCAGAGGTTCTGGGAGCCCCGGCAGCCGGGGCGGCGCCGGCAGTTGGCGGCCTGGGTGTTCACCGACGCGTCCACGCCCGTGATGACCTGCTGAGCGCCCGTCATGTTCCGCTGGCTGCCGACGAGCAGGGAGTTCAGGTTGTTCTGGCCGTTGTTGATCACATATCTCGAGTTGGCGCCGTTTCCGTCGCCACCTCCCCATCCCCGGCTCGTCGCCGCGTCCGCGCTCACGGGGGAGATCGCGACGCCCGCGCTGGTGAACGCCAGCGCGGTCAGCGCCAGCAGTCGCGCCGCCGGGCCGGTGAGCGCGTGTCGCCCCCTCTGACGAGCCATGTTCTCCTGAGCCTTTCCCTGTCGTCCGCCAAGGAGATCCGTTCGCACGGACCTGCCGGGCACCTACCCCGGGGTGACGCGCTCGTCACGGCCGCTGGACGAGGATTAGGACCTCCCAACGGAACGATCTCCGTTTGCGTGCTTGGGGGCCAGGACGGAAAGACGCTGTTCATCGTGGCCGCCGAGTGGCGCATGCCCGAGATGGTGCCACCGGGAACCGGGCAAGTGCTCTCGACCCCGGTCACGGTGCCCGGCGCAGGCTGGCCGTAGACGTTCGACGCCCCGGGATCCGCGCGTCCGGAACGCTGATCATTTCACTTTGCCGGTCCGATGCCCGTATTCGCTGCGTCACGTCGCAGAAGCGGGACCACCGTCTGCAGATCGTGCTCTGCGCGTTCGAGACACCGCTGACGCCGACCGTCCCCTGCTGGATGCCGGCCCCGCTTCTCGCGCTGCCCACCGTCAGCTGGCTGACGTTGCGTATTCCGTTGCCCACACGGACGGTGGCGCTGTTGCCGTTGCGGTCGCCGTTCCCGGCCGCGGGGGCGACCGCCGCGTGCCCGGCGGCGGTCGGCGGCAACGCGGCGAGTGCCGCCGCCGCGATCGTGACCGCCGCCAGGGCGGGGCCGGCGCGCATCAGCGCGTCGCCGCCCGCCGGGACGGCCTGGCCGCGCCGCCCTGGGCGCGGATGTCCTGCGACAGCGCGCAGAGCCGGCCGCGTGGCCTGCACAGGCCGCCCTGCACGCTGCTGAGCCCGCCCACTCCCGCCGAGAACTGGTGGAGGTCGCCGCGCAGGCGCGTGCTGCCCATCGCCACCATGTTCCGGTTGGCCGAGCCGTTGCCCACGCGTACGGCGGAGCGGTTCCCGTTGCCGTCACCGGCCGCCGCCGCGCCCGCGTTCACCGGCGCCGCCAGGGCCAGAGACAGCGCGAGGGCGAGCGTCACCGCCGCCGCGGGCCGTCGCGGAAGGGAGCCAGGGAGTCCCGTGAGGGTGTGGATGATCGGCATCGAGGTGCCTCTACCCCGCCCGCGGGCCCGCGCCCCGGCTCCGGCGGAAACCGCAGCGGATCATTCCCCGCGCATTGAGCGGCCGCCCCTCGGGTCAAGGGGCGGCCGGTCGCCGGTTATCGGCTGGTCACCTCGTACGTCCGCAGGTAGTCGAACGTCGCGGTGGCACCGGCCATGTTCATCGAGATCAGGCCGATCCTCACCGGCCCGGTGCGCGGGAGCGACCAGGTGCCGCCCCAGATCCAGTGAGTGCCGTCGGTGCTCGACGCCATGCGGACGTCGTGCTCGCCGTTCTCCTGGTCGTAGTGGTAGAGCAGCCGCAGCCAGGTCGTCTCCGCGGCCGGGCCGCCGAACATGGGCGCGTTGGCGACCGCGGTGGGCGGGGTGGTGCCCGGACGCGGCCCCTCCTTGCCGAACTCGGTCTGGTGCAGCACCGCGCCGTTGCCCTGGTTGAGCGGCAGGATCGAGTGGGTCAGCTTCAGCCACCTGTCGTCGTTCTCGTACAGCAGCAGACCGGCCTGCTGGTTGCCCTTCGTGCCGTTGAAGGTGAGCTTCGTCTCGACGGCGAAGTCACCCTGCGGTGCGTCGCGGAGCAGGATCGACGCGGTGTTGTTGCCCAGGTACAGCTCGGCGTTCTGGGTCGGCCAGACCAGGGAGCCGTTCGACAGGGTGGCCGACGGGTTGCGGACCTTGGTCCACCCGGTGGGCGAGCCCGTGCCGTCGAACTCGTCGGAGTACGCCGTGAGCCGCTTGCCCAGGACGGGGTCCGGCACCCGCTCGGTCACCGGCCGGTACAGCGGAGCGGCCCCCACGTTGTCGGCGTCGGCGGCGCCGCGCGTGGCCACGCCGATGGCGCCCGAGGTGGGCGCGCCGTCGGGCAGCGTCACGGCGACCGTCGCCACCGGGTCGCCGAGCCGGTCGGCCGACACCGACACGACCAGCGAGTCGCCGCGCCGCTCGGCCGCCACGTTGTGCCAGGAGCCGTAGTCGAACGAGGCCGGCAGCGGGCTGCTCGCCGTCGTCGTCCTGCCGCGCACCTTGGCCGTCACCACGAGCTCTCCGCGCTCGCGGTCGATCCACGCGGTGATGTCGTCGGCGCCGTTCGCACGCGTCACGACGAGCCCGGCCGCGGTGCCGCCCTCGCGTAGCCGCAGGTCGGCCTCCACACGCACGTCACCCTGCACCCGGTCGTCGCTGAGCTCGCTGGTCGAGCCCTTGCCGGTGAGGTAGCCGAGCGAGTCGGGGTCGGAGGCGAGCTTCCACGGCCCGGTCCACCCGTCCTTGCCCCCGATGGACGTGCCGCCCCCGTTGACTGTGCCGCCCCCGTTGAATGTGCTGCCGACGGTCCATGTGGTGACCGGCGCCGGCTGCTCGCCCGTGGACGGCCCGGCCCCGGCCCGTACGACCGGCCAGCCGTCGATCCAGTCGAGCCGGTCGATCATGAGAGGCCGCCGGCTCAGGTTGCTGATGGTCGTGCCCCAGGTCGTCGTGACCGGCCCGAACTCGGGGGCCGACGACGGGATGGCGTGGTAGACCAGCCAGTCCTGCCCGCTGAGGTCGGTCTGGACGGCGTTGTGGCCCGGGCCGGCCCAGCCGTTGCCGTTGGCCGCGAGGACGATGCCGTCCTTGCTGGTCAGGTCCATCAGGTCGACGCCGGTCGGGGTGGTGAACGGCCCGAGCGGGGTGTCGGCGCGGCCGACCTTGACCGTGTAGCCGCTGAACGCGCCGTCGCAGCACCCGGCGTCGGAGTAGAACAGGTAGTACTTGTCGTCGCGCCGGACGACGAAGCCGCCCTCCATGCGGCGCCCACGCGCGATCTGCGTGACCGGGCCGGTGACCTCGGTCGCCTCGGCGTTCATCTTCGCGCCGCAGATCGTGTCGTAGCTGCCCCAGTAGAGGTAGTTGTCGCCGTTCACGTCGGTGTACATGGCCTGGTCGATGTTGCCGGTCGGGCAGCCGCTGCCGCCCGCCGGGACGATCAGCCCGTGATCGGTCCAGGGTCCCGTCGGCCGGGGGCTGGTCGCGAGCGCCACGCCGCCGGTGGAGAGCGCGTACGTCAGGTGGTAGGTCCCGTTCACGTACCGGATGTCCGGCGCCCAGGGGCGGGTGCCGTTCGGCCACCACGACGGGTGGTTCTGTCCGGTGTATACGTCCCCGGCGGACGTCCAGTGCACCATGTCGGGGGACGTGAGCATCGGCAGGATGTGCTCGTTCTTCCCGTCGATCGGGTTCGTGGTGCCGTAGGCGTACCAGAGGCCGTCCTTGCCCCGGATCATCGTGGGGTCGGGGAAGGTCTGCACGACGTCGCCGCTGACGGGGTTGGCGTAGGTGGGTCCGGCCGCCGCCTGCACTGTTGCTGCCTGCACTGTTGTCGCCTGCACTGTCGATGCCTGGGCGGGCAGCGTCGCCGGGACCACGGAGGACGCGAGGAGTAAGGCTCCGATCACCAGTTGTCTCACGGCGAGCACCGTAGACAGGTGAAATTTTTCCGTCGAGACGCCGTCAGAATCCCGTGTCCCATGCGCCCCAGAGGCCGTCGGCGGATGCGGCAGGATGCCTGGGAGCTTGTCGGGGAGGTGTCCGCGCTGGTCAGAGGTATTCGTCAAGATCCCGGACAGATTTCCGGATTCTTTTTGTCGGATGGTTGACGTAAAAAACAGACGAACCTTAGGTTTCCAGCGTGTCAACGACCCCCAACGGCGTGCATGCCCTCGTGCGCCGCTCCCATGAGGAGCGGGTGCTGCGCGTGCTCCGCCAGAACGGCGCGCAGAGCCGTAACGAGATCGCGGCCCGGGTCGGCCTGTCACGCACCACGGTCTCCGAGATCACCAGCGATCTCCTCGGCCGCGGCGCCATCCGCGTCGTCGACACCGACGCCGTGGAGCGCGTGGGCAGCGGCCGGCCGGCCGAGCGGCTCGCGCTCGACCCCGCCTCCGGGCAGTACATGGGCGTCGACTTCGGCCACCGCAGGGTGAACGTCCTGGTGGCCGACGCCGCGCACGACATCATCGCGTCCGGGACCGCCCGCTACGAGGAGTCGGCGCAGTGGCCCGAGCGCCTCGACGCCGGGCTCGCGCTGATCGACCGGCTGAGCGCGGAGACCGGTGTCCACTACGGCGCGCTCCAGGCGATCGGGATCGGCGTGCCGGGGTGGGGCGACCGCTCGCGGGCCGACGGCGTCGCGGACGTGTTCGCCCAGCGCTTCCACGCCGCGGTGATCGTGGACAACAACGTGCGCTTCGCCGGGCTGGCCGAGGCGCTGCACGCCCAGTCCGACTCCGTGCGCGACCTCATCTATCTGCGCCTGTCCGTCGGGGTCGGCGGCGGGCTGGTGGTGGGCGGCCAGCTCGTGCGGGGCTCGAAGGGGCACGCCGGCGAGCTCGGCCACGTGACCGCCGTCCCCGGCGGCGCGCAGTGCCGCTGCGGCAAGCGCGGCTGCGTCGAGACCGTGGCGTCGGTCCCGGCGATCCTCAGACGGTGCCGTGAACTCGGCGTGCCGGTGGACACGCTGGAGGATCTGAAGGCGGCGGTGGAGATCGCCCACCCGATCGTGGACCAGGTGCTCCGCGAGGCCGGCACGGCGGTCGGGCAGGTGCTCGGCACCGCGGCCATGACGCTCAACCCGGACGAGATCGTGCTCGGCGGCGAGATCATCGAGATCGCTCCGGCCCTGCTGCGCCAGGTCGCGGACACCGTCACCTACGAGCTGTCGTGGCGCACCGACGCGGCGCCGGTGATCCGCCCCGCCCTGCTCTCGGACGACGGCGGGGCGCGCGGGGCCATCGCGGCCCTGTTCCACGAGTCCCCCCTGCTCGCCGGATACGAAGCGAACGTCACGACGGACGGAGGCCGATAGTGGCCGTGACCAGTGCGGGCGCCACGAGGGCCGACAACGCCCCCGCCCGGCCGCGCAAGAACAGGACCTTCCTGGTCCTCAACATCATCTCGATCGTGGCCGGAATCGCGATCTGGTGGGGGCTGTCCCTGGCCGGGCTCCAGTTCCCCACGCCGGCCGAGGTCGTGTCGGCCGCCTGGAAGATGATCCAGGACGGCACTCTGGCCACCGACGTCGGCGCCTCGCTCGGGCGCGTGCTGGCCGGGTTCGCCCTCGGCTCGGTCGCGGCGGTGATCGTCGGCTTCGTCATGGGGTGGTACACGGTCGCCCGCGGCCTGTTCGAGCCGTGGATCCAGTTCTTCCGCACCATCCCGCCGCTGGCGATGCTGCCCCTGGTGCTCGTGCTGATGGGCATCGGAGAGAGCCCCAAGATCTTCGTCATCTTCCTGGCGGCCTTCCTGTCCTGCGTCATCTCCACCTACCAGGGCGTGGTGAACGTGGACAAGACGCTCATCAACGCCGCGCGGGTGCTCGGCGCGGGCGACGGGACCATCTTCGGCCGCGTGGTGGTGCCGGCCTCGACGCCGTTCATCCTCGTGGGCATGCGGGTCGGCCTCGGCTCGGCCTGGGGCACGCTGGTGGCCGCCGAGCTCCTGGCCGCGCAGGCCGGGCTCGGCCACCGGATGCAGAGCGCTCAGCTCTACTACGACCTTCCGACGATCTTCGTCGGCATCATCGCGATCGGGGTCCTCGGCCTGATCATGGACCGGCTGCTCATGATCGCCGGCAACAAGCTGACGGCCTGGCAGGAGAACCGATGAGCACTCCCGAGATCACACCCAAGATCTCCGTACGCGACGTCGAGAAGGTCTTCCCGGTCGGGAAGGAGCCGTTCGTCGCGCTCGGGGGCGTCTCGCTGGACATCGCCGACAACGAGTTCGTGACCGTGGTCGGCCCCTCCGGCTGCGGCAAGAGCACGCTGCTCAACATCCTCGCCGGGCTGGAGCAGCCCACCGGCGGCACCGCGCTGGTGGACGGCAAGCCGGTCACCGGCCCCGGCCCCGAGCGCGGCGTCATCTTCCAGCAGTACGCGTTGTTCCCCTGGCTGACCGTCCGCGAGAACGTCGAGTTCGGCATGCGCACCGCGAAGGTCCCCAAGCAGGAGCGGCGGGAGCGGGCCGAGCACTTCATCCGCCTGGTCGGCCTGGAGCAGTTCGCCGACGCGCTGCCCAAGACGCTGTCGGGCGGCATGAAGCAGCGCTGCGCGATCGCCCGCGCCTACGCGGTGAACCCGTCGATCCTGCTCATGGACGAGCCCTTCGGCGCCCTGGACGCGCTGACCCGGGTGCGGCTCCAGGAGCAACTCCTGGACACCTGGAGCAAGGAGCGGCGGACGGTCATGTTCATCACCCACGACGTCGACGAGGCGGTGTTCCTCGCCAACCGGGTGGTCGTCATGGCCGCCAGGCCCGGCCGCATCGCCGAGATCATCGACGTCGATCTCCCCTACCCGCGCGACGAGGACATGAGGCTGAGCCCCGAGTTCGGGGCCCTGCGCAACCGCGTCTGGCACGCGGTGTACCACCAGCGGCAGATCAAGGAGCCCGCGAAATGAAGAAGACACTCCTGGCCGCCGCGGCGGTCGTCGTGGCACTGTCGGCGGCGGCCTGCGGGTCGGACGACTCCGCCGGGCCGGGTGGCTCGGGCGGCGGCACGACCCACGTGAACTTCGGCTACATCGCCGACTTCAACGGCGCGAGCCTGCTCGCCGTGGCCGACAAGCAGGGCCTGTGGAAGAAGCACGGCCTCGACGCCAAGGTCAGCGTGTTCACCAACGGCCCGCTGCAGATCCAGGCGCTGGGCACCGGCGACCTCGACTTCGGCTACATCGGCCCCGGCGCCATGTGGCTGCCCGCCTCCGGCAAGGCCAAGGTCGTCGCGCTGAACACGCTGGGCAACGCCGACCGCGTCATCGCCCAGGCCGGCATCACCTCGCTGGCGGGCCTGAAGGGCAAGACGATCGGCGTGCCCGAGGGCACCTCAGGCGACATGATCCTCACCCTCGCGCTGAAGAAGGCCGGGCTGACCAAGGACGACGTGAAGATCGTCCCGATGGACGCGTCCACCATCGTGTCGGCGTTCACCTCGAAGCAGGTCGACGCGGCCGGCTTCTGGTATCCGGCCATCGCCACGATCAAGAAGACCGTCCCCGACCTGGTCGAGCTGGCCAAGAACGAGGACTTCGCCGACACCGTGTCCTTCCCGACCGCGTTCGTCGCCGGCAACGACGTCGTCGCCAAGGAGAAGGACAAGACCGAGAAGGTCATCGGCGTGCTGCGCGACGCCATCCAGTACCGCAGCGAGCACCTCGACGAGACCGTGGCCGCGACCGCCGAGATGCTCAAGCTGCCGGCCGACCAGGTCAAGGCCGACGCCGCCAACTCCAAGGTGCTGTCGCTGTCCGACCTGGACGGCTACACCAAGGACGGGACGATCGAGAAGTGGCTGAGCGGGATGGGTGACTACTTCGTCGGCGCGGGCAAGCTGCCCTCGGCCGTGGACCCGAAGACGTACTACACCGGCGATCTGTTCACGGGCGCGGCCAAGTGAATGTTCTGTTCCTGATGACCGACCAGCACCGGGCCGACACCCTGGGGGCGTACGGCAACCGTCTCGCCGCGACCCCGGTGCTGGACGAGCTGGCCCGGACCGGGACGCGGTTCGACCGCTGGTACACCCCCACCGCGATCTGCACGCCCGCACGGGCGAGCCTGCTCACCGGGCAGGCGCCGTTCCGGCACAAGCTGCTCGCCAACCACGAGAGGAACGTCGGCTACATCGAGGACCTCCCCGACGACCAGTGGGCCTTCTCCACGGCCCTGCGGGACGCCGGGTACAACTGCGGGCTCATCGGCAAGTGGCACGTCGGGCACCACCGGCGGGCGGCCGACTTCGGGTTCGACGGGCCGGACCTGCCGGGGTGGCACAACCCCGTGGACCACCCCGACTACCTGGACTACCTCAAGGCGAACGACCTGCCGCCTTACGAGATCCACGACCGCATCCGCGGCACGCTGCCGAACGGCGGGCCGGGCAACCTGCTCGCCGCGCGGCTGCGCCAGCCGGTCGAGGCGACGTTCGAGCACTACCTCGCCACCCGGGCGATCGAGATGCTGGAGCGGTACGCCGCCGAGCCGAAGCCGTTCTTCCTGCAGCTCAACTTCTTCGGCCCGCACCTGCCGTACATCGTGCCGGACGAGTACTTCGACATGTTCGACCCCGAGCTGGTCGAGCTGCCCAAGTCGATCGCCGAGACCTTCGCCGGCAAGCCGCCGGTGCAGGCCAACTACAGCGCGCACTGGACGTTCGACACCATGCCGCTGGAGGTGACGCGCAAGCTCATCGCGGTCTACTGGGGCTACGTCGCGCTCATCGACATGGAGATCGGCCGGGTCATGGACGCCATGCGGCGCCTCGGCCTGAACGACGACACGGCCGTGTTCTTCACCTGCGACCACGGCGAGTTCACCGGTGCCCACCGGCTGCACGACAAGGGCCCGGCGATGTACGAGGACATCTACCGCACGCCCGGCCTGCTGCGGATCCCCGGCCAGGAGCCCGGGGTCGTCCGGACGGAGTTCGTCAGCCTGCTGGACTGCACGGCGACCATCCTGGAGCTGGCCGGGATCGACCCCGCGCCCGCGGTCGACTCGCGCAGCCTCGTGCCGCTCGCCTCCACCCACGAGGTGCCGTGGGAGCAGGACATCGTCTGCGAGTTCCACGGGCACCACTTCCCGTACCCGCAGCGGATGATCAGGACGGACCGCTACAAGCTGGTCGTCAACCCCGACTCGACCAACGAGCTGTACGACCTGTTCACCGACCCGGACGAGCTGCTCAACGTCTACGGCCACCCCGAGATGGCGGAGGTGCGCGGACGGCTGATGCGGCGGCTCTACCAGGTGCTTCGCGACCGGGGCGACAACTTCTACCACTGGATGACCTCGATGTACGACGTCGGCGACGTGTCGTACGACCCGACGCTGAGCGGACTGGACGAGGCGACCTACCGGTGAGCAGGCGTCCGAACATCGTCATGATCCTGACCGACGACCACGCGTCGCACGCGGTCGGCGCGTACGGCTCGGTCGTCAACCGGACGCCGCGGATCGACGAGATCGCGGACCTCGGCGTCCGGTTCGACAACTGCTTCGCCACCAACGCGCTGTGCTCGCCCAGCAGGGCCAGCATCCTGACCGGCACGTACTCGCACGTGAACGGCGTGTCGACGCTGGTCACGCCGATCGACGCGGCGCAGCCGACGTTCGTGAGCCAGTTGAAGGCGGCCGGATATCGCACCGCGATCGTCGGCAAGTGGCACATGGGGGACGGCCCGGGGCACGACCCTCAGGGGTTCGACTACTGGGACGTGCTGATCGAGCAGGGGGAGTACTTCGACCCCTCGTTCCTGTCGGAGGAGGGCCTTCGCACCGTCCCCGGCTACGCCACCGACCTCATCACGGACATGGCGCTGAGCTGGGCCGACTCGCTCGACGGCGACGATCCGTACTGCCTGCTGATCTATCACAAGGCGCCGCACCGCCCGTGGGAGCCGGACGACAAGCACGCGGGGATGTACACCGACCCCATCCCCGTTCCCTCGACGTTCGACGACGACTACGCCACGCGCTCGTCGTCGGCCCGGCGGGCCGCCATGCGGATCGCCGAGCACCTCAACGCCGAGGACCTCAAGCAGGACCCGCCCGAGGGGCTGTCGTACGAGGAACTGGCGCTGTGGAAGTACCAGCGCTACATGGAGGACTACCTGGCCGTCGTGGCGTCGGTGGACGACAACGTCGGCCGGGTGGTCGACTGGCTGCGCGACCGTGGGGACCTCGACGACACGTTGCTGATGTACTGCTCCGACCAGGGCTTCTTCCTGGGCGACCACGGGTGGTTCGACAAGCGGTTCATGTACGAGGAGTCGCTGCGGATGCCGCTCGTGCTGAGCTATCCGCGGCGCATCCCGCCCGGTCAGGTGCACACCGGGATCGTCACGAACGTCGACTTCGCGCAGACCGTGCTGGACGCGGCCGGGGTGCCGCACCACCCCCGGATGCAGGGCCGCAGCTTCCTGGGCGACCTGACCGGCGAGCCGGGCCCGCCCCCGGCCGAGGGCATGTACTACCGCTACTGGGAGCACGACGACGTCTTCCACAAGGCGCCGGCCCACTACGGCTACCGGACGTCGCGCTACAAGATCATTTACTTCTACAACGACGGCATGGGCATCCCCGGCACGGGCGCGTTCACCTACCCGGGCGAGTGGGAGCTGTACGACCTGGAGGCCGACCCGGAGGAGCTGCGCAACGTCTACGACGACCCGGCCTACCGCGAGGTCCGCGAGGAGATGAAGGTCCGCATGTGGCGCGCGCAGGCGGCCCTCGGTGACGAGCCGCACCCGAGCCAGCCGGTGCCCCGATCGCTGGAAAGCACGGGAATCTGACCATGTCGGGGAGCTGCTGCACGCCCGCTTCGCCGGGAGAGCCGCTGGAGCCCGTGCGCTTCACCGCGCACGGTGTCCACGGGATCGAGCAGGTGCGCCTGCCCGGCGGGGAGTTCCGGATGGGCGACGCCACCGGCGACGGTAACCCGGGCGACGGCGAGACGCCCGTCCACGCCGTCACCGTGGCGCCGTTCTCGATCGACGCCACGACCGTGACGGTCGCGGACTTCGCCGCCTTCGCCGAGGCGACCGGCTACCGCACCGAGGCGGAGGAGTACGGCTTCTCCGCCGTCTTCCACCTGGTGATGCGCGCCCACCCCGACGACGTGATGGGGCCGGTGCCCGGCACCCCCTGGTGGGTGGGCGTGCGCGGCGCCGACTGGCGCCACCCCGCCGGGCGGCTGTCGGAGGCCGAGCCCGACCACCCGGTGGTCCATGTGAGCTGGAACGACGCGATGGCGTACTGCTCGTGGGCGGGCCGGCGGCTGCCCACCGAGGCCGAGTGGGAGTACGCGTCCCGGGGCGGCCTCGACGGCGCCCGCTACCCCTGGGGAGACGACCTGCACGGTGACCTTCCCGGGGACGAGTGGCGGGTGAACATCTGGCAGGGCGTGTTCCCCACGGAGAACACCCTGGACGACGGCTATCTCACGACCGCCCCGGTTCGCACGTTCGCGCCCAACGCGTACGGGCTGTGGCAGACGGTGGGGAACGTCTGGGAGTGGTGCGCGGACTGGTACGCGCCCGACTACTACGTCTACTCGCCCTCGGACAACCCGCGCGGTCCGCTGCGCGGCAGGGCCCGCGTGCTGCGCGGCGGCTCGTTCCTGTGCCACGACTCCTACTGCAACCGCTACCGCAACTCGGCGCGGTCGTCGAACACCCCCGACTCCTCCATGGCCAACGCCGGGTTCCGCACCGTCGCCCTGTGATCAGGGGTTCGTGAACCTTTCAGCGGCGTCCCGACAGGCGGGCAGGTGGGGACCGGTGCCTCCCGGCGCTCTCTGGCCGCCGCCGGTCCCCGATGCGATAGTGCGGGTGCCGCTCGCCCTGTGGGCGTCTATCCCGGGAGGATCGCATGCGTACGGTACGGGCTCTACTCGTCTCCGCGGCCCTGGCCGCCGGCCTGGTGTCCGTCGGCACGGCGCCGGCGCACGCGGAAAGCATCCGGTACGCCTACTACTACCAGGCGGACTGCTACAACGGCGGCAACCTCGGCATCCAGTGGGGGTGGTGGACCTCCTTCCGCTGCGAATGGGGAACCGGCGGGGGCAACTTCTGGTTCCTCTACGCCTGACGACTCGGTGGACGCCCCGCACCCCCGAGTGCGGGGCGTCCACGCGTTCCCGGAGGCGTCAGGGCAGGGTGGCGAGGAACGGCTTGACGGCCCTGGAGAAGTTCCAGTTGTTCGCGGCGTCCCAGTTGATCGACCAGGTCATCGCGCCTCGGATGTCCGGGTAGGTCCGCGAGGGGACGTACGAGCCGCAGTTGGTGCGCCGCGCCAGGCAGTTGAGCGCGCTGGTGACCGCGCTCGGGGAGACGACGCCGCCGCCCGCCGCGCCGGGGCCCGCCGGCAGGCCGAGGCCGACCTGGTCGGGCCGCAGGCCGTTCTCCAGCTGGATGCAGGCCAGTGCGGTCATGAAGTCCACCGACCCCTGGCTGTAGACCTTCTGGTCGCAGCCGAGCATCGCGCCGGAGTTGTAGTACTGCATGTTGACGACGGTGAGGATGTCCTTGACGCTCAGCGCGAGCTTGAAATACTCCATGCCGGTCGACTGCATGTCGATGGTCTGCGGGGCCATCATGATGATCAACCCGGAGCCCGCCTTCGCCCGCAGGTCGCGCAGGGCCTGGGCCATGTAGGTGGCGTTGAGGCCGTTCTCCAGGTCGATGTCGACGCCGTCGAACCCGTAGGTCTGCATGATCGAGTAGACCGAGTTCGCGAACGCCGTGGCCGCCCCTGAGCTCGCCACCTGCACGTGGCCCGCCTCGCCGCCGACGCTCAGGATGACCTTCTGGCCGCGCTGCCTGAGCGCCTGCACGTCGGCCTTGAACTGGGCCTCGGTGTATCCGCCCAGAGCGGTGGACAGGCCGGAGTCGAGGGCGAACGTCACCTGGCCCGGCGTGGTGGTCGCCTCTCCGAACGCGATCGCGACCACGTCGTAGTCCTGCGGCACCTGCGACAGCTTGAGCTCGACGGCGGGGTTGACGAAGTTGTGCCAGTAGCCGGTGAGGATGTGCTTGGGCAGCCCGCCGCCGGAGGAGCACCCGGTGGTCGTGCCGGTGACCGCGGCGCTCGCCGCGGACTCGCCCGCGGAGTTGTACGCCCTGACGGTGTAGGTGTGGGTGGTGCAGGCGCCGAGCGAGCCGATGGTCGCGGTGGTGCCGGTGACCTGGGCCCGCTGGGTCGTGCCCTCGTAGACGCGGTAGCCGGTCACGGTGCCGCTGGAGGCGGTCCATGACAGCGAGATCGACGTGTCGGTGCCGCCGGTCACCCGCAGGCCGGCCGGGACGCCGGGGGCCGCCGGGTCGCCGCCCCCGCTCCCGAGCGCCTTCCACAGCGCGGGGACGTTGGGCGGCTCCCACCCCGTCAGCGACGTGTGCGCCTGGATGCACTCGTAGTCGACGCCGTTGTAGGTCACCCGCGTCCCTGTGGCGTAGTAGGTGTTGGGCGCCCAGGCCGCGTACGCGAGCACCGCGCCGGCCTCCGTCCTCGCCGCCGACGCGGGGGCGACCCCCGACAGACAGAGACCCAGCGCGAGCAACAGCGCGCCGAGGAGCCGTTTCTTCATCAATGCCGTCCTTCCGGGGTGCCGATCGGCGTCCGCGAGGAGGCGTCGGGTGACACGACGGCCGGTCGCGTGGCCTTCCTTCCTTAGGAAAGTTTCCTAATAGTTTTGGCGTGAGCGTAGCCCCCGAAAGACGGCCGTACAAGACCCAAGTTCACCCGCGGTCGTGCTCTCCGGGGCGGACGAGCCCGCTCTCGTAGGCGAAGACGACCGCCTGGACGCGTGTGGTCAGACCGAGCTTCGTGAGGACCCGGGACAGGTGGGTTTTGACCGTCGCCTCCGCCAGGTGAAGCCGCGCTGCGATCTGCGTCTTGGACCCTGGGCGAGCATCCTCAGCACATCGGTCTCCCGGCCGGTGAGTGAGGCCAGCTCGGCGGTCCTGCCCCCGGTGCTCGCGAGATCCGGCTGGTCGGCGAACGAGGCGATCACCCGCAGGGTCACCGCCGGATCGAACCGCCAGGACCACCGAGATCGTCACGCTGCTCTTCCTGTCATGTGCGGGGGATGGGGAACCGGGCGCGGACCGCGAATCCGCCGTCCGGCTCGGGACCGGCCTGCAGGCTGCCGCGCACCATCGCCAGCCGTTCCCGCATGCCGACCAGCCCGTGGCCGCCGGGCCGGACGGGCGGGACCACGGTCCGCCCCCCCGGCTTCCCGTTGCGTACGTCCAGCGTGAGCGCGTGTTCGGTGCAGCCGATGGCGACCGAGGTGGGCACCTTGCCGGCGTGCCGCAGCACGTTGGTCAGGGCTTCCTGGAGCACCCGGTAGGCGGTGAGGTCCAGGATCGGCGGGAGCTTCGGCATCTCGGCGGGGGCGTCCACGGTGACCTCCAGACCCGCGGCGCGGACATCGGAGATCAGCTCACCGACCTGGGCCAGCGAGGGCGCCGGCGCGGGCCGCTCGCCGTCGACGCGCTCGCGCAGGAGGCCGACCAGGCCGCGCATCCCCTCCACCGTCTGCCGGCCGAGACGTTCGAGCCCGGCCACGACCTCCTGCTCGGCCGGCCGGTCGGCCAGCAACCGGCGCAGGCCCCCGAGCTGCAGGGTCATCACGCTGACTGAGTGGGCGACAGCGTCGTGCACCTCGCGGGCGATCCGCGTGCGCTCCTGGGCCACCGCGGTCTGGGCGTTCGCCTCGCGTTCCGCGTCGAGGGCCGCGGCCAGCTCGGCGAGCTCGACCGCCCGTTCGCCGCTGCGCCGGGCCAGCACTCCCATGAACCAGCCCGGCAGCAGGATCGCCGCGACGAAGAACAACTCCCACGGCGTCTGGCCGCTTGCCAGCGAGGTGCCCGCGAAGGACACCCCCGCGACGCACAAGGCCACGGCCGAACGCCGCGGCGGCTCGCGCCAGCCGGCCCAGGCGACCACGGCGATCAGCCCGATCAGCGCGGCACCGCCGATGCTCGGCACTCCGAACACCACCACGGGCAGCGATAGGCAGGCGGCCGCGACGACCGCGCCGGCCAGCGGGTGCCAGGCGGCGATCAGCACGCCCAGGCCCAGCATCACCCCGGAGATCCAGATGATCGTGGCATCGGCGCCGAAGAAGTCGTCGAGCCAGGTCTCCAGAACGGCCATGGCGCCGATCAGCGGCCCGAAGAGCAGTGGAACGAGGCGCACATCCCTCAGCCGCGTGGTCGTCATGGTCACTGATCGTAAGTAAAAGGGACGCCGCGGACATCCGCTGAACGACGGACCTTCGCCGTGTGCGGCTCCACTGCGAGGCGGAGTCGAGCCGGGTGTCGCGTCCGCCGAATCGGGGAGCCGTCACGATATGCGATGGCGGACGTCGTGAAGGGTGGCACGGCGCGAGACTTCCGGGCGACCGATCGCTCCCCGGACCTGTGGGAGCACCGACAACGACATGGAGCCAGGAGATGACCTCCCTCGCACCCGACACGACCGCCGGCGCGGGCGCGCCCGTCGACCGCCCCCTGTGGCGCGCGGCGGGCGTCGCCCTGATCGTCGGCCCTCTGCAGCCGTGCGCGACGACCTGACCTACCTCGCGGGTGCCGTGTTCGCCGTCCTGTTCCTCCCACTCGCGATCGCCGGTGTGCTCATTTGCCGAAACCGGCGGTCAGGCCGCTGAGCAGCTGGCGGCGGCCGACCGTGTAGAGGATCAGCATCGGCAGGATGGTCAGCACGACGGAGGCCAGTACGGCGGGCACGTTCACGCCGTACGGCCCGCCCTGGAACGCCGCCAGCGCCAGCGGGAGCGTGCGCTTGTCGGGGCTCTGGGTGAGGATCAGCGGCAGCAGGAAGCCGTTCCAGACCTGCAACGCGTTGTAGATCGACACCGTCACCACGGCCGGCCGCGTGAGCGGGAAGGCCAGGCCCCACAGCGTCTTCCACTCGGTCGCGCCGTCCATCCGCATCGACTCGAACAGTTCCTTGGGCACGTCCCTGATGAAGTTGGCCAGCACCAGCACCGACAGCGGGATCGCGAAGGCGACCGACGGCAGGATCAGCGCCGTCAGCGAGTCGTAGAGGTGCAGCTTGATGATCAGCAGGTAGACCGGGATGACGGTCGCCTGCAGCGGGATGGCCAGGCCCATGAGGAACAGCGAGTTCACCCCGCGGAGGAAGCGGCTGGCGCCGCCGCTCCGGACGATCGCGTACGCCGCCATGAACGCGAACAGGACCGACGGGATGACCGTGCCGACGGCGACGAGGAGGCTGTTCAGGAAGTACAGCGGGAAGTCCAGGTCGAGCACGAGCCGGTAGTTGTCCAGGGTCGGATCGCTGGGCGGCAGCAGCGGGTTGGTGATGTAGTAGTTGGACTGGGTCTTGAAGCTGGTGATCACGATCCAGTAGATCGGGATGATCACCACGGCCAGCCACAGCCAGCCCATCAGCCCGGCCACCCAGTTGGGGCGCTGGGAGGTCGATTTCGGCCGACGGCGTCCGTGCGCCCCTGGCGCCGCGGTGCGCTGGGCCGCCCTCGAGGTGTGGGTCGCGGTCACGGTCAGGCCCCTTCCAGCTGGCTGGCGTTGGGGTTGCGGCCGCCCAGCCGGCGCAGCAGCAGCGCCAGAGCGAGGCCCACGATGACGAGGATGACACCGATCACACAGGCCGCTCCCATGAGGTTCGCCTGGAAACCACGCTTGTACATGTCCAGGGCGAGCGCGCGGGTGGCGTCGCCGGGACCGCCCTCGGTCAGCACGAAGATCAGGTCGAAGAAGGTCAGGGAGCCGACGACCATCAGCGTGGACGACGTGATGGCGGTGTACTTGAGCTGCGGCAACGTGATGTTGAAGAACATGCGGACCCGCCCCGCGCCGTCCAGCTCCGCGGCCTCGTAGAGCGAGCGCGGGATCTGCCGAACACCGCCCTGGTAGAGCAGCGCGTGGAACGGGATGAACTGCCAGGACACGATGAAGATCACGACGCCCATGGCGAGACCGGGCTCGCCGAGCCAGTCCTGGTTGAGCAGGTCGATGTGCAGCCCCGCGCCGAGCCCGAAGTTCGGGTCGAGCAGCGCCTTGAAGGTGATCGCGATGGCCGCCGAGCTGAGCAGCAGCGGGATGAAGTACAGCACCGCGAGCAGTTCCCGGTAGCGCTGACGGCCCGCCAGGAACACCCCGATCAGGATGCTGGCCGGTGTCTGGACCGCCCAGGAGAGCGCCGTGATCAGGAACGTCACCCACAGCGCGTGCGGCAGGCCGGGGTCGGTGAGCACCGACCGCCAGCTTTCGAACCCGGTCAGCTTGATCTCGCCCAGCGTGTCCCAGGACGTGAAGCTGAGCAGCAGGACCCCGATCAGCGGAATCAGCGCGAAGGCCACGAAGGCCAGCAGCGCCGGCGTGGCCAGCCACGGCAGGACGGCGCCGCCGCGCGCCTTGGGCGCGACGGCGGGCGACGTCCTTCTTGCGTTGATAGCGGACATGCTCACTTACCGATGACCGCGTTCATGTTCGTCGCGAACTGCTGCGGCGAGATCGACAGCTGGAACAGCTTGGCGATGTTGTCCAGCAGCACCTCGGCCGCGGTCGGGCTGAGCGCCTGGTCCCACGACTGGGCGAACACCTTGGCGCTGCTGGCGACGCCGTAGATGAAGTTCAGGAACTCGGCGTCCTTGGAGCCGGCGAACAGCTTGTCGGAGCCCTTGACGATCGGCACGCCACCGGTGCCGACCCAGTCCTTCTGCTCCTGGTCGTCGAGCACGCCGGTGGCGAAGAACTTCTTGGCGATCTCCTTCTGCTCGGGCGTCGCCTTGGAGGAGATCGACAGGTACTGGCCGGGGTTGCCGACGGTGTCGCTCGGGTCGCCCTTGCCGCCGTCGACCCCCGGGAAGTTCATCCAGCCGAGACCGCCGCTGGGAACGATGTCGCCGCCCTGCGCCTGCTGGATGCCGTACGACCAGCTGCCGTGCAGCATCATCGCGGCCTTGCCGGTGTAGAGCAGCGCCTGGTCGGCGTTGGAGTCGGCGGTGACGGAGGAGAAGCCCTTGATGAACGCGTTGGCCTTGATGAGCTCCTGCATCTTGGTCAGGGCCTCGATGGAGGCGGGGTTGTTCCAGGCGTCCTTCTCGCCGTCGAAGACGGCCTGGAACACCTCGGGACCGCCGATGCGGTCGAAGAGGAACTCCAGCCACATCATGTTCGTCCAGCGCGACTGGCCGGCCAGGGAGAACGGCGCGATCCCCGCCGCGTTGAACTTCTTGACCAGGTCGAGGATGTCGCCGTACGACTGCGGAGGCTGGGCCCCGACCTTCTCGAAGACCTTCTTGTTGTAGAACAGGACGATCGGCTGCACGGTCTCGCACGGCATCGCGTAGATCTTGCCGTCGATCGTCGCGGCGCCGAAGGAGGAGGGGAACAGCCGGTCCTTCACGGCGGCGTTCTGCTCGAACCACGAGGTGAGGTCCTCGACCTGGCCGGCCTGCACGTAGCTGCGCAGGCCGCCGCCGCCCCAGCCCCAGATGATGGTGGGCGCCTGGTTCGCGCCGATCGCTGTCTTGATCTTCGTCTTGTACGCGTCGTTCTGGATGGTGGTGATCGCGATCTGGCCGTTGGCGTTGGCCTTGTTGAACCGCTCCACCGCCGCGGTGCGGGGGGCCTCGCCGGGCGGGCCCTGGAGGAACCAGTAGGTGGCCTTGCCCCCGCCGCCGCCGTTGCCGCCTGCGGCGCCGCCGCTCGCGCCCCCGCCGGACGGGGCCGGGCCGGATGTGCCGCAGGCCGCCAACGCGGCACCCAGGGGGAGGCCCATGGAAAGGCTGAGGAAAGTGCGGCGGGATGGTGTCCTGGACTCCACGCTGATCTCCGTACGTCGAATGCCGAGGCTGGCCGCGGCTCGTTGAAAACATCGGATGCGGCGGGGGCGACGTGGATCGGCACCCCGGTGCCACTGTCACTCCGTTCTTGAAGTCAGCTCGTTCGAAACATTTCGAGACAAGCCGCGTGGCACGCCAATTTAGATTTGCGTTACCTGACTGTCAAGAGCGCTCTCACGACCCCTCCAGCTCCGCGTGAGGCGTGTGTAAAGTACCGACGAGCAGGCGTCTACCTGGTGGTCTGGGTCGGCAGAAAGGTTTACGACGAAACTGCCACAGACGCCGAAATGTTTCGAAACTTTTTGAGGAGAGCAGATGACGGCCCCAGATCGGACGCACACGGCGGACGGGACGCTCCGGGCGTGGCAGGACCCGGCACTCCCCGTGGCCGACCGGGTCGAGGCCCTCCTCGCGGAGATGACGCTTGAGGAGAAGATCGGCCAGCTCGGCAGCCGGTGGATCGGCAACGACATGCAGGCCCCCGAGGAGGTGGAGCCCGACAACGCGCACAACGTGGCCCCCATGCAGGACGTCTTCGCCGCCTCGGGGACGGTGCCCATCGAGGAGGCCGTGCGCCATGGGCTCGGCCACCTGACGCGGGTGTTCGGCAGCGCTCCGGTGACGGCGGTGGAGGGCGCGGCGGAGGTGGTACGGCTGCAGCGCGAGGTGGTGAAGCACTCCCGGCTCGGCATCCCCGCGCTGGTCCACGAGGAATGCCTGACCGGTTTCACCACCTACGGCGCGACCGTCTACCCGGCGGCCATCGCCTGGGGGGCGACGTTCGACCCCGAGCTGGTGGAGCGGATGGCCGCCGCCATCGGCAGGGACATGCGCGCCGTGGGCGCCCACCAGGGCCTGTCGCCGGTGCTGGACGTGGTGCGCGACTACCGCTGGGGCCGGGTCGAGGAGACCATGGGCGAGGACCCGTACCTCGTCGCGACGCTCGGCGCCGCCTACGTGCGGGGCCTGGAGAACGCCGGGGTCATCGCCACGCTCAAGCACTTCGCCGGCTACTCCGCGTCGCGGGCGGCCCGCAACCACGGCCCGGTCCCGATGGGCCGGCGCGAGCTGATGGACGTGATCCTGCCGACGTTCGAGACCGCCATCGCCGAAGGCGGCGCGCGCTCGGTCATGAACTCCTACTCCGACGTGGACGGCGTGCCCGCCGCCGCCGACCCGTGGCTGCTGACCGAGCTGCTGCGCGACGAATGGGGGTTCACCGGGACGGTCGTGTCGGACTACTGGGCGGTTCCGTTCCTCGCGACCATGCACCAGGTCGCGGCCGACACCGACGAGGCCGGGGTGCAGGCGCTGACCGCCGGCATCGACGTCGAGCTGCCCGACACGCTCGGCTTCGGCCAGCACCTGGCCGAGCGGGTGCGGCGGGGCGAGCTGCCCGAGGAACTGGTGGACCGGGCCGCGCGCCGCCTGCTCACCCAGAAGGTGCAGCTCGGGCTGCTGGACCCGGACTGGACGCCGGAGGGGGCGGTGGCCGGCGCGGACACCGTCGACCTCGACTCTCCCGGCAACCGGGCGCTGGCCCGCGAGCTGGCCGAGCGGTCGATCGTGCTGCTCGACGCGGGCGACGCGCTGCCGCTGCTCCGGGAGGGGCGTCCGGGACCACGCCGGGTCGCGGTGGTCGGGCCCTGCGCGGACGACCCGCGCACGTTCATGGGCTGCTACGCCTTCCCCAACCACGTGCTGCCCCGCCACCCGAAGCTCGGGCTCGGCGTGGAGGCGCCCGCCCTGCTCGACGCGCTGCGGGCCGAGCTGCCGGACGCCGAGATCGTCCACGAACGGGGCTGCGACTGGCGGGACGAGGACCGCTCCGGGTTCGCCGCCGCGCTCGCCGCCGCCCGCGAGTCCGACCTGTGCGTGGCCGTCGTCGGCGACCTGGCCGGGCTGTTCGGGCAGGGCACCTCGGGCGAGGGCTGCGACGCCGAGGACCTGCGGCTGCCCGGGGTCCAGGAGGACCTGCTGGTCGCACTGGCCTCCACCGGCACGCCGGTCGTGGTGGTCGTGGTGTCGGGCCGGCCGTACGCGCTGGGGCGGGTGCGTGACCGGGCCGCCGCGCTCGTCCAGGCGTTCATGCCGGGCGAGGAGGGCGGGGCGGCCATCGCCGGCGTCCTGTCCGGCCGGGTGCAGCCCAGCGGGAAGCTGCCGGTGCAGATCCCGCGGACCCCGGGCGGGCAGCCGGGCACCTACCTGCAGCCGCCGCTGGGCTCCGACAGCCACGGCATCAGCAACCTCGACCCGACCCCGCTGTTCCCGTTCGGCCACGGCGCGTCCTACACCACCTTCGAGGTCGGCGACCTGGAGATCAGCGACTCGGAGGTGCCCACCGACGGGGAGTTCACCGTGTCGGTGCGCGTGCGCAACACCGGGGGCCGGACGGGCGAGGAGGTCGTCCAGCTCTACCTGCACGACGTGCTGGCCCAGGTGACCAGGCCGGTGCGGCAGCTCGCCGGGTTCGCCCGGGTGCGGCTGGAGCCCGGCGAGAGCGCGCGGGCGACCTTCGCCGTGCACGCGGACAGGACCGCTTTCACCGGCCGCGACCTGCGGCGGATCGTCGAGCCGGGAGACATCGAGGTGTTCGTCGGCACCTCCGCGTCGGACCTGCCGTGCCGGGGCCGCGTACGGCTGACCGGCCCGCTGCGTCACGTCGGCCGCGGCCGGCGGCTGGTCACCCCTGTGGAGGTGCGACCTGCGGCGGGCCCCGAGCGGGGAGGAACAGATGCCGCCCAGTCGTAGGCGGGCCACTCTCGCCACGGTCGCGGCGTCGGCGGGGGTGTCGGTCGCGACCGTGTCGAAGGTGCTCAACGGCCGCAGCGACGTCGCGCCGGAGACGCGTTCCCTGGTGCTGTCGCTGCTGGAGCAGCACGACTACGTCGCGCCGCCGCAGCGCCGCGGCGAGGCGGCGCCCGACACGATCGAGGTGGAGTTCGACGCGGACCTCAACGCGTACTCCACCGAGATCGTCCAGGGCGCGGTGCAGGCCGGCGCCGATCTCGACGTGGCGGTCGTGGTGAGCATCCGGCGCGACGCCGACCGCACCGCGGGGTGGGCGCGCGAGCTGGTCGCGGCCGGGCGGCGGGCGCTGGTCGCCGTCACCGGCGAACTGACCTCCGGGCAGCTCACCGCCCTGGCCCGGGCGCGGCTGCCCCTGGTCGTGATCGACCCGCTGAACCTGCCGCGGGCCCGGGTGACCAGCGTCGGCTCGACGAACTTCGCCGGTGGCATGGCCGCGACGCAGCACCTGCTCGCGCTCGGCCACCGGCGCGTCGCCTACCTCGGCGGCCCGGCCACCGCGGCCTGCAACCAGGCCCGGCTGCACGGCTACCGGGCCGCCATGGAGACGGGGGAGGCTCCCGTCCTGCCCGGGTACGTGCGGACCGGGCACTTCCACTACCACGATGGTGTGGCGG
Source organism: Microbispora sp. NPDC046933 (assembly GCF_040644635.1). Lineage (NCBI taxonomy): Bacteria > Bacillati > Actinomycetota > Actinomycetes > Streptosporangiales > Streptosporangiaceae > Microbispora > Microbispora sp. NPDC046933. Next base: position 100,337 of record NZ_JBEYWW010000025.1, on the reverse strand, counting down.
GCGGGGCGGCCCTGCTCGACCTGCCCGAGGCGCCGACGGCGATCTTCGCGGGCTGCGACGACATCGCGCTCGGCGTGCTGGAGGCGGCCAGGGCGCGGGGGTTGCGCGTGCCCGAGGACCTCAGCGTCGTGGGCTTCGACGACACTCAGGTCGCCCGGATGGCCTCGCCGCCCCTGACCACCGTGCGGCAGCCGCTGCGGGAGATGGGCGCCGTCGCGGTGCGTACGGCGCTGCGCCTGGCGGCCGGGGAGCGGGTCGAGTCCCACCACGTCGAACTCGCCACCGAGCTCGTGGTGCGCGGGTCGACCGCCCCCGTCGCGCACACTGGATGGTGAGGCCCCTCGCGGGGAAGCGATCCGCCGGGAAAAACGTTGCATAATGCAATGGTCCGGCGAAAGGCGGTGGTCCCGATGACCGTCCGAGCAAAGGCACTGATCACGCTCCTGCCCTCCGACCAGGGCGGTTTGCCGCACGAACTGCCCTTCCGTACGCAGTCGCTGGTGGTCTGCGCCTGCGCGGGGGAGCACGGAGTGGGGCCCAGCCGGCCGTTCCAGGTGGCGATCACCGCGGACGACGAGGAGCCGCTGGTCCCCGGAGACTGGCTGCACGTGGTGACCATCGCGACCACTGACGACGACGCGGTCGCGTATCTGCGCCCCGGGGAGCGCTTCCGCCTCTGGTGCGGCCACGACGTCGGCAGCGGCATCGTCTCCCGCCGCCTGATCTGACCCGTCCGGCCCGGTCCTCGCGGTGGCCGTGTTCCGCCCGCAGGGCCGCGCGCATAGGCTTGTGTCGCGCCCGCTACCTGCGGGAACGGGGGGCCTGCCCGCGTGGGGAGGCGATGATGGCCGAAGAACCGCTACCACTGGCCGCGTATCGGCGGCTGCGTACGAACGACGTCGACGAGGCTCGTACGAGGGTCGGGGACGCCCTCGGCGACCACGGGCTGCGCCCGGTGAACTCGGAGATCCGGCTCGACGTCCGGATGAACGGGACGACGTTCGACGGAGTCGGGCTGTACTCGCTCGGTTACGGCACGGAGGTGCTGATCACGCCGCAGCCGCTGGACAGCTACCTGCTCGTCGAGATCCCGCTGACCGGCGCCGCGGAGGTGTCCCACGGCCGCGAACGGATCGTGGCGACGCCCGAGCTCGCCTCCGTGCTGTCGCTGACGCGGCCCATGTCCATGCGGTGGGTCCCCGGGCACGCGTCGCTGATCGCCCGCTTCGACCGCGCCGCGCTCGAAGCCCACCTCGCCAAGCTCATGGGGCGCACGCCGCGCAGGCCGCTCACCTTCTCCCTCGGCATGGACCTGACCCGGCCCCCCGTCCGATCGTGGCTGTCGGTCGTCGACCTGCTCAGGCGGGAGGCGGAGACCGGCGGCGCCCTGCTGGAGCAGCCCATCGCGCTCAGGCAGCTGGAGGGGCTGCTGATGACGCAGTTGCTGCTGGCCCAGCCCAGCAACTACAGCGACGCGCTGTCCGGCGGGCAGCCGCGTGTCGCGCCGACGGCGGTGGAACGGGCCGTGGACCTGATCGAGGCGCACGCGGCGGAACCGCTCACCGTGGAGGAGATCGCCGAGGGAGTGGGCGTCGGCGCGCGGGCGCTTCAGGAGGGGTTCCGGCGTCAGCTGGACACGACGCCCATGAGCTACCTGCGGGAGGTACGCCTCGACCGGGTGCGCGCCGAACTCACGGTCCGCGATCCGGGCGCCACCACGGTCACCGACGTCGCCTACCGCTGGGGGTTCGTCCATCTGGGGCGGTTCGCCCTCGCCTACCGCCGGCGTTTCGGGGAGTCCCCGTCGGAGACCCTGCGCCGCTGAGCCCGGGCGTACGGCTGCCCCTGTCGTGGTCAGCGGGCCGGCAGGTCCGCCCACCAGGTGGTCAAGCCCGAAGGACGGCTCAGGGAGCCGTGCCGCATGGCGAGGGCCTCGACGACGGCGGCGCCGCGCCCGCTCTCGTCCGGGCACGTCCCGGTCCCCGGCCACACCGGTGCCGCCCCGGCGTCGGTGACCTCGACCCGGATGATGTCGTGATCTCCCTCCGAGCACAGGAGGAGCCGTAGCTCGGCCGGCGGCAGGGCGTGGAGCACGGCGTTGGTAACCATCTCGGAGATCACCAGCACGGCCTCCTGCGCGGCGGCTCCCGGCGTTCCCCAGGACGCCAGCACACCGAGCGCGCGGTGTCGTACGCCGCTGACCGCCTGAGGAGAGTGCGGCACCGGACACGTGTATACGGCGATGACCGCTTCTGCCGTGCAGACGTCGGCGCGGTCCATGGTCTGCGAGTTCATGGTGTCGTGCTCCTTGGTCACCAGCGGGCGGGACTCACGTGGAGAAGCGCCCCGGACGCCCCGTACACGGCGCGTCATACGGTCGGAAAGAGCGTCACTTATCGCAGATTAGGCAGGCCATACGAAGGCGTGCTATCCCCAAGGCGAGGGCGGGTATCCGCATAACGAACCATTACCCGTACGCCGGAGCGGGCGGCGGTTCTGCCGGGGCGACCGGGGCGAGTGAGGCGGATGGGTCGGCGAGTTCGTGGGCGGACCGGGCCAGCCAGATCACCCACAGGGCGATCGAGCGCTCACCCTAACGAGCCGTCACCATAAAAGGAAACAGACCTATGCTTTTCCCGCTATGGTGCGAGTTCTGGTATTGGGCCACATCGGCGCGGAGGTGGCGGGCCGTCCTGTCGAGCTCGGCACGTCACTCCACCGGGCCGTGCTGGCCCGGCTGGTCTGCGCACAGGGCCACATCGTGTCCACCGACCGGTTCATCGACGACCTGTGGAAGGGCCAGCCGCCGCCGAAGGCGCTCGGCGCCCTGCAGGTGTACGTCTCGAACCTGCGCCGCGTCCTGGAGCCCGAGCGGGCGCCGCGGGCCGCCGCCCGGGTGCTGGTGAGCGCGCCGCCCGGATATCGTCTCGCGCTCGGCACCGAGGACGTGGACGCCTGGCGCTTCCCCAAGCTGGTCGACGCCGCGGCCGGCCTCCTCGCGCGGCGCGCACCCGCCGACGCCTTCGAGACGATCGGCGAGGCGCTGTCGCTGTGGACGGGCCAGGCGTACGCGGAGTTCGCCGACCAGGAGTGGGCCGCGCCCGAGGTGGGCCACCTGCTGGAGCTGCGGGCGGTCGCGGTCGAGTACCGCGCGGAGGCGGGCCTGGCGCTCGGCCGCCACGCCGAACTGGTCCCCGAGCTGGAACGGCATGTCACCGCCCACCCGCTGCGGGAGAACGCCGTCCGGTTGCTCGCGCTCTCGCACTATCGGGCCGGTCGTCAGGGGGACGCTCTGGCGGTCCTGCGCCGGACTCGTGCCCTGCTGGCGGAAGAGCTCGGCGTTGACCCCGGGCCCGCGCTGCGCAGCCTGGAGTCGGACATCCTCGCCCAGGCCCCCTCCCTCGACCTGATCGCCGGCGAGCCCGCGCCCGCGCCGCTGGTCGTGCCGCCCGACCGGCCGCGCCCGCCCGCGCCCGGCAGGATGGTCGGCCGTACGAGGGAGTTGTCCCGCCTCGTGGCGGCCGCCGAGCAGGCCGGGGGCGGGTTCCGGATCGCGTGGCTCGGCGGGGAGGCCGGGCTGGGCAAGAGCACCCTGGCCGACGCCCTGGTGCGGCACCTGTCGTCGCAGGGCTGGCGGACCGTCGTCGGCCGGTGCCCGGAGACGACGGGAGGAGTGCCGCCCGCGTGGGCGTGGAGCGAGGTGCTGCGCGACCTCGCGGCGACCGCGCCGCCCCCGCCGGAGATCGCCGCGCGGCTTGCGCCGCTGCTGACCGACGACGCCGCGCCGGTCGGCCAGTTCTGGCTGGCCAGGGCCGTGGGCGACTATCTGGACGGCGTGCCGGGGCCGCTGCTGATCGTGATCGAGGACGTCCACCGGGCCGACGAGGAGACGCTTCAGCTGCTGCGCCATCTGGCCGTCCGGCTGGCCGCGACACCTGTCCTCGTCCTGCTCACGCACCGGCCCGGGGAGTCGGGCGCCGACCTGATGGCGACCGCCGCGGCACTCGCCGTCCAGACCGTGGAGAATCTGGAACTGAGCGGTCTCGGACCGGACGAGGTCGCCCGGCTGCTCGCCGAGCGGTCCGGCATGGACGTGGATCAGGCCACCGTACGGAAGGTCAGCGAGCGCACCGGCGGCAACCCGTTGTTCGTGAGCGAGACGGCGCGGCTGCTCGCGGTCGACGGCCCCTCGGCGGTGAACGTGCTGCCGCCCGGGGTGCGGGACCTGATCAGGCGGCGGGTGGCCCGCCTCCCCGGCGCGGTCCAGGTGACGTTGCGCAACGCCGCGGTGCTCGGCAGAGAGGTCGACGCCGACGTGCTCATCGCGATGCCGGGAGGCGACGAGGAGACCGTGCTCGACGGGCTGGAGGCGGGGGTGCTGGCCGGGCTGCTGGACGAGCCCCGGCCGGGCCGGGTCCGCTTCGCCCACGTGCTGGTCCGCGAGACCCTCTACGAGGACATCCCCCGGCTGCGCCGCGCCCGGATGCACCGCAAGGTCGTGACGGCCCTGGAGACCGTGCGGCCCGGGGACGTCGGAGCCCTGGGGCACCACGCCCTCGCCGCCGCGACCACGGCCACCGCGCCGACCGCGGCGGAGTACGCGTCGCGGGCGGCGGCCCAGGCGTCCGCGCTGTACGCCCACCGGGACGCGGCGGCCTTCCTGGAGGGCGCGCTGGGCGCGCTCGATCTGGCGTCCGACCCGCCCGAGGCGCTGCGACTCGACCTGACGTGCCGCCTGGTGTCCGCGCTGGCGCACGCGGGCGAGGTGGAAAGGGCGCTCGACGCCCGGGCGAAGGCGCTGGCCGCCGCACGGAGAACCGCCGATCCGAAGGCCGTCGCCCGGGCCGCGGTGGCCTTCGACGCGCCCGTCATCTGGACCATCCAGCCGGAGCGGAGGCTCGATCGCGATCTGGTGCACGCCATCGAGGACGCGCTCCCCCGGGAGACGGGCGAGCTGCGCTGCCGTCTCCTGGTCACGCTGTGCCACGTCGTCGAGGGACACGACCCCGCCCGGGTGGAGACGGCGAGCACGGAGGCGGTGGCCATCGCCCGCGGCATCGATGACCCGCACCTGCTGTGCATGGCGCTGAACGCCCGATACTGGGCCTGTCACGCCCCGGACAGGCGCGAGGAGCTGGAGAGCCTGGGGCAGGAGCTGGTGCGGGTCTCCACGGCGGCCGGGTTGCTCGGCTACCAGACGCTCGGTCACGCGGCGCTCTGCATGGTCGCGCTGGGCCGCAACGACTGGGCCGCCGCCCGGCGCCACGCCGACCAGGCGGCGGAGCACTCGACGAGCGGCCAGCTCGGCCACGCCCTCGGCATCCTCGCGTTCCTCGACGCCCTGCACCTGCTCGTGCGGGGAGAGTTCGACGAGGCGGAGAGGGCGTACACGACGCTGGGCGACCGGATGGCGGAGTCAGGGGCGTCGATATCGTCCCTCATGGGCGCCGTAGGCAGTTTTGTGGTCCGTCTCGTGACGGGACGCGTCGACGAGTGCCTGGAGGCGATCACCCCGCTGTGGGAGCGGATTCCCGGTGACGCCGGAGAGGCGTACGCCCTCGCCCTCGCGCTGTCCGGCCGCCTGGAGGAGGCCAGGGCCGTGTGGCCGGCGGCCCTTCCACGCCGTGACTACTCCTGGCTGTTCATGATGGCGGCGCGGTCGGCGACCGCGATCGCGTTGGCCGACCGCGAGGCGGCCGGGGAGTGCTACCGCCTGCTCCTTCCCGTGGAGGGGGAGATGGCCGGGCTCAACAGCGCCTCCGTCACGCTCGGGCCGATCGCCCACACGCTCGGCGACCTCGCGGTGTTCCTCGGCAGGCCGGAGGCGGCGGCCGGACACTACGGCCGGGCGGTGGAGGTCGCCCGGCAGGTCGGCTCTCCCCACTGGGAGAAGGCGGCCCGTGACGCGCTCGCGCGCCTGTGATCGGCGAGGACGCCGGGGCACGGGAACGGGCTGCCGCGCCGCGCGGCCTCCCGTTCGAGCCGCGGCGCCAGAGCGCGCGCGGTCCGCGACATCCGGCTCCGGCCATCCCGGAGCGCCGGTTCCCGTGGGGGCGGGGTCCGACGGCGGCGCGGTCACGTCCGGGGCCGCGTTCCATCGCAGGGGAGGCGCGTCGAGCCGCCCATGCGGCCACCACAGCACGCGCAGCGGGGTGACCTCGATCCATATCCGCCCGGGGATCGCGTCCGGCCCGTTCGGCCTCGGACGGATAGGTCAGGCCCGTTATCCGGGGGGAACCTCGGAATTCCTTACGCCGGTGAATTTAGGCGGCCCGGCTTAGGCGGCACTTGGGATGAACTTGTCCGCGCGAGGCCGATCAGTAGGTGCTGGGCCCTGGTTTCTCCACGTTCCACGTCACCGTGCCGTCCGGCTGGACGCACCGTCGGCGGACCCGGGTGACCAGTTGCGTCGGCAGCTGGAGCGCCGCCACCCAGGATCCGTTCCTGCTCCGCTCGAAACAGATGTTCTCGCCGTTGACGACGACGCGGTCGGCGGTGAGGGTGCGCTGGAACCCGCTGTACATCCTGACGCGGTAGACGGACATCGTCCTCCTCTCCACGTGCGGTCTCCGGTGTCGGCGGGCCCGCCGCGGAGGAGTCTCCCGTGCGGGCCGGCCCTCGTGGGCGGCGGGGCCGCCCTGGATCCCTGGTTTCCCGGCGGTCGCGACGCGGGGTGCGGGGATGTCGCGGGACGGCTGCGCGTCGGCCGGGAGAACCACGTGAACAGAATCACCCTACTCTGACGTCAGGGGAGGCGGATCTCGAGGGTGACCCCTGTGACCGATGCCGGGGCACGCCTCAGGGGTCCGAATCGGTGGCTCCGCTACCGCTTCCGGCCGACCGCGTCCGCGGGCGTTCGGCCCTCCAAGGCGTCCGTCATCCGCTCCAGGTGGCCCAGCAGGAGGTCGGCCTGCTCCACGTCAAGGTGGGCGGTCATCCGCTGTTCGATCTCGAGCACGTCGCCCCGCGCGGCGACGAGCCGGGCCCTGCCCTCCGCCGTCAGGGTGGTGGGCAGCGCTCTGCCCTGCGGCGCCGACGCCGGCCGCTCGACCAGCCCGGCGTCCTCGAGATTGCGGAGCAACACGTTCATCGACTGGCGGGTCACGAAGGCGCCCCTGGCCAGTTCGGCGTTGGACAGCCCCGGCCGCTGGTCGAGCAGTTCCAGGCACACGTACTGCGGAGTGGTCAGGTCGTGGCGGCGCAGCGTGGCGTCCATGGCCGAGCGCAGGGCCGCCTGGACTCTCTTCAGCTGGTAGCCCACCAGGCGGCCGAGGTCCGCGCCGGTGCTCAGTTGCTTCATGTCAACATTCTGACATACGATCCCTCATGTCAAAGCTCTGACATAGGAGGAAATCGTGACCGTCACCGGAGTGGATTTCGTGGCGTTGCAGGTGCGTGACCTGGAGGCAGCGGCCGCGTTCTACGAGAAGCGCCTCGGGCTGCGGCGGGACCCGGCCGGGCCGCCGCACGCCGTGGTGTTCGCCACCGCGCCCATCCCGTTCGCGGTCCGCGAGCCGCTGCCCGGCGTCGACCTGGGGGCGGCCCCGCGTCCGGGCCTCGGGGTGGCGCTGTGGTTCAAGGCCGACGACGCCCAGCGGCTCCACGACGAGCTCGCCGCGGCCGGGGTGCCGATCCTGTCCGAGCCGGTCGACGGGCCGTTCGGCCGGACGTTCTCCTTCAGCGACCCCGACGGGTACGTGGTCACCGTCCACGACAGGTGAGCGGGGCCCGTGCGGGGGTGACGGACGACCTGTCCGCCGCCGCCCCGCACGGGCCCCGTGGCGCACTCTCCCGCTTGCGCGTACCCCGGGAATCCGGCCTCATGCGGGAACCGTCGAAGGTCAGTCGGTCAGCAGGCCGACGCCGAGAGTCAGCACGCCCGCCGCCAGGCAGAGCGCGCCGATCCAGAGCAGGACGATCAGCCGGTTCGGCCGGGTCACGTCCCGTCCGAGGGACGACAGGAAGAATCCGGCCGACATCAGCGCGGCGGCGGCCGGCACGCCGAGCCGGGCGGTCCACAGGGCGACGCCGTCGAGGCCGGTGGCGTCGACGAAAAGGAGGCACACCAGCCCGAGGGTGACCAGCACCCCCGCGTGCGCGTGCCCGGCGCGGGCGAACGTCTGCTGGAAGGGCGTCATCGGCACCTGACCGCGGACGATCCGGGTGAGGAACCACCCGCCGAACTCGATGGTCACGACGGTCAGCAGAACGGCTCCGGCGATCAACTGGGTCGGCTGGCTGAGCTGCAGGGGGGTCATCGGGCACTCCTGTGAGGTAGCGGTGGGGGGACGTCAGCGGCCGGTGCTCAGGGCGGCCTCGGGAAGGCCGAGCATCCGCGCGAGGTCGGCCAGCTCAGCCTCGAACAACTCGCCCGTCTCGTCGCCGATCACCCGCGGGAGGCCGAGTGACTCCAGGCAGACCATTCCGTACAGCCGCGTCCAGCAGCGGGTGAAGGCGACCGCGGCGGGGGCGGAGGGCATCACGATCTCCAGCATCCGGACGAGCCGCTCGGCCAGTGGCTCGATCCGCGGCTCGCCGGGCCAGGGAGCGGGGGAGGCGCTGCCGTGGTCGCGCCAGACCTCGGCGAAGATCTCCCCGAACAGCTTGCCCACCTGGCGTCGCGCCTGGCCGACCGCCTGGCTCTCCTCCTCCGGCGGGGACACGACCAGGGAGAGGTGGAACTCCCGGGGATGCTCGACCCCCCAGCACCGCAGTGCCCTGCTGGCGACGACGAGCCTGCCCGCCGTGTCCGTCTCGTCCACCTCGCCGACCCTGGCGGAGATGTGTTCGGTCAGCTCGTCCAGGATCGCCACGATCACCGCGTCGAGGAGGGCGCGGTGGCTGTCGAAGTAGCGGTAGACCCCGGGCGGGGTCATCCCCATCTCCCGGGCGACCGCCCGGATCGTCAGCGCTTCGACACCCTGGCTCGTCAGGATTTCGCGGCTCACCGCGATCAGCTCGCGCAGCGTCGCGTCACGCACCCTCTGGCGTCGTGAAGGACCGGTCGCCGAGGACCCCTCCATCGGTCTGTCTCCCCTCTCAGTTGTCACATGTTAACTTTAGCGTATTGCATTAGCTGACGCGCTCATGCGATGCTGAAGTTATCCGCGTTCGCGCGGTCGTCGTCCGCCCGACCCTGGAGGCCCCCCGTGAACATCGACTCCGGCGCCGCGCCGGGCTCCAGGCCCGCCGACGCCCCGGCCACAGCGCCCCGCGTCGGCGCCGCCGAGCGCGACCGTGCCGTCGAGCTGCTCGGCGACGCGTTCGGCGCCGGCTACCTGACCAAAGAGGAGTTCGACGAGCGCCTCGACGTCGCCACGCGAGCGCGGCACCGCACCGAGCTCGACGCCCTCCTCGCCGACCTGCCGGCCAGGCTGCGTACGTCGAGGGACCGGGCGCTGCGCCGGGCCCGCAAGGCCAGGGCGGCCAGGCTCGGAGTGCGCATCCATGCCGGCGTCTACGCGGGCACGTCACTTCTCCTGGTGGCCGTCTGGCTCGTCGTCGGGCGGGCGACGGGCTTCTGGTATCCGTGGCCGATCTGGCCCATCCTGGGCTGGGGAGCCGGAGTCCTGGGCCACGCCGTACCCGTGACCCTGGCGGTCCGCGCCCGCGAGCACCGGGAGATTCGTCACAGGACCTTTGAATCAGTCGCTTGACTTGGTTGATCGGCGCGGGTTCAGTGAACCCGACCGCCACGGCGCCGAAGGCGCCCCCACGCCCAGGCCCAGCTGGCCCGGCACGGCGACCGGGCTGATCGACGCGCTCGTCGGGCTGTGGCTGGCACCCGTCACCCACGACTCGTGAGTGTTCACCCTGCCGGACGTATGCCGGCCTCGTCCTCACCGCAGCCGAGGACGCCGCGCAACCACTGCCCGGCCGCGGCCAGCCGGGCCCGGACCCCGTCGCGCAGCAGCAGCCAGGAGACCCAGCCGACGGCGAGCCGGCTCCCTCCTGATCCGCGGCGCGGACGCCTGTGCCGAGAGCCACCGGCGGGTGACCGCCCAGGTCGTACGGGTGCTCCGGACCCCTGTCGTCGCGGCCCGGTCCGCTCCTTGGACCGGCCGGAACGGCCGTCCCCACATGGGCAGGACGGTGGCGGCCTCCGGGCACCAGGCAGGGGACCGGCTGGCCCTCTGGGTCGGCGCCGGGGAGGAACCCGGCCCAGGCCCTGCGCCTCAGCACCCCAGCGGGCCATCACATCCAGGTCGGCCGATCACAATCTATAGTGATCGGCTTCATGACAGGAACCTACTCCTCTGGACTGAAGAGGCGCTCTTGGCGTGCGCGGCGATAGCGCACATGCATACTCTTGGGGCTGTCGCCGAGAAATTCGATGGTGCCTTCTTCGCGCATGATCTTCAGCCATCGTCGGACGGTTTGGTCGCTCAGGCCGGTTCGTGCGACCAACTCGGCACGCGACAGGCTCTCGTCGCTCAGGGCGGCGAGCAACTGTGGTCTGCGGTCCGCGCGGGAGACTGAGCCTTTGGCCGTGGGATGTCGCTGGGACAGTTCGTATCTGGCCCAGCGGCGGGTTCCGGCCTGTGTGATGAGTTCGCGTGCGACGAGATCCTGGAGTTCGTTGGTGGCTACGCGAGAGTCGACGCCGGTCGCATTGCGGTAGGCGCGGTTGTCGAGGGCTCCTTCGTCGCGCAAGAGGGCGAGGGCGATGCATTGGCTGTCTGTCAGCCCGTGCTCGCCCAGGCTCTGGATCCAGTTGACGGTTTCTCCGCTCAGGAGAGTGTGATTGGGGAAGGTGACGAGGAACGAGGAGATCTTGTCGGCGAACTGAGGCGGGCTCATGCCGGCGGTGAGTAGCGAGTCGAGCATCGCGCGGATACCTGAGCCGCGGTTCTCGCAGACGGTGCGAGTTTCGCCGGGAAGCGAGACGTCTTCGAGGAGTTTGATGAGGGTGGCGTTGCGGGCCGAGGAAATGCCTTCCTCGCCGAGGCTGTCGACGGTGACGGGGCCGAACAGGCCGCCGGGGTTTCGGATGACAAGCCGATCAGGATACATCTCGACCTGGACCTGAGTGCCTCGGGCGCCGCTGGATAGATCACGATGGGCCAGAGCGTTGACGACCGCTTCACGCAGAGCGGTCTCGGGATACTCCCAAACGTCCTGTCGGCCCGCACCACCGATGATCGCTCGCCGGGACATGTTCCGGCGGATGGCCGCCAACGTGTCCCGGACCATGACCGGGATAGGCCCCTCCAACGTCACGTTGTCCAGGAACCTCTCGGTGGACTGGGGACCGGTCTCGGTGGGGTAGTGGACAAAGGTGACCATGAGTTGGGGAAAGTGCTCCTGCGGAAATCTGCCCAGCGTCAGCAGCCCTGCCAGCGAGACCGCGTCCTCGCCGTCTTTCCCGCGTACCAGCACCTTGGCACGGCGCAGTACCGCAAGGCGGTCCAGATCCTTGAATGCGTACGGCCTGTTGGTTCTCAACCGGGCAATCAGCGCGTCGACACTGGCCGTATCAAGGTCGTCCAGTCCGATGCCGTGGACGGCTTGTTCGTCCTCGCGGGGCTGTCCGCGTGACGAGAGCATGACCTGGACCTCGTAGGCGGAAAGCCTGCGATCGCCGTCGCTGACTCTGATGTAGCTGCCTTTGGTGATGCCGGCACCGCGTGAGTGGCAGGGCCTCTGGGCGGGGTCGATCTCGGGGAGCTCGGCTACCAGGACCTGGACGCCCTCGAAGTTGTGGATCTTGATAAACGGCCGCAGTGGGGGTTCCATGTCCTCGGCACACATGGAACCTAGATCCGCCGCAACCTTCGCCGGATCGGGGAGTCCTGTGGCATTGAAGCCCTGCGTTTCGTCCAGACCCAGGATAATGACTCCGCCACGCGTGTTGGCGAACGCCGAGAGGGTCTCGCGCAGCGACTTGGGCAGGCCGCCCTGGGCTTTCCTCACCTCGACGTCGGCGATGTCCGCACCGATAGTACGTAGGTTTGCGACGATCTCTGCGAGTTCCGCGTCGAACATCTGATCTCCTCAATCGCAACCATGCTAGCTGGCATGCTAGTTGGCATGGTTGTGAGCAAGGTGGTATTCGGGCAGGTCGTTTCCTGCGCGACGCCTACGTGTTCGTTCCAGCCCGCTGGCGGTGCTACGCCTGGCCCGGTGACCGTCCTGCGGCGTCGCTATCGCAGACCTCGGAATCCGTCGCGCATCCGGCGGACGTCCTTCAGCCGAGCCTCGTAGGTGGCCCCGATCAGGACCAGCGCCATGCCTCCCGCCGCCACCGGAACCCAGCGAGGCACCGCCGTCACAAGCTGCGCGATCCATGGCGCGAGCTCGTGCACGGCGACGGCGGCCAGCGTGAACCCACCGAGCGCCACGGGCGCCTGGAGCCGTGATCTCGCACCAAGCAACAGGACCACGAACGACGCGACTCCCAGTGTCAATGGGCGGATCCAGCCCCCGAGCTGCGCATAGACCGCCAGGAGGCTCGGAAGGAAGGAGAAGGACAGGCCCGCGCCGTAGGCCGGCCACGACGATGACTCTCGTGCCCGCCGCCAGCCGATCGCGAGCAGCACCAGGGAGAACGGCACCGTGTAGGCCTCCACCAGCTCGACCCGCTCCGCCAGGAGCCGGGTCCAGCCGGCCAACAGCAGAAAGGCGGTTCCGACGTACCCGGCCACCCGCCGGTCCGGCCGTAGAGCCGTACCGGTCGCCAGGACGCCGGCCACAGCGCAGGCCAGGCTGAACATCGGCAGATCCACAGCCAGAAGCAGACCGGCCGACCCGAGCGCGTATCCCGTGATCTCCACCGCCACCCGCGGCCCGGCCTTGAGCAGCGCCGCGACGATCATGGCTACGCCGGCCATTCCGAGGAGGACGAAGGTGACGAATCGCGGCTGAAGGTCGGTGGCGACCCACAGCGCGACCGCTTCACCACCGATCAGCAGCGTCGCCGTCGCGGCGGCCCCGGTGCGTACGGCCGGCGCACGGGCGACGGGGGCGGTAACCGCGGCCGTGACGGCGAGGACCCCCAGCACGATCAACGTGGCCGGCTCGGACACGAGCGCCCACGCGCATGCTTCCAGCGCCGCCGCGAGCGCCAGAACGCTCACCAGGGCGGTCCTGGCCGAGATCGCGGCGAGACTGACAGCCGGCACCAGTTGTACGGCTATCGCCGCCGGATACGGCAGGCCGAGCGCGACAGGGCAGACGGCCACCGTCACCGAGGCGAAAGCCGACGCGACGACGACCAGCATACGAAGCCGGGCGCGCGAAACGGCGTCGTCCGTCCTGCCATGCCGCACGACGAGGAGCGCGAGGAACGCACAGACGAGTGCGAGCGCCGCGAGCACGACCAGGTCGGGCGGCCCGGCGATCGACTGCGCACCCAGTGCTTCACGGACTCCCGTCGTCCCGATGCCGCTCCAGACCCCGCCCTGGTCCGGTGATCCAGCCAGTGGTCCAGCCAGTGCGACGATCGCCGGCGTCGCCACGGGCGTCGAGAGCAGAGCTGTCGCGATCGCAGCCGTGACAGCGGCCGTGGCCGCCGCCTCGACGACCGCCGCCCTGAGCGGGGCCGCCCTGACCGCTGAAGCCGTACGGGGGGCCAGAACGGCGAGCACGGTCACGGCCAGCCCGGCGAGAGGCGCGGGCACGACCGCCCAAGGGCTCTCCAAAGCCATGCGCGTGGGGACCGCGAGCGCCGTGATCAGCGTGATCGACGACAACGCGGTGAGCGCCACCGACCACGGCCTCGTCGCGCGAACGGCGATGACCAGCCCTGCCGCCACGGCGACGATCAGAGCACCGGACAGTGGCCAGGCACTACGCGGTTCGTACGTTTCCAGCGACTCCGCGAGCCCGATCGCCACGGCGAGCGACCACGTGCACCCGAAGCAGACAGCCACCATTCCCCGCCGCTTGACCAGCCAGGCCGTCGCGTCGGCGCAAGCGGTGGCGAGCAAGGCCGCGACGAGCCAGATGGCGTCCTCGTCGAACGCCAGCACCGCGAGCGGAAGCTGCGCCAGCCCGACAGCCACAGGGATCGGCAACCTGAGCCGGGCAAGCCGGCCATAGGTCGCGAAGGCCACGGCGACGACCCCGGTGAGTCCGGCAGCGTAAGGCTGAGGACGGATCGCGTCGAGACCGGCCAGCCCGACCTGCCAGGCGGCGTAGCCGTCGAGGAACAGCAGCGCCAGACCGAGCATGGCCAGGGTCTCCGCCGTCGCGGCCAGGCCACGTCGCCGTAACGGGATCGGGGCCGCGAGGACGAGCCCGGTCAACCCGAGCAGAATCGCCGCCCGCCCCCCGATGCCGAGGTGCCCCCAGCTCACCGCCGTGAACACGATCGCGGAGACGACCAGCAGGAGCCCGCCGAGTGCCAGCAGCAGGTTCTGTACTGCCTTCACCGGCAGATCCCTCGGCCGTCCGGGGCTGAGCGCCGCTGACGACACGGCCCCGGAGTAATCCTCGGCCTGGTTGGTCCCGATGCGGGCGGCCCGCAACGCCGCGACGAGCTCGTTCCGCCTGGCCGTCAGCTGCGCCTCACGCGTCCTGAGGTCGGCGAGTGCCAGGTCGACCCGCCACAGTTCGCCCGCGACAGCGCCGCGCAGCGGCAGCGCGCAGGCCGGGCAGGTCGCGGGGGGACCGGTGAGAGGCTCAGCGCAGTCCGGACAGCGGGGATGTCCACCGGGTTGCATTCCAGCAGGATTTCCCATCCCGATCACCGCCGCCATGCGCCGGACTACTCAGTTACTCATAGGTAGGTGACACTGCCACCCAGCTCGTCGGCGCCTGACGACGGCCGAGTCGGTGAGAGGCTGAGTGCATGGCGCGGGTGCTTGTGGTGGAGGACGATCCGGTGATCGGGCCGGAGCTGGAGGCGGCGCTGACCGTCGCGGGCTATCGGACCGACCTCGCGACCACGGGGGCGAAGGCGATCGATCTGGGCAGGGCGGTCATGCCCGATCTGGTGCTGCTGGACTTGGGGCTGCCGGACGATGACGGTGTCACCGTGTGCCGCCGGTTGCGTGCGGTTGTGCCGCAGTCGGTGATCGTGGTGCTGACGGCGCGCACCGAGGAGTTCGAGGTGGTCGTGGCGCTCGACGCGGGAGCGGACGATTATCTGACCAAGCCGTTCCGGCTGACCGAGCTGCTGGCCAGGATTCGAGCCCACTTGCGTCGGCAGGCGACGCCCCGGGACGACGACCGGACCTTGAAGGTGGGGCGGCTCAGTCTCGACCTGCCGGCTCGCAGGGCGTACGTCGCGGGCGACGAGGTGGCGCTGCGGCCCAAGGAGTTCGACCTGCTGGCCGCGCTGGCGGCCCGCGCCGGTGAGGTCGTCTCCCGCGAGGAGTTGATGGACGAGGTGTGGGACGTCAACTGGTTCGGGCCGACCAAGACGCTCGACGTGCACGTGTTCGCGCTCCGCCGCAAACTCATCGATCACGGCGAGGATCCGCAGCGGATCGCTACGGTACGGGGACGGGGCTACCGTTACGAGCTGCCGGAGACAGCAGAAGGCTGAAGACCGGCGGAACGGTCCTGCGCAGGACCAGGCGGCCCGCCTCGGCCTCGGCCAGCGAGCGGGCCAGCGCCAGGCCGATGCCGTGCCCGTCGGCCGCGCGCCGCGCGAACACGTCCACACCCTCGGGGACTCCCGGCCCGCGGTCGGCGACCTCGATCGCGATGCCGTCGGCGAGGTCCGCCGCCTCGACGGTGACCTCGCCCTCACCGTGGACCAAGGCGTTGTCGAGCAGCACGCGCAGGATCTGCCGCACCGCCGCGGCGGAGGCGGCGACGGGGGGCAGGTCATCCGGCACGCTGACCGTCAGCCGGCGTCCCTGGGCGGCGAGCGGGCCCTGCCAGCACTCCCTGACTTCGTCGAGCACGGCGGGTACGTCGAGCGGCGCCGACCCGGTCCGGTTGTCACGAGTGAGCCGTACGAGGTCGTCGATCACGGTCTGCAGCCGCTCGCCTCGCCCGAGTGCGGTGTGAACGGCGTCGGCGAGGGCGGCGTCCGGGCGGGCCAGGGCCGCCTCCAGCCCGAGCATCATCCCGGTGAGCTGGGTGCGGAGCTGGTGGGAGACGTTGGCGCTGAAGGCGCGCTCGCGATCGAGTACGTCACCCAGCCTGCGGGCGGTGGCTTCCAGCGCGAGCCCGGCCTGGTCGGCCTCCCGCACATTGGATCGCGCTGCCCGGATGGTGAAGTCGCCGTCGCCGAGGGCCTGTGCGGAGCGCGTCAGATCCTCCAGCGGCGCGGCGAGCCTCGCCGACTGACGACGTGCGAAAGCGGCGGCCAACCCGATCACGAGTACGGCCAGCCCGGCCATGATGAGCCAAGCGATGTGCGTCTTGCCGGCCACCGTGTCGTACGAGGTGGCGATCCTCACCACTCTCGGCGTCTCGTCGGATGGGATGGGCGCGGTGGCGGTGAGGACGTCCCCCTCGACACCCTCCCTGAGCGGCGAGCGGGCAGGGCCCGATCCGAGGAGCCGCCGTCCGTCTGTGGTGTAGACGCCGATGGTCATATCGCGGGGAAGACCGGTGGGGAGCGAAACCGGGGCGGGGCCGGAGAAGGTGGAGGCCACCCACGTCGCCTCCATTTCCAGTGACTCGATCGCTCCGTCGTGGTAGAGCCGGGTGACGGCCACGGCCAGCGGCACCGCGAACAGGGAGACGGCCAGCACGGCCACGCCCGTGATCGTGGTGAGCAGACGGCTGCGCAACGACCTCATCCGCCCATGGTGGCCCCGCGAAGGTAAGCGGGACGCTAACCGAGCAATGAGTAGCCTGCTCGTCACCATGAGTGACATCAATCTCGTCCGGCTCCTGCTGACCAGCCAGTTCTCGATCAAGTTCGGCTTCACCCTGCTGATGCCCTACCTCGCGGGGCACCTCACGCACGGCCTCGGCCTGACCGCGTCGGCGGTGGGACTGATCCTCGGGATCCGCAACGCGAGCCAGCGCGGGCTGGCGCTGGTCGGCGGGCATCTGGCCGACCGGTTCGGGTGCCGAGCCGCCGTCGTGACCGGGTGCGCGCTGAGGTCCGCGGGGTTCGGGCTGCTCGCGTTCGCCGACAGGGTGCCGGCGCTGGTGCTGGCCTCGGCGGCGACCGGTTTCGCGGGCGCGCTGTTCGACCCGGGGATACGCACCATGCTGGCGACGGTCGCCGGTGACCGCAGGACCATCCTGTTCGGCCGTTTCAACGTGGCCGGGCAGGCCGGGCTGCTGCTCGGCCCGCTGGCCGGGCTGGCGCTGGCCGCGCTGGACTTCCGCCTGGTCGCGCTCGTCGCCGCCGCGGTGTTCGCCGTCCTCGCCATGGTCCAGGCGGTCGCGCTTCCCGCCGTCGCCGCCACGGCCCCCAGGGAGGACCGCGCCGGATGGCGGCGGGTCCTGCGGGACCGCCACTTCGTCGTGTTCTCCCTCGCCATGGCCGGGTCGTACCTGCTGCCGTTCCAGATCTACGTCACGGTGCCGCTGGTCATGGGCCGCACGCTCGGGCCCGAACAGGACTTCGGGATGGGCGAACTGTTCGCGCTGTCGGCGGTGCTGGCGATCGCGTTGCAGGAACGGGTGGGTGTGTGGGCGGCGAAGCGGTGGTCGCCGCCGCGCTGCCTGGCGGCCGGTCTCGTGGTGATGGCGCTGGCGTTCGTGCCTCTGGTCGCGTTTCCGCAGCCCGTCGTGCCCTCCGTCCTCAACGAGGAGGTGGCCGAACATCTCGCGATGCTGCCGATGTTGGCCGGCGCGGCCCTGCTGGCCGTGGGGACGATGCTGATCTGCCCGTTCGAGATGGACGTCATCGTACGGCTGTCGCGTGGACGTCTCGTCGCCACGCACTACGGCCTCTATTCGACCGTGTCCGGTGTCGCGACCGCCCTGGGCAACCTGCTCACCGGTCTGATGTGGGAATCCACGTACAGGTGGCTGCCGTGGACGGCCTTCGTGGCGCTGGGGTGCGGGTGTGCCCTGGGAGTGGCTCTCCTCGACCGCCGGCGACTGCCGGCGCCGGCCTGAACGGCACCCTTCGGGTAAGAACTCGGCTTATCTCGCGCTAAGCGGGCGTTAATCATCGCCCTCCTACCGTTGCCTCACCGGAGAAACACGAGGGGCTTCCACTCACTGGTCCCCTTTTCCTGTCTGGAGCGTGCGCATGGTAGCCACCTCTGCTCCCCGTCGGCTGCGACAAATGACGAACAAGGTGCCCCTGGTCACCGCGACCTTCTGGGTCATCAAGATCCTTTCGACGACGGTCGGGGAGACGTTCGCGGACTACCTGTCGGTCAATGTCGGGCTGGGCCCGGTGGTGACCGATGGTTTGGTGTTCGTCGTCCTGGCAGCGGCCCTGGTGCTGCAGGCCTCCACCCGCCGGTACACCCCGTGGATCTACTGGCTGTCCGTGGTGCTGGTGAGCATCTCGGGAACGCAGATCACCGACTTCCTCACCGACACCCTCGGGGTCAGTCTGTACGTCAGCACGGCGCTGTTCGCGGCGCTCCTCGCCGTGGTTTTCACCGTCTGGTACCGGCAGGAGATGACTCTGTCGATCACGGCGATCAACACGCCCCGGCGGGAGGCGTTCTACTGGGGCGCCATCCTGACCACCTTCGCGTTGGGCACCGCGGCCGGCGACCTGTCCACCGAGGCGTTGAGCCTCGGGTTCCGCAACGGTGCGCTGATCTTCGGCGGCGCCTTCCTCGTCACGCTGGTGCTGTGGCGGATCGAGGCCTGGCAGGTGGCCGCGTTCTGGGCCGCCTACATCCTGACCCGCCCGCTGGGCGCCGCGGTCGGTGATCTGCTCACCCAGGACCACTCGCTCGGTGGTGCGGGTCTCGGCGCCACCCGGACCAGCGTGTTGTTCTTCGCCGTCATCGTCGTGCTTGTCGCGCGCGAGCAGGCGGCCACAACCAGGGCCCGCCGCGCGGGCGCACACTCTGCGGATGCCGGGGGCAAGTCGGGCCGGGCGAGCCTGGGCCGGCCGTCGGACCTGATGTGGGCTGCCGCCGGCATCGCCGCCGTCGTCGGGATCGGCAGCTGGTTGTCGGTCGGAGCCGCCGGCCAGACTCCCGGGTCAGGCGTGGCGGTGACCGGATCCGCTGACTCCCCTGGCACGGCAGCAGGGGACTCGACAGCGGCGGGGGCTACGAAGGCACGGCAGGTGGTGTCGGCCACGCTTGGGGATCTGTCCTCTTTCGCGGTCATCATCGACGACGTCAACGCGTTGACCGTCAAGGGCGACCTCGTCGGCGCGAAAACGCGGATCAAAGACCTTGAGGTGGCCTGGGACGCCGCAGAGGCAGGCCTCAAGCCTCGCTCCCCGCGGGACTGGCACGCCTTGGACAACGCGATCGACGGGGCGCTGACCGCGCTGCGCGCCGGAAACCCGACCCGGGCACAGTGTGTCGCGGCGCTGCGAACCCTTGAGAAGACCTTGAACCAACAGCAGGGCTGAACCGCGCCGCCGCACTCAACCGGGCAGCGCCAGGTGGGGGAGGACGCCGGCCCGCCGGACAACGGTTCACCGGGCGACGGCCCGCCGCGGGCCGGCGAGTGGGCGCCGGCGTGGCTGGTGTGGTCACGCTGATAGCCATAAGGTGATGAATCGGCTGTGAGGAACCCTATACGATGATGAATCATTAGTAGAAAGCTGGCCCTGCAGAGGAATCGAGCGTTGGAGCTGTCGCGTCCTGCCGTCACGGCTCGCGAAGCGAACGTGGTCGCGAGGGACCTGTTCGGCATCGAAGGGCGCGCAACCGAGCTCGGCAGCCGACAGGACCAGAACTTCCATGGGTGGGAGAAGAAGGCGTGCTCGACCAGTTCGCAACCCGACCCGGCGACGCCGGCCCAGACCCCTGGGCGGAGCGTCCCGCCATGTCGTCAACCTTGATGCGAATGGAATAGAACATGATCGACACCATCGTGGTAGGTGCCGGTATCGCAGGTGTCGCCACGGCGCGCCTGCTGCACGGCGCGGGTCGGCGTGTGGTCGTCCTCGAGGCGCGTGATCGCGTCGGCGGACGGATGTGGACCGACCGGACTGCGGGCTTCTCGGTGGATCGCGGCGCGTCGTGGATCCACGGTCTGGTCGGAAATCCCCTGACGGAGCTCGTCGCCGCGGTCGGCATGAGGACGGTCGAGTCCACCGTCGGAAGCTTCCAGGCAGGCGGGCGTCCGATGGCGAACTACGACGAGCAGTACGGCTTGCTTGACGAGCAGGCCGCGAGCCGCTGGGTAGCCGATGTCGAAGCGGCTGACCGGCGGCTTCAGGCGGCTGTTGCGGCATCGGAACGTGGCGCGAACTACGCGCAGGCCACTGAGCGCGCACTCTCGGCACTCGAATGGGACCCGGAGCGCAAGGCGCGTGTCCGGGAGTTCTACCGGCATCGCATTGAGGAGCAGTGCGGAGCATTCATCGACGACGTCGCCGCCCACGGCCTCGACGAGGACACCATCGATGGGGACGAAGTCCTCTTCCCGGACGGGTACGACGCGCTCCCGCGTGCCCTTGCCGAGGGCCTGGACATACGCCTCGGGCATGCCGTGAAGGCCGTCAGCTGGTCGGCCTCAGGCGTGCGCGTCGAGACGGAAACCGAGTCGTTCGAAGCGGCGAACGCCGTGGTCACAGTGCCGCTGGGGGTGCTCAAGGCGGGGGCGATCACCTTTACGCCCGAGTTGCCAGAACCCGTGTCCTCCTCCGTCGACCGTATCGGGATGGGAGTGTTCAACAAGGTCTTCCTGCAGTTCCCCGAGCGGTTCTGGCCGGACGGTGTCTACGCGATTCGCCAGCTCGGCGCGGCGAGCGTTCCCTGGCACTCTTGGTACGACGTGTCCGCCCTCAGCGGCAGGCCCATGCTGTTGACGTTCGCCGGCGGCCGGTGGGGCCGGCGGATCGAGACGATGAGCGACGAGGAGATCGTCACCTCAGTGCTTGCGTCTCTTCGGCGGATCTACGGAGATGCGGTCCCCGAACCGGTCGGCCACTGGATCACTCGTTGGGGATCGGATGAGTTCGCTCGTGGCTCCTACTCCTACATCGCGGCGGGCGCCTCACACGCGGACCACGATGCGATGGCGACCCCGGTCGGGGGAGTGCTGCACCTCGCGGGGGAAGCGACCTGGAGCGTCGATCCGGCAACGGTGCACGGGGCACTTCTTTCCGGTCACCGCGCGGCTGAGCGGGTACTCGGCAGGCGCATGGCCCTCGGGAGCCTGCTCGACGTCGTTGCCCCGAGCGCAACGCCGGAATGAGTGCTCAGTCGGGTACGACGCCCCACGCGAAGCGGTGGGTGTGAATGCGGTAGTACATGAACGTCTCGACGGTCCGCACTCCGGGGATCGTCCGGAGCCGGCGGTTGATGATCTCGTAGAGCTCGTCTGAGCTGGTGGCGATCACTTCGACGAGCAGATCCACCGACCCTGCCGCCAGGATGACGTAGATGACCCCGTCGACCTCGCCGATCGCATCGGCTGTCGCGTCGATGTCACCCTCGACGTTGATCGCAAGCATCGCCATGTTCCGGTAGCCGAGCCGGAGCGGGTCGGTCACGCCGACGACCTGGAGGATGCCGTCTTCTTGCAACCTCAACACGCGTGCCCTCACGGCGCCGGCCGACAGCCCGGTTGTGTTCCCGAGCTCTGAGTACGCAAGGCGTCCGTCCTTCTGCAGCAGGGTCAGCAGTTGCCGATCGATCTCGTCGAGAACGTATTCGTGATCACGGGCGCCCGCGCGCTCAGCACTCATGGTGACCAGTATGAACCCTTGAGCGCGGGTGGGTGATGAATCAGCTGTAACGGACCATTTATGATGCTGAATCCGTAGTGTGGAACGGGGTTTGCAAATGAATCAAGCGTGGGAGCTTCCGCGTCCTGCCGTCACGGCCTCCGAAGCAAACATGATCGCGAGGGACCTGTTCGGCATCGAAGGGCACGCGACCGAGCTCGGCAGCCAACAGGACCGGAACTTCCTCATCGATGACGGCCATGGCGGGCGCTGGCTGCTCAAAGTCAGCAACTCGGCCTTCAGCGAGGCGGTGGTCGACGCCCAGAACGCAATCATGCGACGCCTCCGCGAACGTGGACTGAACGTTCCTCACCCCGTGCGGACCGCTGACGGCGGATACAAGGCACCGGTGGAGCTTCGGGACGGTCGGCATTTCGCGCGGCTTCTCACCTGGGTCGAAGGAAGGCCGTTGATCGAGAGGGCGCACCTGTCGGAGCGGACCCTCGAGAGCATCGGTGAGCTCGTCGCTGACGTCAGCCTCGCACTCGCGGGGTTCGCTCACCCGGGGTTGAACCGGTCCATCCAGTGGGACCTGCGCCGAGCCGGTGAAGTGATCTTCGGGCTGCTCGGCTTCGTACGCGACCACTCTCGGCGAACGACAGTCGAGAACGCGACGCTGCGCTCGCTCCAAGCGGTCAACGCAGTCGCCGACAAGCTTCCGGTGCAGACCGTGCATGGAGACTTGACGGACGACAACATCGTGATCGATGACGAGGGCCGAGTGAGCGGCATCATCGACTTCGGAGATGCCGTCGAGAGCTGGCGCATCGGTGAATTGGTGATCGCATGCAGTTTCGTCCTGCATCACGACCCGTCTCGACCGCTCGCCATCCTGCCGCTCATCGCCGCATTCGATCGGAAGATCAATCTCACGGAAGAGGAGATCGGAGTCATCTGGCCGCTGCTCGTGCTCCGAGGGGCGGCACTTGTCGTGAGCGGGCTGCAGCAGGTGAGTATCGACCCTGAGAACGACTACGCCCGCAACGCGCTGGAGCGCGAGTGGGCCGTGTTCGCGACAGCCTCCCATCACGACGCTGACGTGATGACGGCGGCCATCCGTGCCGCGATCCGCGCCGACTCCGCACCACGTGCGGGATGGCGCGACGCCTTGCCGTTCATCCACGATGTCCGCGAAATCCAGGAAGTGGTGCTCGGTTACGACAGCCGAACGCTTGAGAACGGCGAATGGCTGGGCGACGCCGAGCTTGTCGAGACCGCGCAACTCGAGGCCGCAAGCCGGAAGGGGATTGCTGTCACTCGATTCGCCGAGCCTCGCCTTACTCGCGCCGGCGTTCCCGGCCCGGAAGAACCGGTCAACGTCCCACTGTTCGTTGATGTCGCCTCGTCTTCACCGATCGAACTCATTGCTCCCGTATCGGGGCGCGTCGACGCAGACGGACGGGTCATCACACTCACAGCAGGCGACCTCGCACTCGTTATCGAGGGGGAGCCGCGGGGGATGATCCACCACGGCGAAGTCGAGGCCGGCCGGCGAATCGCGACCTTCGATGGACGGATCAAGGTCTGGTACGTCACCGCCGACCGAGCCGGATCGCCGCAGCGGCTTCCACGGTTCGTACGCTCGAGCGAAGCACCAGGATGGCGTAGCGTCTTCCTCGACCCGGCACAGCTCCTCACCCGAAGCAGCGAGCATCGGGAAGTCGACCCGAACGCCGAACTCGAGCGACGAGGCCGCGCGTACGCGCCGCTCCAGGGGCACTACTACCTGCGGCCGCCGCAGATTGAGCGGGGCTGGCGCGAGTACCTGATCGACACCAACGGCCGCCACTACCTCGACATGGTCAACAACGTGACCGCGCTCGGCCACGGTCACCCCAGGCTCGCGGCAGCGGTCGCGGACCAATGGCGCATGCTGAACACGAATTCGCGGTTCCACTATCGCTCCGTCGCCGAGTTCAGCGAGCGGCTGCTCGAGACGGTGCCGGCCCCGCTCGACACGGTGCTCCTGGTCAACAGCGGCACGGAGGCTGTCGACCTCGCCCTTCGCCTTGCCCGCGCGCACACGGGCCGGAAGGACGTGGCCTGCGTGAGCGAGTCCTACCACGGGTGGTCCGTCGCCGCCGACGCCGTCTCGACGAGCGTGTCGGACAACCCGCTTGCCGAACAGACAAGGCCGTCATGGGTCCACGTGCTCGAGGCGCCGAACGCCTACCGGGGGCGGTACCGTGGCGCCGGCGCGGGGATGCGCTACGCCCGCGACGCCGTTCGCCAGATCGAGGCGTGGTCGGCGGAGGGAACGCCCATCGGGGCGTTCATCGCGGAGCCCCGACACGGCAACGCGGGAGCCATCGAGGTGCCCGACGGCTATCTTCTCCATGTTTACGCGGCGATTCGAGCCAACGGTGGTCTGTGCATCGCCGACGAAGTGCAGGTCGGGTACGGCCGCCAGGGCGACGTCTTCTGGGGATTCGAACAGCATCCCGGAGTGGTCCCCGACATCATCACCGTGGCGAAGGCGATGGGCAACGGCCACCCGCTCGGGGCGGTGATCACACGCTCCGAGATCGCCCAGTCGCTCGCGGCGCAGGGAACCTTCTTCTCCTCCGCAGGCGGGAGCACCCTGAGCGCGAAGCTCGGCACCACTGTTCTGGACATCATCAGGGACGAAGGGCTCCAAGAAAACGCCCGCGTCATGGGGCAGCGACTCCTCGAAGGATTCGCCCGCCTTTCTGAACGCCACAGTCTCATCGGCGCAGCACACGGGCGCGGCCTCTATCTCGGGCTGGAACTCGTGCGCGACCGCATCACGCTGGAACCGGCCACAGCAGAGACCCGGGCACTGTGCGATCGGCTGCTCCAACTCGGCGTCATCGTGCAACCCACCGGTGACCGGCAGAACGTGCTGAAGATCAAACCGCCCCTGTGTGTGAGCACTGCCAGCGTCGATTACTTCCTCGATGCGCTCGACACGGCGCTTTCCGACGTGATCTAGTGCCCCGCCACGCGACCGTGGCCGGGTAACCGGTCCGGCTTCTGATCCGTCTTGGGGCTCCGCTCGGGCGCTGCGCCGGGTTCACTCACCTGGGCGCACCAGGCCCGTCTCGTACGCGTGGACGATCGCCTGGGCCCGATCGCGGAGGCCGAGTTTCGCCAGGATGCGGCCCACGTGGGTCTTCACCGTCTGCTCGGACAGGACGAGCCGTTCGGCGATCTCCTGGTTGGACAGGCCGTGGGCGACCAGGGTGAGCACCTCCGCCTCGCGTTCGGTGACCCCGTCCAGCGTGGCGCGGGGACGGCTCGGGCCGAGCCGGGCGAACTCGGAGATCAGCCGCCGGGTGACGGAGGGCGCGAGCAGGGCCTCGCCGGCCGCGACCACCCGGACCGCCTCGGCGAGCTGCCCGGCGGAGGCGTCCTTCAGCAGGAAGCCGCTGGCACCCGCCCGGAGCGCCTCGTACACGTAGTCGTCCAGGTCGAACGTGGTCAGGATCAGCACCTTGGGGGGATGGCCGCCCGAGGACAGGATCCGCCGGGTGGCCTGCAGGCCGTCCAGCACCGGCATCCTGACGTCCATGAGCACCACGTCGGGCGAGAGTTCCGCGACGCGGCGAACGGCCTCCTCGCCGTCGGCCGCCTCGCCCACCACCTCGATGTCCGGCTGCGCGCCCAGGAACACGGTGAACCCGGTCCGCACCATGCCCTGGTCGTCGGCGACGAGCACCCTGATCGTCATCCGGCGCCCCCTCCGATCGGCAGGGTCGCGGTCACCACGAACTCCGCGCCGACCCGGTCCGCCCGGAACGTGCCGCCGAGCATCTCCACCCGCTCCCGCATCCCGTCCAGCCCGTGGCCCGGCCGCTTTTCGGGGAGGCCCACCGGCGTGGCTCCGGGATCGGCGGGCACGTCGTTGACCACCCGGATTCGCAGCTCGTCGCCGTCGCGGACCAGCTCCGCGGTGACGTCCGATCCCGACCCGTGCCGCATCGCGTTGCTCAATGACTCCTGCACGATCCGATATGCCGTCAGCCCCACGGTGCCCGGCAGGTCGCGCAGCTCGCCCGAGCCGGACACCCTCAAGGACACCCCGGCGCGGGACGCGGTCGCGACCAGCTCGTCGAGCCGGTGGAGTCCGGGCTGGGGCGCGGTGTCCGCGTCCTCCGCGCCGCGCAGCACGCCGACCACCTGGCGCATCTCGGCCAGCGTTTTCAGCGACAGCGCGCGGATCTCGGCGAGCCCCTGCGTCAGCAGGCCCGCGTCGCCCCCCGCCCGCAGCGGGACCGCCTCGGCCTGAATGGCGATCACCGACATGTGGTGGGCGACCAGGTCGTGCAGCTCGCGGGCGATCCTGGCCCGTTCGGCCAGCGCCGCCCGTTCGGCCAGGGCGTCCTCCGCCCGCCGCTCCTCCTCGGCCAGCTTCCCGGTCGCCAGCCGCCGCGCCCGTACGTTGTGGCCGAACAGCACGGCGACGGTGATCCCGGTCACCGCGGGGAGCGCGGTGCCGACGTCGACGGCCACCGCCGCGAGGCAGGAGACCAGCCACACCCCCGCCGTGACCGCGCCGTCGCAGCGGACCGCGACGGAGTAGGCCACAAGCAGGCAGGAGATCGCCGCGCCCGGCGGGTACGGCGGGCTGAGGAACGCGCCGACGACCGCCGCGCCGGCCGGGAGCGCCAGCAGCGCGTACCGCCAGGCCGCCAGCGGCCACCGGTGGCGCAGCACCAGCGGCAGCGAGAAGGCCGCTGACATGATCACGAGGTACGCCTCGTCGTGCGGCCACCGCGCGGCGGCCGCGGGGCCCTCCATGTACGCGACTCCGCCCGCGAACGCCACGAACGCCAGGGCCGCGTCGCCGATCCGGACGAGGTCCAGGGTGGCGCCCCGCCTGCCGCGCGGCCACGGCACCCGCACCTGCCCACGCCGTGGCCCGGGCGGCGGCGGGTCGGCCGTACCGGTGACCACCGCCCGCAGCAGCGCTCGCGCCACGGCCCGCAGGAGCGGCGCCGGCTTCGCGATCGGCCCCTGATGGATCATTTCCCCAACCTATGGGCGTGCCGGGCGGGTCACATCGTCCTCATGGGCGACCTTCGCGTCCACTTGGACGGGAGGCAGCCGCGTACCGGACGGCGCGCGAGGCGGGTCACCGGCCGGATCCCCCGGCCGTGCGCAGGTAGGCGAGCGCCCGGTCGAAGGCGGCGTCGCGGCCGGCCGCGAGCTCCTCGTCGCTGAGCGTGTCGGCGATCCTGTCCTGGGGCGGGATGCCGGTGACGTCGAAGCTGGTCCCCCGCCGGGTGAGGAACCGCTCGTTGGGCAGGGCGAAGGTCCAGCCGTTGGGCAGCGTGCGCCAGAGGAAGTCCGAGAACGCGCCCTGGGTGGCGTCGCCGATCCGCCGAGGGGTCGGGGTGCGGGCCGTCATGGCCTGGCTGAACGTCTCCCCGGCGCTGATGGTCAACGGGCTGGTCAGCAGGGCGATCGGCCCGGTGTAGCGAGAACCCGCGGCCGGACGCACCCAGGTCGGCAGCGCCCGCGTGAACCGGGTGGGGTCGGAGGGGGAGTTGCGCGCCTGCTTGGCGTAGGCCGCGTACGGCCGGCCGGTGAGGTGGGAGGCGAGCTGGATGCCGAGGGCGTCGTACCCGCCGAAGTTGAGGCGGACGTCGAGGACGAGGCCCTTCAGGCGCGAGGTCCGGTCGGGGGTGAAGATCTCGTCCAGCGCGCGGTCCAGCTCTTTCGCGTTGGCCGCGAAGCCGCCGTCGGCGTACCCGTCGAAGGCGGCCAGCCTCAGGTAGCCGAACCCGCCCGGCAGGTCGGCGTACCCGATCACGCCCCGGCCCCATGTCGTCAGCGGCTTCCTGACGTCGTGCTTCTCCACGAGATCGAGGACCCGCTTGTTCAGGGCCATGAAGGCCGGCAGGCCGTCCAGCGGCCTCGTGCCGGGACGCAGCGGCCGGGCGAACTCGTCCTTTCCGGCGCGCAGCGCGGTGTGGGCGTCGCCGAGATCCTTCAGGATGTCCCTCAGCACGCCGAACAGCTCGGCGTCGGTGGTGTTCGGGCCGATCCGGGGACGGTACCGGTCGCGCACCGCCTGTCAGTCGACGCCCTTGGTCGCGAAGAACGGGTAGTTCTCCGCGAACGTGGTCCAGAAGACGTCGAACACCGTGACCGGGTCCGCCGCGGGGGCCTTCACCGAGCAGCGAGTGGGAAGGGCGGGCAGCCGGCGCAGGCCGATCTCCCCGACGGCGCCCACGTAGCGGAGCCGTGCCCACTCCCGGCCCCGGAGCTTGATCGTCATCTGGCGGGAGCCGTCGTCGGCGACGAACGACCCCGGGGCGCCCTGCCGTCTGGCCGACATGACGCCCGGCAGGCAGCTGATCGCCGTCGTGTCGAAGTACCGGAGCCGGTCCCCCTGGACGGTGATGATCGTGCTGTAGCCGTCGGTCTGCCACACGCCGTCCAGGGCGGTGTCCCCCGCGCTCGCGGCCGCCGTCGCGGCGGGCGCCGCCGTCATGACCGTGACGGCCGCCAGAGCCGCGACCATGATCCGTGTTCCGCTCTTTCTCATGGCGCCGACAGTATGAACGCGGTCCCGTAACCGGCGTCACCCTGGAGGACCGTCCCGCGGCTCCCTCCTGAGAGTGACCCCATCCGCGGGCCGACGCTGGATCGTCACTCGGGACGCCGGCGGCTGGGCCTCGACCGAGATCGTGGACGAGAGTTAGCTGAACGGGTCTACTCTTGCTCGGCTTCGCCCAGGAGCGCCGCAGCTGCGTGAGGGTCCATGAGATTGGACCAGACTACCTCGCCCGATTCGAAATCTCGGTGGGCACGACATCGGGATACCAGCTGTCGCGATCGCAGCCGGGCACCACTTGGCCGATGATGCGGATGCCTACGTAGGTTTTTTTGCATCCGGGGGCCGGTCCGGTTCTGGTCATTGGACGGCGGGATGAGGTCGCGCTCGATGCGCTGGCCGAGCGCCGGTTTGACCGGCTCTGCCCTGTGGTGCCGGATGCTGGAGATGAACGCGCTCAACTGGTCGAGGAACTCCGAATGGCGCTGAGTCATCTGCGTGCCGTCCATGCCAGGTATTGGGATACCGAGTGGCGCCGTGATCACCGGGGGTCCGGCCGCTACCTGGAGCACCACCTTTGGGGGGCCGTTCAGGGTGTTCAAGCTGTTTCGCTTTAGGAGGCGCCGGGGAGGACGGCGGACCAGCCGCCGTCGATGACGAGGTTCGCACCGGTGACGTAGGAGGCATCGTCGCTGACCAGGAACAGGGCACACCGTACTACCTCCTCCGGAGCACCGATCCGGCCGAGGGGGATATGACGGGCGATGGTGCGCATGGGATGGTCGTCGGCCAGGAGGGTGTTCGCGCTGGCGGGCGTTTGGATCATGCCCGGACTGACGCAGTTGACACGGATGCCGTGGGCGGCGCCCTCGGCGGCCAGCTGTCTGGTCATGGCCACGATGCCGCCCTTGCCGGTGGTGTGGGCGACGCGGTGGTTGGTGATCGAGCCGGTGATGCCTGCGGTGGAACCGACGAGCAGGACGCTGCCACCACCGCGGGCGATCAGGTGCGACCAGGCATGCTTGGTGGCCAGGAACACCGTGTCCAGCTCGTTGCGCAGAGTGAACGACCAGTCCTTGTAGCTGGTCTCGGTCAGGGGCGAGAAGCGGGTGGCGGCGGCGTTGTTGTAGAGGATGTCGATGCCGCCATGCCGGGCGGCGGCCTCGTCGATCCACGCCTTGACCGCCGCCTCGTCGGACAGGTCGAGGGGGTGGGTGCTGTCCATGCGGCCCCCGGCCGCGCGGACCATCTCCACTGTTCCGGCGGCGCCGTCGGCGTCCAGATCAGTGCCTACCACGGTGGCGCCCTCAGCGGCGAAGAGGAGGGCTGCGGCGCGCCCCTGCCCACTCGCGGTGCCGGTGATGAGGGCGATCTTGCCCGTCAGGCGGCTCATATCTCCTCCTTGAAGACTGCGTCACGGATGGATTTGACGCCGCCGTGGGCGGTCATGCCGCCATCGACGGGGATCTCCGCGCCGGAGATGAAGGACGCCTCGTCGCTGAGCAGGAAGGCGACCAGCGGTGCGACCTCGTCCACCGTCCCGGCGCGCCCCAGTGGGGTCTCGGCGACGTTCGCATCCCGGAACGCAGGTGCCGCCGAGGCGGTCATCGGCGTTTCGATGTAGCCCGGATGCACGGTGTTGACCCGGATACCCCGCGGTCCCAGCTCCAGGCAGGCGGTCTTGGCCAGGCCGCGCAGCGCCCATTTGCTGGTGGTGTAGGCGGTGGGGAAGTGGCCGGTCAGCGCCGCCACCGAACCGACGCACACGATCGAGCCGCCCGCCGTCATCAAGGGGGCGAGGGCCTGGATGCCCAGCAGTACGCCCGTGACGTTGACATCCAGGACGCGCGCCAGATCGGCGGGCTCCAGCTCGGTGACCCGGGCGCGCCAGGTGATGGCGGCGTTGGCCACCAGCCCGTCCACCCGGCCGTGCGATGAACGGAGCTCCTCGGCGAGAGCCGTCCAGCCCGACGGGTCGGTGACGTCCAGTCGCCGGTAGTGCACCCCGGACAGGTCCTCGGCCGGCGCCCGGCCCACGTCCACGCCGATGGTGGTCGCGCCCTCGGCGGACAGCAGTCTGGCCTCGGCCGCCCCCTGCCCCCGGCCGGCGCCGGTG
Source organism: Microbispora sp. NPDC046933 (assembly GCF_040644635.1). Lineage (NCBI taxonomy): Bacteria > Bacillati > Actinomycetota > Actinomycetes > Streptosporangiales > Streptosporangiaceae > Microbispora > Microbispora sp. NPDC046933. Next base: position 69,956 of record NZ_JBEYWW010000025.1, on the reverse strand, counting down.
ACCACGATCACCTTTCCGTTCAGCCGGCCGCTCATACGACTGGCTTTCCCGGACGGGTGCGGGGACGTTCGCGGGCGAACGGAATCGGGGGCGGTTCGGGGAGGCCGGGGGCGACGGTGTTGGATATCGTGCCGATGCCTTCGACGGTGAGGGTGACGACGTCGCCGGGCTTGAGCGGCGGAGGGTCCCGGCGGTCGCACCGTCCCCACAGTTCGGCCAGGCATCCGCCGTTGCCGCAGGTGCCCGAGCCCAGCACATCACCGGGGCGGACCTCGGTGCCGCGCGAGGCGTAGGCGACCATGTCTTCGAATGTCCAGCCCATGTTGGACAGCAGATCGGCGCCGACCACCTTTCCGTTGACCTCCGCGGTCAGGGCCAGGCGCAGGAAACCATCGGGGTCGCGGTAGGGCTCCAGTTCGTCGGCGGTGACCAGCCATGGGCCGAGCGTGGTGGCGAAGTCCTTGCCTTTGCAGGGGCCGAGCCCGACCTGCATCTCCCGAGACTGCAGGTCGCGGGCCGACCAGTCGTTGAAGATGGTGTACCCGAAGATGTGGTCGCGGGCCTGCTCGGGGGACAGGTCACCACCTTGGCGCCCGATGACGACGGCGACCTCCAACTCGAAGTCCAACGCGGCGCAGCCCGGCGGTATCGCCACCTCCTCATGCGCACCGATCATGGCGTATGGGTTGGTGAAGTAGAAGGTCGGCGCCTCGTACCAGGCGTCCGGGACGCCCGCCGCACCGCTCACGCTGCGGCGGACGCCCTCGACGTGCTCCTCGAAGGCGACGAAGTCACGCACCGAGCGTGGCTCGATCGGCGGCAGCAGCCGTACCTCGGCCAGCGGCACGGCGGCACCGGTGGCGGGGATGGCGCCGCCGGAGACGAGGTCGAGCAGATCCGTGCCCTCGGGGAACGGATGGAGCCGGTCACCCTCGACGATCCCGCCGCGGCGATGACCCTGGTGTTCAAAGGTGGCCAAACGCATGACGGCTCCTGATCAGACGGGACGGGTGCGGAAACGATCGGCGGAGAGCGGGTTGTCTGCCATGGCCATGGAAGTCCTCACTTGACGGCGATGGGGTTGACGGGGGAGCCGACCGCTCCGGTGACCGGCAGCGGGGCGGCGGTGAGCCAGAACTCGTAGACGCCGTCGGTCGCGCAGTGCTCGGCGAGGGCCTCGAAGTTCCACATTTCGCCGATGAGCAGACCCATGTTGGGGATGACGACCTGATGCAGCGGCTGGAAGGCGTCTTCGAACTCGTTGGGGCGCACCTCGAAGCCCCAGGTGTCGGTGGCGATCGCGGCGATCTCGGTGCGGTGCAGCCAGCCGGCGGTGGTGAACGACAAGCCGGGCGCGGGGCCGCCGGCGTAGTCGCCCCAGCCGTCCCGGCGGGCGCGGGCGAGCTGGCCGGTGCGCACGCAGACGATGTCGCCGGTGCCGAGGGTGACGCCGTGGGCCTCGACGGTGGCCGTCAGGTGCTGCTCGGTGATGGCGAAGCCGTCGGGGAGCTCGCCATCGGTACCGATGACGCGACCGACGTCCAGCAGCACGCCGCGGCCCGCGATGTGCGGCGCCATGTGCTCGATGCCGGTGACCAGGTCGCCTTCGCTGGTGACGACCCGGTCGGCGCGGCGGCCGTTCCAGGCGTTGCCGTGGTCGAAGATGTGGCCGAGGCCGTCCCACTGCGTGGAGCACTGCAACGGCATCGCGATCACATCGTCGGCACCGCCGAATCCATGCGGGAAACCCTGGCCTCCGTGCACCGCGTCCAAACCGGTGTCCGTCATGGTGTGCACCGGGTTGGTACGCCGCCGCCAGCCCTTCTGGGGGCCATTGGTGTCGAAGGACTGCGACAGGGAGAACGAGACGCCCTGCCTGACCAGCGCCGCGCCTTCGCGGCGCTTGGCTTCGTCGATGAAGTTGACCGTGCCGAGCACATCGTCTTCGCCCCAGCGTCCCCAGTTGGAGTACGCGGCGGCGGCCTTCGTGATCTCGCCTTCGGGATCGCTGCGGTCCAGCATCACGTACCCTCTCCTGTTCACTGGGTGGGATTGCGGCCGATGAAGAACTCGCGGAAGGGATCCATACTGGGCTCCAGCCCGGCGTCGATCAGGCCCTTCCGCAGTGCGTGCATCTGGGCGTCGTGAATCCGCTGGGTGGGCAGGCGGAGAGGGCCGCCGTTGTAGCCCTGCAGCCAGCCTTGGAACTTCCATGCCTGCCGGTTGATGAACGCGCCGCCGTGCAGCGTGGCCGCCAGGGCCGACTTGACTTTGCGGGCTGGGTGCAGTTGCCAGTAGACCTCGGCGGCCGCGTCGAACTTGCCGTCACGCAGCAGGTCGAACACGTGAGGGATCATGGGGCCGTAGTACTCATGGTCGCTGGTGGCCGAGAACTGAATCGGCATGATCTGTGAAAGGGGGATGAGCTCGCCCTCGATGGGCATCGAGATGACGACCTCCTCGCCGAAGTGCCGCTGGCATTCGATGACGCTCTGAATGCTGGGGAAGCCGCCTTCGGCCTTGATCGCGGCGATGTTGGGGCAGTCGTCGATCAGTCTGCGCAGCAGTCGCACTGGCATGTCGGAGGGGTGGATGCGCGGGCTGAAGCCCCACAGGTACATGGGGAAGAGCATCACGGCCAGGTCGGTCGCGTCGCAGACCGCCTTGGTGTAGTCGTAAATCTCCTCTTCGGTCTCCGGATAGAAGTTCGGCGGGTAGGAGAGCAAGACGAGTTCGGCTCCGGCCTCCTCGGCGCCGCGTACCGCCTCGAGGTTCTGTTCGAGGTTGCTCCAGCTCCCATGGTGCACCAGCAGCAGGTCGTCGCCCGCCTCGTCCTTGATGATGCGCAGGAAGTCCAGGTACTCGGGAAGCGTGATCGCGACCTCGGAGACCCCGAGCGTGCCGGCGAAACCGTGCTCGATCGCCAGCCGGGTGTCGTGCCGGATCGCCTTCTCGTTGATGTTCTTCAGGTCGCTGCTGAAGGACGGGATCGTGCAGTTGACGACTCCGACCAAGTGCTCACGTGCCCATTCGCGAGCCTCGGATCGGTTGTATCTGGCCATGGAAACACTTCCTTGATCTGGTGGGAGAGAATTCGATGGGGTGCGGGGCGCGGTCAGAGGGCCGCCGCGTTCTCCCAGGCGAGGTACTTGGATTCGAGGAACTCCTCGATGCCGTAGATGGAGCCTTCCCGGCCCAGTCCCGACTGTTTGACTCCGCCGAACGGTGCCACCTCGTTGGAGATCAGGCCGGTGTTGACGCCGACCATCCCCGCCTCCAGCGCGGCGCTGACCCGCCAGATGCGTTCGGCGTCACGTGTGTAGAGGTAGGCGGCCAGGCCGAACTCGGTGTCGTTGGCCATGCGGACGGCTTCGCTCTCGTCGCTGAACCGCAGGAGCGGGATCACCGGGCCGAAGGTCTCTTCCCGGGTGATGGTCATCCCTGCCGTGACGTCTCCCAGTACCGTCGGACTGTAGTAGTTGCCTCCATTCGGATGTCTTGTGCCGCCGAGCAGCACGGTCGCTCCCTTCTGGACGGCGTCCACGACATGGGACTCGGCTTTCTCCACGGCGTCCGCGTCGATGAGGGGGCCTTGCTGGACACCTGCGTCGAAGCCGTCTCCGACGACGAGGCGCCCGACGCGCTCGGCGAGGCGGTGGGCGAACTCGTCGTACACGCCGTCCTGAACATAGGCGCGGTTGGCGCTGATACAGGCCTGCCCGGTGTTGCGGTACTTGGTCGCGACCAGCCCTTCGACGGCGGCGTCGAGGTCGGCGTCGTCGAACACCAGGAACGGCGCGTTTCCCCCGAGTTCCATCGAGGTGTTCTTCACCGTGGCGGCCGACTGCGCGAGCAGCAGCCTGCCGACCTCCGTGGACCCCGTGAACGTCACCTTGCGGACCAGCGGGTTGCCCGTGAGCTCAGGGCCGATCTCACGTGGATCGCCTACGACTACGTTGAACACACCGGCCGGAACGCCCGCCCGCTCGGCCAGTTCGGCGAGGGCGAGCGCCGTGAGCGGCGTCTGCTCCGCGGGCTTGAGCACCATCGTGCATCCCGCGGCCAGCGCGGGACCCGCCTTGCGGGTGATCATCGCGGCCGGGAAGTTCCACGGAGTGATCGCGGCGACGACGCCGACGGGCTCCTTCAGGACGACGATCCGCCGCGTGCGCTCCGGAGCGGCCATGACGTCGCCGCGGATCCGCTTGGCCTCTTCGGCGAACCACTCCAGGAAGGACGCGGCGTAGTGCACCTCGCCCATGGCCTCGGCGAACGGCTTGCCCTCCTCCAGCACGATCAGCGTGGCCAGGTCCTTGGCGTGCTCGTTCATCAGATCGAACCAGCGGCGCAGGACCGCGGCCCGCTCCTTGCCGGACAGCGCCCGCCACCGGGGGAACGCTCGGTTCGCCGCCTCGATCGCCGCAGTGGTCTGCCGGCGGCTCATCTTGGGCAGCGTGGCCATCGCCTCACCGGTGGATGGATCGTCCACGGTCAGCGTTCCGTTCTCGCCCTCTCCGACCCACTGTCCGTCGATGTAGGCGGCGCTCTTCAACAGGGACGCGTCGGTGAGCTGTCTGCGCATGGTCTGCTCCTGAGAGATCACTTGGCGACCGGGTTGATGCCGACCGGCAGCACGGTGCCGATCGACAGCTCGACGGCGCGACGGACGCACATCGCGGCGACCGCCAGGTCCTGGACCGCGCCGCCGACGGACTTGTAGACCACGATGTCCTCGGCCGACCTCCGCCCGGGCACCCGTCCCGAGACCACGTCGCCGAGCGAGCGGAGCCTGTCGGCGAAGACGATCCCGGTCTGCTTTGCGGCGATCATGTCGCCGGTGTCGTTGACGACCTCGTCCATCTGGTCGGCGACGATGAGACCCGCCCGCGCGATCACCTCGGTGTCCACCTCCCGCTGTTCAGGCAGGGTCGAGCCGATCGAGACCACGGTCATCCCCGCCTCCAGCCACTCGGCGCGCAGCGTGGGCCGCTCGTCGCTCGAACGCGCCGCGCACACCACGAGATCCGCGCCGGCGACCGCGGCTGGAGCGCTGTCGGCCGCTCTCATCGAAAGGCCGAGATCGGCCAGGTGCTCCAGGAATCTGGTCCGGCTGTTCGGATTGGGGCTGAACACCGTCACCGACGACAGCTCGCGCACCGCCGCGAGCGCGCGGACATGATGCCGGGCTTCGAATCCCGAACCGATCACCCCGACGTTCAGCGGGCCTGCGGGAGCGAGCACGTCGGCCGCCAGCGCCGAGGTCGACGCGGTGCGGAAGCCGGTGATCGCGTTGCCGTCCAGAAGGGCCACCAGTTCGACGGTCTCCTGGTCGAACAACTGGATCAGGTAGGAGGCACGGCGATGGCGCACGGAGGCGGCGATCGTTTTGCCGCCCATCAGGCTGCCGTCGCCCATGACACCGCTCAGGGTACGCAGCCACAGGCCGTCGCTTCGCGCCATGACCCGCGGGGGGAATCCTGCCTCATCCATCGGCGCGGCGTACGCCGCGCGCAGTGCCGCGATCGAGGTCGCCCAGTCGAAAGCGGCCCTGACGTCGGCGTCGGTGAGAAAGAGAGTCACTTGGGGTCCTTGTCATGGGAGGCTGCGCGGATGAGCCGGTAGACCTGGCTGCGGAGCTCGACGAACTCCGGGCGTGCCTTGGTGTCGACCTGGTCGCGGCGTCGGCCGAGATCGACGGGCACAACGGCGGTGACGGTGGTCGGTGCGCCGGAGAGCACCACGACGCGATCGGCAAGGTAGACCGCCTCGTCGATATCGTGAGTGACCAGGAGGAACGTGATGCCCAGCCGGTCACGCAGGTCGAGCACGAGGTCCTCCAAATCGGCCCTGGTCTGCGCGTCGACGGAGGCGAACGGCTCGTCCATCACCAAGATCTGCGGCTCGTAGGCCAGCGCCCGCGCGATGGCGACCCGCTGCTGCATGCCACCGGAGATCTGCCACGGATATAGCCGAGCCGAGGATGCGAGACCGACCGCGGCCAGGGCTTCGCGGGCCCTGCTCTCGCGTTCGGCTGCTCGCAGTCCCTTGCTGCGTAGGGGAAAGGTGACGTTGCCGAGAACCGACATCCACGGAAGCAAAGAGCGGCTGTAGTCCTGGAACACCAGCGCCATTCCGGCCGGGGGTGCATCCACAGGCGTCCCCGACAGTCGGATGTCTCCGGTATCGGGCTTCAGCAGGCCGGAAAGGCAGCGCAGCAGAGTGGTCTTGCCGGCTCCTGACGGACCGACGATGGTGAGAAAATCGCCGGTGCCCACGGTGAACTCGACGTCGGCGAGGATCTGCCTGCGGTCGGGGCCGGTTCCGTAGGACTTGGCGAGGCGGGTGACCGAGAGCAAGGGCGTCGCCGCGGTGGCGGAGGTTGGGCTAGTCAACGGCGGACTCCTTCTTGGTCTGTGAACGCGCCTCTGGACGGTTCTTCCGGCGACTGGCGAGGTGCCAGGACAGGACGCGGCGCTCGATCGCCTGCAACCCCAGATTCAGCAGGTAGCCGAGGACGCCGAGCAGGACCATCCCGGCCCACATGTCGGTGATGTTGAACTGGCGCTGGGCCTGCAGCACGAAGAAACCGATGCCGGATGTGGAGCCGACCAGCTCACTGGCCAGCAGCAGGATGACGGCCACCGAGAGGCTGGCCCGCAGCCCGACGAAGATCTGCGGGCCGGCGGCGGGCAGGACGATGCGCAGCACCTGCTGACGGCGGGTGATGCGATAGGAGCGGGCCACCTCGTTGACGAGCGGGTCGATGGAACGGACGCCGTCGATGGTGTTGAGCAGGATGGGCCACAGCGAGCCGAAAAAGATGACGCCCGCCTTCATCGACCAGCCGATGCCCAGCAACTGGATGGCCAGGGGCAGCAGAGCCACGGCCGGCAGCGCCCTCAGGAACTGCACGGCTGGGTTGACCGTCTCCCTCAGCCAGGGGGTGAGGCCCATGGCCACCCCGAGCCCGATGCCGATGGTCGCGGCGGAGAGGTATCCGACCGCCAGGTTCGTCACGCTGGGCAGGGCGTCTGTGGTGAACCGCTCGAACAACCACAACTCATGGAACCGGGTGAGAATGCGTGACAACGGCGGGTAATACAGCGAACCGCTGGCCCCGGAGAGCATCCACCACAGCACGATCAGCACCAGGGGAACGCTGAACTCCCACGCCAGCGTCCGGAGGATGCGCATTATCCGGGTCATCGCCCGCCTCCTTGCCGCTGGGACGGGTGCCAGCGCAGAGCCCGGCGCTCGACCCGGGCGAACAGAAAGTTGATCACGATGCCGAGCACACCGGCCGCGACGATCCAGGCGTACATGGTGGGGACCGCGCCGCCGAGCTGGGCCATGGTGATCTCCTGACCGATGCCGGGAGCCGGTATGATGATCTCCGCGCTGAGCGACAGCAGGAGACTGACCCCGGCCGCGATGCGCAGTCCGGTCGCCAGGTAGCCGGCGGCGCTGGGAAGGATCAGGAACAGTGCCCGCTGGACCGGACGGATCCGATAAGAACGGCAGGTCTCCTCCGCCACCGGATCGATGTCGCGGACGCCGTAGACGGTTTGCAGCATGATCGGCCAGACGCAGGCGAAGGTGATCAGTAGCGTCTTGCTGGCCAGGCCGGATCCGTACAGCAGCACGGCCAGCGGCACCAACGCCAGCGACGGGATGGTCCGCAGGAAGTCCAGCAGGAAACGGCAGAGCCTATAGATGCTGGTGCTGACCCCCAGGACGAGCCCGACTGGTACGCCGATCGCCGCCGACACCAGCAGACCCAGCGCCCACGAAGTCAGTGTGTCCAGCACCGGAGCGGCGATCCTGCCCTCGGCGATCAGATCGACCAGGGCCTTGCCCAGCACGGTGGGCGCCGGAATCGCCCCGAAGTCCCCGAGCCGGATGCCGATCTCCCACACCGCGAGAACGGCCACGACGAACCCCGCCTTGGCGCCCCAGGCTCCGGTCGGCATGCTCCGGGCACGTGGAGTGGGGACGGCCACCCGCTCACGGGTACCGGTGACCGTCATGCACGCACCAGCCCGTTGAGATCGGGCTCCTTGGTGATGAACTTCTCGGTCACCATGGCTTTCGCGATCTTTTCCACCTGGGCCGTCTCGAGCCGTGGGTCGAAGATCGGCAGCCGTATACCGGCGAGGGCCTTGGCAGGGATCGTGGTGAACGTGCCAGCCACGGCCCTCACCTCGTCGGGATGCTCCGCCGCGTACTGGACCGACTTGGTCATCGCTCTCACGAAGCGCTGCGCGACGTCGGAGTGCTCCTGAAGATAAGGCCCTGCGCCGATCCAGGTCAGCCCCGTCACCTTCGGCAGCGCCTCCGAGTACGGCGCACAGGCCTGGCGCAGGCCTTGGTCGAGGCCCTGCTGAAGGAAGGGGTCGGCCGACAGGACGGCGTCCACCCGTCCCTGCTTCACCGCGGAGTTCATCTCCGGGTACGGCAGTTCGACGAACTGGGCGGAGCCGGGGTCGGCGCCCGCCTGCCGCATCGCCAGCCGGACGGCCAGCTCCGGCATGGACTTGAGCCCGACGACGCCGATGGTCGCCCCGGCCAGGTCCGCCGATTTCTTGATGCGGCTGTCAGCGCGGACCAGGATCGCCGCGCCGTCGTCCTTGGCTTCCTGAGCGTAGACATCGTTGCCGAGGACCATGTTGATCTGCAGCCCCTGTACCCGGGCGTTGATGGCCGGCACGGTCGAGACAAGGGCGTACTGCAACTCGCCCTTGAGCATCGACGGGATGGCCGTCGCCGCCGTCTGGATCGTCTTCGCGGTGACGGCGAGCCCTTCCGACGTGAAGAAACCCTTCTTGATGCCCAGATAGAGCGGCGCCGCGTTCAGGAGGGGGGTGACGCCCACGTTGGTCACCACCCGCCCGTCGGCGGTGGTGCCCCCATCTCGTGCCTGGTTACCGCCGCATGCGGCAACCAGGCCGGTGGCACTCAGACCCGCGGCCAACAGAAAACTCCTGCGGTCCATACATCCTCCTCGGCGATCGGCTAAGCCGATGTCCGGGACATTAAACATTGGATATTCTTTGGGGACAAGAGGTCCCGACGTGCCAAGATCCGTGGTCGGGGGCTAAGTTGTGCACGGGACGACGCGGCTTCAAGTAGGTTCCCTGCCATACCCTGGGAAGAGAGAGCATGACCAGCATTCAGCGGCGCGCCGCCGACCTGGTGTTCGAACGACTCCAGGAGCGTATTGTCTCGGGTGAGCTGGCCCCCGGGGACCGGCTCGACCCTGCCGAGATCGCCGCTGACCTGGGTTTGAGTCGCACGCCGGTACGGGAGGCCATCCTCCGCCTCGACAGCGAGGGCCTGGTGAACCGGCTTCCCTACCGCGGAGTCGTGGTGGCCGGGATCGACCATCGCGTCGCCGAAGAGGTCGCCGCGCTGCGTATCCACCTGGAAACCCTGGCCGTGCGCCTCGCCGTCCCCCGCCTGCGCGAGGAGGACCTCGTCGAGATGCGCGAGGCGCACGAGCAGCTCAACAGGTCACTCGAAGGAGAGAACCCGCAGCGGGAGTTCAACGAACTGAACCGCCGCTTCCACATGACCCTCTACCGCCGAGCCGACAGCGCGGTGCTGCTGCGCACCATCGAGAACCTGGCCAGTCAGGCCGAACGCATCCGCATGCACTTCGACCTGCGACAGAGCCCGGCAGGGCGCCACCACGAAGAGATCCTGGCGGCCTGCGAGAACCGCGACATCGAGGTGGCTGCCGCCACCACGCGCGACCACATCCTGGCGGCTCACCGCCTGATGATGCCCGACGACTACCGCATCGAGGCCGGCTCCATGCTCGCGGCCGTCCTGGCCACCGCGGCACTCGAAAATCAGTCCGCTCCAGCTGATGAGAGCACCTAACGCGATGAGGTGAGGCGTCGCCGGCAGATGAGTGCGCGAGCCAAGCCGAGGAAGGCTTCGTGGATGCCGGCATGGATCTCCCACCGGACTCACCCTGCACCCGGTTGAGGGGCCAGCCCGACGCCTTGGCCGGTGCGGGCGTCACGTGGATCTTCACGGAGAAGATCTCCACCCGCGCCACGAGGCGGCCCGAACTCGAGTGCGGTCGCCTTGGCCCACGAGCTGCGGGCCACAGGTGGTTCACGCGGCTGGGCCGTGGTCTGGAGTCGGCGGTGCTGGCCGAGCAGCCTGGTGGCCGACGGCTGTGACAGGGACTCGCTGGCCGACGCGGCACATACCGTATGCACGCCCGGTCACCGTACTCGGCATCGACGACATCGATCCGTCCAGCGCGCTCGTGGGGGCTTCACCACTCGTCCCGGCGAGGTCTGGTTGATCCGGCCGGACGCGCACATCGCCGCGGTCCTGCCCGACGCCAACTTGGCGCGGGTGGCGGACGCCCTACATCGCGCGCTGGCGATGATGTCACCACCCTCCTGAACGCGGATGGCCGGTTACGCGCAGGTCTGCGTGTTGCGCGTCCGGTTCTCAGGATCCGGAGGTGCGGTCAGCGAACCAGTCGGCGACGAGCGCGTCCCGCTCGGCGGCGTTCTCGGCGTGCCGGAGGAAGGACGAGCAGACACCCGCATAGCCGAGCGTCAAAGTTTCCCGGTCGACCTGGACGGGGCGGTCGCGCAGCGGGCGGACGAGGTCGTCGGCGGCGTCCTGGAGGGCGAACAGGTCGCAGCCGTGATCTCGTCGAGCTGCAGGACCCGCGCGAGTGATTCGAGGACCTGCGGTGAGGGGTTCTTGTCACGGCCCCGTTCCAGGCGTAGGGCGGGACTGATTCCGGCGAGCAGGGCGACTTCCTCACGGCGCAGGCCGGGCACGCGACGGTTGCCGCCGGGCGGGAGTCCTGCCTGCGCCGGGGAGACCAGCTCACGCCGGGCACGAAGGTAGCTGCCGAGCTGGTTACCGGCTTCCTCGTCCTTCACACCGACACCGTAATGCGGTGCGCGTGTTTCAGAGGGGGCCCTGCCAGGACCAGGGAAGACGGGAGCCCTGCCACACCCGGCGGATGCCGTCAAGACTTGCGGCATCACTGTTTGAAAGAGACAGAGAACACCACTGTCTGTGCCGCGAGCCTGAACGCCGTCGGCGCCCTGGACTGAAGGGAAGATCTCGTGGATCTCTCCAACCGCACCGTTCTCATCGTCGGCGGGACCTCGGGTATCGGGCGGGAGCTGGCCCGGCGGTTCGCTGCGGCGGGCAGCACCGTGGCCGTTGGCGGCCGCAGTCCGAAGGCTCTCGCGGAACTCGCCGGGGAAGGTTTCGGCACGTTCGGCATCGACGTCACCGACAGTTCCTCCGTCACATCTGTCCGTGACGCCGTGCTCGCCCGGTACCCCGAGCTGGACACCGTGGTGACGATGTCAGGCGTCATGCTCCTGGAGGACCTGCGCGACCCCGCGCACTTCGAAGCGGCAGAGATGACGATCGACACCAATTTGCTCGGCACCATCCGGGTCATCGACGCCTTCACCCCGCACCTGGTCCGGCGGGGCGCCGGCACCTTCATCACCGTCACCTCCGGCATCGCCTTCCTGCCGTTCCCGCCCATGCCCAGCTACGCCGCGTCGAAGGCCGCGGTGCACGCTTACTCCGAGGCACTGCGCGCGCAGCTCGACGGCACCGGTGTCGGCGTCGTCGAGCTCGTCCCCCCGGCCGTCGCCACAGCAGGCCAGGAAAAGGTGAACCCGCACGCGCTGCCGCTCGACGACTTCGCCACCGAGGTCATGCAACTGCTTTCAAAGGACCCCACCCCCCACGAAATCCTCGTGAAGGGCGTCCTCGTGCACCGCTGGGCCGAGCGCGACGGCACTTACGACGACCTCGTCGCACAGCGCTCCCAGGCCCTGGCCATGCTCCCCAGCCGCGAAGGCTGACACCCTTCCACCGATCGGCGGCCTCCTCGCTCATCGCTGGCGGGCGGCCAACGAGCAGCCACCCGAACGGCCCCGCCTGCGCCGCCCACCCTGCCGGGCGGGGGACAGACCCGTTCCCACCAGCGCGGCGGCGTCCTCGACCGTGCCCAAGGCCTCATCCTTGCGCAGCCAGTCCGGGAACGGCTTCCCGGTGCGCTACCGCCACGACGACGACCCGGACGTCGTCCTGCTCACCGAGACGCTGGTGCCCGAACTCGTCGCCGCGACGCTCTGGGGGCGCGCGGTCGCCTGACGGTCCCCGCCGCCGCCGTAGGCCGGGGCGGTTTGACGACGTCCTCGGTGATCTCCGACTCGTTCCTCGCCCTGGTAGAGGTAGACCGAGCCGGGGAGCGCGAGGTTGAGCAGCAGGGCGGCGCGCGCGACGGGTTCCGAGAGCCAGGTCGGCCTCGTTCAGCACGCTCATCCTCGCGGCCTTGGTAGTGATCGTCAGCGTCCTCGGCAACGCAGTGATCACGCCAAGGCCGTCTCGCTGTCGCGTGGACGGCTGAATCTCCCTCGAACTCGGCGAACCGGCAACGAGCGAGGTTAAAGATCAAGCTTTGTCGGGATCTACAAAGTTCCCTGCGGGGGCTTGACGGCTTCCACGCTGACAGAGATGTGTAACAGGTGTTTCATCATTGGCATGCTGGAACAGGAGATATACGCGCTCGACGACCCCGAGACACTGCGGGGGCTGATCCGCGACCACGGCTGGGCGACGCTCGTGACCGTCTCGGCGGAGGGCGAGCCCATCGTCACGCATCTGCCGGTGATCCCCGATCCGGAGACGCCTGGACCCGCCGTCGTCGGGCATCTCGCCCGTACGGACCCGGCCGCGCACGGGCTGGGGGAGCGGCCGGTCGCGCTGGTGGTCCAGGGACCGCACGGATATGTCTCGCCCACGTTCTACCAGGCGGGGCCGTTCGTCCCGACCTGGAACCACGTCACCGTTCACCTGCATGGAACGCCGCGCCTGCTCGGTCCTGAGGAGACGTACGAGGTGCTCTCGGCCACGGTCGACCACTTCGAGTCCGCGCGACCCGAACCGTTCCGGATGGACGACGTGGCGGGGTATGCCCGGAGGATCGCCCCCGGGACCATGGGTTTCCGCCTGGTGCCGTCGAGGGTCGTGGGCAAGGCCAAGCTGAGCCAGGACAAGCCGGCGGAGATCGTCGAACGGGTGATCCGCGCCCTGGACACCGACGACGTCCACTACAACCCGGCGCTCGCCGACGCGATGCGCGCTCTGACGACCGGTGTCGCGGGCGGCTGACCGTGTGCATGGCGCCCGCGAGGACGGCACAGGGTGTCGTGCGCGGTGTCGTAGGGTGATTTACTCCCGCGCGTTGAGGAAGGGGCGCTTATGTCCCAAACCGACCTGATTCCCGACGGCACCATGGCGCGCCCGTACCGGCCCTCGCTCGGTCAGGTGCTGGAGACGCTCGGCTCGCACGTGCTCTCCGCCGTCCACGCCCCCGACGTTTGCCTGCCGATCGCCGAGCCCGTCGTGCACGACCCGGACGACCAGCTCGACGACCGCCCCGGGGGCGTGCTGCTCGCCGTCGGCGCGCGGCCGTCGGCTCCGGAGACCCGCGATCTCGTACGGCTGGCGGGGGCCCATGACTACCATGCGGTCGTCATCAAGGATCGGGGCGGTGAGCTCGGCGAGCTCATCGACACCGCCCGTGAGGCGAGGGTGGCGCTTCTCGTGGCGTCGGCGCGGATCCCGTGGCGCCAGCTTGACGCGCTGCTGACCGCGGCGATCTCGGGGCCGGGAGCGGCCACCGCCACCTTCTCCTCCATCGGCATCGGGGACCTGTTCGCCCTGGCCAACGCGATCGCCACCACGATCGGCGGGGCGACCTGCATCGAGGACGCCGAGGGCAACGTGCTCGCGTACTCCAACGTGCCGGGGCAGGAGATCGACGAGATACGCAAGCAGGGCATCCTGGGACGCAAGACACCGCAGCGGCCGACCAACCGGCTCGAGTACAGCCGGGTGTTCCGCGCGGACGGGCCGGTACGCTTCCCCAGCCTCGGGCCGGGGCACATGCGGCGGCTGGCCACGGCGGTGCGCGCCGGAGCCCAGCTCCTGGGCTTCATCTGGGTGCTGGACGGCGCGCCGCCCGTCGTCCCGGGGGCTATGCGGCTGCTCGGTGACGCGGGGCGGATCGCGGCGGCGCACATGCTGCGCTCGCGCGACCCCGGTGACCCGTGGCGCTGGCAACGCGCGGAGACGCTGCGCCTCCTGCTCGACGGCGACGTCTCCGAGTCCGTCGCGGCCGCGCGGCTGGGTCTGCCCGCGGACTCGTCCGTGTCGATCATGGCTCTCGCCCCCGCGCGGCCGGTTCCCGAACCGGGAGCCGCCGAGGCCTCCGTCATGACCGTCGTCGACCTGGTCAGCCTCGCGTGTGAGGCGTGGCACCACGAGGCCGTCTGCACCACGAGCCGCAGCGTGCTCTACACTCTGGTGCCCGTGCCGGAGGGCACGCCGCCCGCCCGGCTGGTCCGGTTCGCCACCGACACCGCGGCCTCCGTGCGCAAGGCCACCGGAATGGATCTGCACGTCGGCATCGGCCCTCTCGCGGCGAGGCTGGAGGAGGTGCCCCTGTCCCGCCGCCTCGCCGACCGCGTCGTCCGCGTACTGGCCGAGACGGCAGGCGGCGCCACGCGCGTCGCCACCGACGAGCAGGTGCGCAGCCGGATCGCCCTGCTCGACCTCGTCGACAGAGGCGACACCGCGGCCGAGCGGCTGCTCGAACCGGTGCGGCGGATGCTGGAGTACGACGCCGCGCACTCCAGTGTGCACGCGGTGACGCTGTTGGCCTACCTGGACGCGTTCGGCGAGGCCGCCAGGGCCGCGGCCGAGCTGTCGATCCATGAGAACACGCTGCGCTACCGCATCCGCCGCCTGCAGGAGCTGTTCGGAGTGGATCTCGCCGATCCGACCGAGCGGCTCGTCATCTGGCTCCAGCTCCGACTGCTCCACATGCGTGCCGAGTTCTCGTCGACGCCCACAAGAGTCCCGGGATGGAACGTCCGTTCTCAACGATGAGTGATCGCGAGGACACCGCCTAGCGTCTGCCGTATGTCCTCTCCTTCGGCGTCGTCGACGCCTTCCGTTCCCCCGTCGGTTTCCTCGGCCGCCTCCCCGCCCGCGCCTTCAGGATCCGAGGAGCGTTCCGGCCTGGTGCTGCGCAATGCCAGGGTCGGGCTCCGCGGTCCGCTCCGGCACATCCTGATCACAGCGGGGCGGGTGACCGCGGTGCTCGACGAGCCGCCCGGCCCCGCCGAGATCGGCGATCTGACGGCCGGTCACACGCGGGCCGAGGCGGTCGAGGACGTCGACCTGGAAGGGGCGACCGTCCTGCCCGGGCTGTGGGATGCGCACGTGCACTCCGTGCAGTGGGCGCAGGCCCGCCGCCGGATCGACCTCAGCGGCGCGCGTTCCGCGCGAGAGGCCGCCGAGCTGGTCCTGCCGCACCTGCGGCCGTCCGGGCCGCCCTCGGAAGTGATCACGGGGTACGGCTTCCGCGACGCCCTCTGGCCGGACGTGCCGGATAGGTCGCTGCTTCCCGAGGCCCACCCGGTCGTACTGATCAGCAACGACCTCCACATGGCCTGGTTCAGCGGGGCCGCGCTTGCCCTCATCGGCAGGGCCGACCACCCGACCGGGATCCTTCGCGAAGCGGAATGCTACAACGCGCTGGTCGCTCTGCCGCCGCCCCCTCGCGAGCTGCTGGACAGGTGGGTGGCCGAGTCGACCGTCGCCGCCGCCAGGATCGGGGTGACCGGCATGCTGGACTTCGAGATGGCCGACAACGTCACGGATTGGCTGCGGCGGCTCCGTGAGCAGGAGGTCGCCGTACGCGTCGCCTGCTCCATCCCGCGCAACGCGCTCGACGACGCGATCGCCAGGGGATTGCGCACCGGCGACACGGTGGAGGGCTCGGGGGGATGGCTTGAAGTCGGTCCGGTCAAGATGTTCGTCGACGGCTCGCTCAACACCCGCAGCGCCTA
Organism: Microbispora sp. NPDC046933; assembly: GCF_040644635.1. Classification (NCBI taxonomy): domain Bacteria; kingdom Bacillati; phylum Actinomycetota; class Actinomycetes; order Streptosporangiales; family Streptosporangiaceae; genus Microbispora; species Microbispora sp. NPDC046933. The sequence continues at coordinate 54,030 of NZ_JBEYWW010000025.1, read as the reverse complement.
CTGCGACGACCCGTACCCCGGCTCCGACGACCGCGGGCGGCTGGAGACGCCGCCGGATGAGCTGGCCGCGATCATGGAGCACGCCGCCCGTCACGGCCTGCACCCCGCGGTGCACGCGATCGGCGACCTCGCCTCCTCCATCGCGCTCGACGCCTTCGAACGCGTCGGCTGCCCTGGGCGCATCGAGCACGCGCAGCTCGTCCGCGCGGCCGACTTCGCCAGGTTCGCGCGGGCGGGCCTGGTCGCCGGAGTGCAGCCCGCGCACGCCCCGGACGACCGCGAGGTCGCCGACACCCACTGGTGCGGCCGGACCTCCAGGGCCTTCGCGTACGCCGACCTGCTCGCAGCGGGCGCGACCCTCGAACTCGGCTCCGACGCGCCCGTCGCACCGCTCGACCCCTGGGACGGTATCGCCTCGGCGGTCATCAGGACGGACGACGAGCGCCCGCCGTGGCATCCCGAGCAGGCCATCTCACTCCAGGACGCTCTCGCCGCCGCGTCCAGGGGACGCTCCGCCGTACGGGAAGGGGAGCAGGCCGACCTGATGATCGTGGAGCGCGACCCGTCGCTCCTCACGCCCGAGGAGCTGCGCCACCCGACCGTGCTCGGCACGCTGGTGGGCGGCCGGTGGACCCACCGGACAGCAGGCTGATCACTGGGCTGAGACGCCAGGCCCGCGGAACATTTACAAAGAGTCCAAACTGTTGACTAAGAGTCCAAGGCTTGGATAGCCTCGGGCTTCACGGCTCGCGAGGCGAGCCTCGTGAGGCGCCCAGGAGGTCGGCATGGAAACCGGATTTCTCGCACTACCTGAGCCGCTGGCGCCCTTCGCGCGCTACGTGCCGTGTCGGTGGAGCGGTGACGAGCTGCACGTTTCAGGGCAGGTCGCGGCGCGCGAGGGGGAGTTCCTGCTGTGTGGCCGCGTCGGCGCGGAACTCACGCTGGAGCAGGGCCGGGCGGCTGCGCGGCAGTGCGCGCTCAACGTCCTCGCCGCGTTGCAGCGCGAGCTGAACGATCTGTCCAGGATCCGCGCGCTCGTCAAGGTGACGGTGTTCGTCGCGACCGGGCCGGACTTCCTGGAACACCACCTGGTGGCCGACGGCGCCTCCGAGGCGTTCATCGAGGCGCTCGGTGACGTCGGCGAGCACGCGCGGTCCGCGGTGGGCGTCGCGCGGCTGCCGATGGACTCCCCGGTGGAGATCGAGGCCATCGCTCTGGTCGGCTGACCGCCCGGCGCCGTTAGGAGGAATGATGGGCACCATCCCCAAGCATCTGACCATCATCAACGGCCGCCTGTTCCTGCCCGGCGCGTCGACGGGACCCCGGCCCGAAGACGCGCCCACCGCCCTGATGATCGAGGACGGCAGGATCTCCGCCATCGGCTCCGACGCCGAGGCGCTGCGCCTGCGCGATCCCCGCACCGAGGTCATCGACGCCGCGGGCGGGTCGGTCCTCCCGGGGTTCGACGACGCCCACATCCACGTGATCCCCGGCGGCCAGTGGGACGGCCTGCTCGCCCTGAGAGGTGCCGCCACGATCCCGGAGTTGCAGGCGCGCATCGCGGAGTACGCCGCAGCGCACCCGGAGCTGCCGTGGATCTGGGGCGGAGGGTGGCACTACGCCGCCTGGGGGGACGCCAGACCCGCCAAGGAACTGCTCGACGCGGTCCTTCCTGATCGCCCAGCCATGATGACCTGCATGGACGGCCACAGCTACTGGGTGAACTCCGCCGCGCTGCGAGCCGCGGGCATCGACCGCCACACCCCGGATCCCGTGAACGGCACGATCGTGCGCGATCCGGCGACCGGTGAGCCCACCGGCTGGTTGAAGGAGAAGGCGGGCCGGCTCGTCTACCGGGTGATGCCCGAGCCGACCCACCAGGACCTGAAGCGCGCCCTGCGCCGGGCCGTACAGGCGCTGAACGCGTCCGGGTTCACCGCCGTCCAGGATGCCCGGACCGATCCTGCCGAGGTGCCGGTATGGCGGGAGGTGCTGGCCGAGGGCGGACTGACGCTGCGTTCGAGGATTGCCCTGCCCATGGCGCCCGAGCAGTCGCTCGCGGACTGGCGGACGACATTGGACGAGCACGAGGAACTGGTGGCGCCGCTCCGCGGCGGTGACTGGCTGACGGGCGGGATCGTCAAAGGCTTCGTCGACGGAGTGATCGAGAGCCGGACGGCCGCGATGCTGGCGCCGTACGAAGGCGAGGAGAGCAGGGGCGTGCCCGCCTTCGAGCCGGAACAGCTCACCGCGTTCACCGTGGAGGCGCACCGGCGCGGATGGCAGGTCCAACTGCACGCCGTTGGCGACCGCGCCGTCCGAATGGCCCTGGACGCCTTCGAGGCGGCGGGGCGGCGCCGGCATCGCGTCGAGCACGTGGAGGTCATCCATCCGGACGACGTCAAGCGCTTCGCGGCACTGGACGTCGTGGCGAGCATGCAACCCGCGCACGCCTTCTCCGCTCCTGACCGGGCGCACGACTGGCACGGCGTGATCGGGCCGGAGCGCGCCGCGGCGAACTGGCCGATGTCCGCGATCCACACCTCGGGAGGGGTCATCGCCCTCGGGTCCGACTGGCCCGTGGTGGACTTCGACCCGTTCATGACACTGCACGCGGCCTTGTCCGCGGACCACGCGCTCACCCTGCCGCAGGCGCTCACCGCGTACGGGCGCGGGTCGGCCTACGCGGCGCACGCCGAACACCGGCGGGGCGGCATCGCTGTGGGAATGGACGCCGACCTCGTCGTGCTCGACCGAGACCTGCTCGACGCCGGGGACGTCCGGGGGACCGGAGTCATGGCGACGATCGTCGACGGCGTCGTGGTCCATCGCGCCGCCCGTTGAGGAGTGGATCCGAACGCAGGCGTCTCTCGTCGAGGCGTTCTGCCACATCAGTCTTGTGGAGTTGGCATGGAGTACGACATTCTGCTGCGCGGCGGTCGGGTGATCGACCCGGCCGCGGACATCGACCAGGTCGCCGACGTGGCGATCGCCGGGGGAAAGGTGGAGGCGGTCGGCCCCGATCTGGCCGGGCACGCCGCCACGGTCATCGACGTCACCGGCCGATACGTCATCCCCGGTCTGGTGGATCTGCACGTTCACATCCCCGACCATGCCGGCGGCGGTGCCGGGCACGCCATGCTGGCCCGCGCGGGCGTGACGACCGCCCTCGACCTGTCGGGCCCGGTCACGGGCGTCCTCACCGCCGCCGCGAAGTCGGGTGTCGGGCTGCACATCGCGGCGGTCGAGGCGTTCCGTCCGGGACAGCAGCTGCCCGCGCGACCGACCAGGGCCGAGATCCGGCGGGCCGTCGAGCGGGTGCTCGCCGCGGGCGGCATCGGGGTGAAGCTGCACGTCGACAAGGGCTGGGAACCCGAACCGACCGGGATGATCATCGACGAGTGCAACCGCGCGGGTGTGTGGATCGCCAGCCACTGCGGCACCACCGCGACCGGGAGCGACATCATCGGCCTGCGCGAGACCCTGGAGCTCGCCGGGGGCAACCGGCTGCACGTCGCCCACGTCAACAGCTACTGCCGGGGCGACGTCGAGGACGCCGGGGCCGAGGCGTACACCGCTGTCGAGCTGCTCCGCAAGTCGTCGCACGTCTTCGCCGAGTCGTACCTGGCGGAGATCAACGGGTCCAACGGCACCTGTGTCGACGGCCTGCCCAAGAACAGGCGGGTCCGCTCCTGGCTGGAGGGAGCCGGCTATCCCGGCACCGAGGACGGCCTGCGCCGCGCGATCCGCGAGGGCTGGGCCCACGTCACCCGGATGGAGCCGGACAACGTGCTCCTGCTCTCCGGAGACGAGGGCGTCGCCCTCTGGGAGGAGGCGGAGACGCGGATGCCCATCTGCCTGCCCGTCAACCCGGCGATCTCCCGGCTGGTGCTCGGCTCGTCCAGGAAGGCCGACGGAAACTTCGACGTCCACGCGCTGGCCACCGACGGCGGCGCCTATCCCCGCAACGTCACAGTGTCCGCAGGCCTGTCGATGGTCGAGTGGGGCCTGCTCACCCTGCGGGAGTTCGTCACCAAGGCGTCCTGGACGCCGGCGCGGATCCTCGGGCTGCCCGGCAAGGGACGCCTCGTGGACGCCGACATCGCGGTGATCGACCCGGTGAGCCGTACGGTCACGAGTACGGTCAGCGCCGGGTGCCTCATCTGGCACCAGGGCGCCATCCTCGGCCGCGGCACCCGCTTCCTCTGCACCGAACGCGGCGCAGCCGCCGCGCGTGAGGCGTGCGGCGCCCATGAGCTCCTCGAACCGGCGGGCAGCGGCCTCTACACCGGCGACGGGCTCGCCGCCTGAGCCTGCCGGAGATCAAGACAGACAGGGCTTGAGACAGACAGAAAGGGAACGCAGCGCATGACGACCGCCTCCGAACTGCTCGCCTCGCTTACCGAGACCACCGAGAAGCACCGCCTCGACATCGGGGTGCCGGGCGTCGCACTCGGCGTGGCTGCCGGTGGTGAGGTCGCCTCGACCGGGCTCGGGGTCACCAGCGTGGCCGATCCGCTCCCGGTCACGACGAACACGCTGTTCCGCCTGTGCTCCATCACCAAGATCTTCGCTGCCACGCTCGCCATGACCCTGGTCGAAGAGGGCGTGCTGGACCTCGACGTGCCGGTGGTCGCCTACTATCCGGAGCTGCCCCTCGCCGACGCGGGTGCCCGGGCGTCGGTCACCATGCGCCACCTGCTCACGCACGCCAGCGGCCTCGAAAGCGAGTTGCGCGGCGATCTGGAGACGTTCGGGCGCGACGCCGACGCTCTCGACCGCGTGGTGTCGGCGTACGGCTCGCTCCGCCAGTTCGCCCCGCCCGGTGAGATCTGGGGATACTGCAACACTGGGTACTGGCTCGCCGGTGCCGTGCTCGCGAGGCTCGCGGGGACATCGTTCGAAGACGCGGTGTCGCGGCGCGTCCTCGAACCGCTCGGGATGACGGGGAGCTGCTTCCTGGCTGAGGACGCCGTGCTCGGCCGGGTCGCGCTGCCCCACCGCCGCGCCTCGGCGGGTTCTCCGGAGCACGTCCCCATCCAGTCCTTCGCCTTCCCGCGAGCGCGCGTGCCCTCCGGGGGCGTGATCGCGGGCGTGGACGACCTGCTCAAGTTCGCCGGTCTCCACCTCGGGAACGGCCCCGCCGTCATCTCCGAGGCCGGCCGCGCGGCGATGCGCGAACCCCTGATCCCGGGCGACTCCGCCGGGGATCACCAGGGCCTCGGCTGGATGACCTCCACTCCGGGCGGCACGCGGGTGGCCGAACACAGCGGGTCGTACAAGGGGTACTGCACCAGGCTGACCCTCCTGCCGGATCTGGGGGTCGCCGTGGCCGTGCTCACCAACAGCGACGACGGCGGCCGCCTGTGCCGAGCGGTCAAGGAGGCCGCCCTGGAACTCCTGACCGGGTGGCGGCCCGACGAGGTCGAGTATGCCGATCTCGGTCCCGGCGTCCTCGCCTCGTACGCGGGCGACTACGCGATTCCGGGCGTGGACAGGATCCGGGTGTCTCCGCACGAGGGCGGTCTCCGTCTTGAGCTGGTCAAGAACGCGGCGCCGGCCGGGGAGTCGCTGTGCCGGGCCACGTCCGAGACCGAATTCGAGATCGTCCACGGGCCGAGCCTCGGATCGCGGCTGGTCTTCTTCCCCGGGTCCCCCCTGATCAGGCTGGGCCTCCGGCTCGGGGCCAGGCTGTCGTGACGCCGCCGGCGTCCCGGGTCGGGCCGGGCTTCGGCGTCCGGCCGGCTTCCGCGCTCGCGGCCGCGTTCGCCGACGTCAGGACACCGGCGCTCGTCGTGGACGAGGCGGCGGTGGAGCTGAATCTCCGGCTCATGACGAAGCTCGCCCACTCCCCGGACAGGTGGCGGGCCCATGTGAAGACGGCCAAGGCGCGCTGGGCCATGGAGCGGCTGGTCGCGCACGGGGTGACCAGGTTCAAGGCGTCCACCACCGCCGAGCTGGCCACCCTGCTCTCTCTCGACGTGGCCGACGTGCTCCTCGCCTATCCGGCGGTCGGGCCGACACAGTGGCGGGTGGCCGAGCTCGCCTCCGCCCATCCGGGCGCGGCGGTCTCCGTGCTGGCCGACAGCGTGGCGGGCATCCGCACCTGGCGGCGGGGACCGGTCGGGGCGTTCATCGACGTCGACACCGGGATGGGCCGCACCGGCGTGCCCGTGGGCGATCACGCCGCCGCCTTCGCCGTGGCCGACGAGCTGGCGCGACGCGGGATCCGGCTGCGCGGCCTGCACGGTTATGACGGGCATCTGGCCGACCTGCCAACGCCCGAGCGGGCGCGGAAGGCGGCCGACGGCTTGGCCGCGATCACGGATCTGGCCGAGGCGCTCCAGGCCGTCGGGCACGCGGTCGGAGAGCTGGTCGTGGGCGGAAGCCACACGTTCCGAGAGATCCTGGCCACGCCCACGGCGTGGAGCGAACGGGTGACCGTGGGCGCCGGCACGGTGGTCTACAACGACGCCCGCAGCCTGGCCAGGTTCGGCGACATAGGGTTCACGGCCGCGGCGGCCGTGCTCGCCCGGGTGGTGAGCCGTCCAGCGGCGGGACGGGTGACCGTCGACGCGGGGCTCACCGCCATCCAGGTGGATGCCGGGCGGCCCCACGCGGAGAGCGCGGGCAGCGCGGGCCTGGTGGCGGCCTCGGCGGCGCAGGAACACCTCGTGCTTTCCTGCGCCCCGGGGACCGAGCCCGAGATCGGCGAGTTGGTCACCCTGGTGCCGCGTCACGTGGACACGGCGGTCAGCCAGTTCGGCGAGATGCACGTGATCGGCCCGGACGGCCGTGTCAGGGTGGAGCCCGTCACCGCGCGCCACCACGAGTCCGTGGCCGCCCGATGAGAGCGAGGCCGTCCGTGTCAAGGGTGAGGCCGCGCCCCCGATCGCACGCGCCGTGCCAGGCCCCCGACCTTCTGGTCAGGTTTCCGAGGGCTCCTCCTTGAGGCGGGTGATGTAGTTGTAGACCGACTGTCGTGACATCCCGAGCCGCTCCGCGACGATGGGGACGGCCCGGCGCAGCTGGAACAGACCCCGCTGGTCGAGCTGGCGGAACACCTCCGTCCGCTCCGCCACGGTGAGCCGGGTGAGCGGGTGGCCCAGGGCGTCCTCCACCTCGGCGAGCACCCCGTCGACGACGGACTCGATGTCGGTGCCGAACGTGGTGGAAGGGGAGCCCAGCGGGTCGAGATCGCCGGCCATCTCGGTGAGGAGCCGACCGGCCACGCGTATCTCGGTGACGTCCAGGTTGACGCAGACGGCGCCCACGACGTGGCCGTCGGACGTGCGCAGCAGGATGGTCGACGATTTGATCACGCGGCCGTCGGGAAGCCGCGTCACATAGTTGAGGTCGTCCTTGGCGTCGTCGCCCTGCCGCAGCATGCTGAGGCCGATCTGGCTCATGGCCGACCCCACGCGGCGGCCGGTGACATCGCCGGCGACGGCGATGACCGAATGCTCCACGCGCCGGTAGTCGTGGAGAACGACCTCGCACTTGCGGCCGAACGTGGCCTGGATCCCGTCGACTACCGGGCGCATGGCGGCGAACAGCGCGTCGGCTTCCGCCGACGAGGCGACGGCCGGAGATTTCTGGCTGATCGGATTGTCCTTTCTCCCTGGAACCTCGTTGGAATCTTGTGGGAACCTCGCTGCTCAACACCGGGATCGCGATCCAGTCGGCGGAGCGCGGCCGGGCGGGCCGTGCGGGCCCGGCAACGAGAATTTTACGATTAGTCGAACCCATTGACAACAGGTCCAAATCCAGCCTACTTTGCGGGCTACCAACCGAATCCCCCCACCTCGCGCGAGCTGTCTTACCTCGTCAGCCCCCTGACGGCGGCCGACGATGAGAAAGGCGGAACAATGTCGGGTCCCTTGGTCGCCGAACGACTGAGCGTCGGTCACGACGGCCGCACCATCTTGAGCAATGTCGACTTCATCCTTCCCGCGGGCGCGGTCACCGTGCTCGTCGGCCCCAACGGCTGCGGTAAATCCACCATGCTTCGTACGCTCGCCGGCCTCCAGCGGCCGACCGGCGGGCAGGTCCGCGTCCTGGGCGATCCTCTGGACAAGCTGAGCAGAAGGGAGCTGTCCCGGCGGCTGGCCTTCCTGCCGCAGACCCCCCTCGTCCCGGCCGGGATCACCGTGCGCGAGCTGGCCAGGAACGGCCGCTACGCACATCGCGGCGCGTTCTCACGGCATACGGCCGAGGACCTGGAAGCCGTCGAGTGGGCGCTGCGCGTTACCAACGCGCTTCCCCTCGCCGACAAGAGGATGAACGAGCTGTCGGGCGGCGAGCGGCAACGCGCGTGGCTCGCCGCGGTCCTCGCGCAGAAGGCGGACATCCTCCTGCTCGACGAGCCCACCACCTATCTCGACCTGCGCTATCAGATCGAGGTGCTGGAGGTGGTGCGCGCACTCGCCCATGAGTACGGCATGGCCTGCGGCCTCGTCCTTCACGATCTGGGACAGGCCTCGTCCTACGGCGACCGGGTGATGCTGACCGCCGGCGGCGAGATCCTCGGCCACGGCGAACCGGCCGACGTGCTCACGTCCGAGAGCATCGCCCGCGCCTTCGGCCTCGACGTCAAGGTCGTCCACGACCCCGAGACCGGTGGGATCGCCTGCTTCCCCCGCACCTCACCCAACTGATACCCAACTGATCCGCACGCCCCGCCCCCACGGCCGACCACACGGAATGACCCCCCACCAGCTAAGGCAGACGACGATGCGCAGATCCGCCATCCTTCTCGGCACCGTGCTCGCGGTGCTCGCCCTCGCCTCGTGTGGCTCCCCAGCCGCCACCACCGGCCAGCCCACCGCCGCCCCCGGGGCGGCGAAGATCACCATACAGGACGGCTTCGGCTCCGTGGAGCTCGCCGCCGCCGCCACCCGCGTCGTCTCCCTCGAATGGACCTACACCGAAGAGCTGCTCGCGCTCGGCGTGACCCCGGTCGGCGTCGCCGACAAGGCCCTCTACAACGACTGGGTGACCGCGGGCCCGCGAATCGCCGAGTCCACGGTCGACGTCGGCACCCGCCAGGAACCGAACCTGGAGACCATCGCCTCGCTCAAGCCCGACCTGATCGTGGGCAACGCCGACCGGCTCGCCAACAACATCGAGAGCCTCAAGGCCATCGCTCCGGTCGTCGCCTTCCGCTGGAACGATCCGGCCAAGGCGCAGCTCGCGGTCATGAAGGAGTCCTTCACGTCGCTGGGTGAGGCCGTCGGGAAGGACGCCGAGGCGGCCAAGGCGCTCGCGGGGCTCGACGCGACCGTGGCGTCGGCGAAGGAGAAGCTCACCGCCGTGGACGGGGCGTTCGCCCTGGCCTACCCCGCGGGGGGTGCAGGCGCAGCGACCGTGACGATCTTCGCCAAGACCTCCCTGGCCTCCCAGATCCTGGAGGAGGCCGGCATGACCAACGCGTGGACCGGCAACGCCGATTCCGACGGGCTCAGCACGGTGGGCGTCGAGGCGCTGACCAGGTTGCCCGCCGACGTGAACTTCCTCTACGTCTCCCCGTCCTCCGACGACACCTTCGCCAAGCTGGCGGACAACAAGGTGTGGACGGGGCTGCCCTTCGTCAAGGCGGCCCGCACCTACAAGCTCGACCCGACTCCCTGGTTCTACGGCGGTCCCACCTCGGCCGAGCAGCTGCTCAACCAGACTGTGGCGACGCTGGTCAAATGAGCGCCGTCCTCGCATCCTCCGCCCCCGCCCCGATGCGCCCCGCCCGGCGGCCAGCCGCCCCGGTCGCCTGCGGCCTCGCCCTCGTCCTGCTGGCTCTCGTCTTCCTCTGGCACCTGGGCCAGGGCGCCTCCCACCTCGGTGTCGGCGACGTGCTCAAGGTGCTCACCGGCGGCGGAGACCAACTGGCGGACGACATCGTCTTCAGCGGACGACTGCCCCGGACGCTCGCGGGGCTGGTGGCGGGACTCGCCCTGGGCCTCGCGGGAGGTCTGATCCAGGGCGGCACGCGCAACCCGCTCGCGGCCCCCGACACGCTGGGCGTGAACGCGGGCGCCTACCTGGCGGTCACGGCCGCCAGCGCGACCGGACTGAGCGTCGGCGTGCTCGGCACCGGGGCCGCCGCCCTTGCCGGAGCCGTCGGTGCCGCAGCCCTCGTGTACGCGCTGGCGGGGCGGTCACTGTATGTCCCCGGGCGGGTGCTCCTGGCCGGTACGGCCGTCGCGCTCGCGGCCACATCCCTCGCGCTGATGCTGCAAATGCTCGACGAGCAGACCGCGCGGGGCACGTTCTTCTGGGGCAACGGGTCGCTGATCCAGACCGGGCTGACCGTCCCTGTCTGGACCGGTGCGGCGACCCTCGTTCTCGCTGTGGCCCTGCCCGGGCTCGTCCGCCCGCTCGACCTGCTCTCCCTGGGCGACGACACGGCGGAGGCCATGGGGGTGAACGCGGGACGCATGCGCCTTTACGTCCTGCTGCTTTCCGTCGCCTTCGCCGCAGTCGCGGTGACCGTCGCGGGACCGATCGGCTTCGTCGGCCTGGTGGCCCCGATCGCGGTGCGGATGGCGGGCATCCACAGGCACGCCTGGCTGCTTCCCCTCTCCGGCTCGGTGGGCGCGCTGCTCGTGCTGCTCGCCGACGGCGCGGGGCAGGCGCTCCAGACCGCCGCGGGCGGCGAGATCCCCGTGGGCGTCGTCACCGCGCTGGTGGGCGGTCCCGTCTTCCTGGTGCTGGTCCGCCGCCTGACCACGGGCGACGCCGAGACCGGGGCCTCGGTCACCGAGGCCAGGCCGCTGACCGGCAGGCGCTACACCACGGTTGTGGCGGTCGCGGTGGTCCTGCTCGTCGCCTCGATGCTCGTCGGACTCTCCGTCGGCACGTTGACCATCGACCTGTCGCAGATGTTCAACCCCGATCCGCTGATCCAGAGTGTCCTCTCCCAACGGTTCACGCGGGTGCTGGCCGCGGCCGGCGGCGGAGCCTGCCTCGCGGTGGCGGGTGGCGCCGTACAGGCCGTCATCCGCAATCCGCTCGCCGAGCCGTCCCTGCTGGGGGTCACCGGCGGTGCGGCCATCGGCGCCGTCACAGTGATCACGATGGCGTCCACCGCCCCGCACTGGATGATCCCAGGGGCGGCGTCGCTGGGCGGCTTCCTCTCTCTACTACTGGTGATGGCGGTGGCCCGGCGGAAGGGCACCCTGGATCCCACCCGTGTCGTGCTCGTCGGCATCGGCTTGGCCGCGGCCACCTCGGCGGTCGTCCAGGTGCTGGCCCTGCGCTCCACCATGACGATCGGTGCGGTGCTGACCTGGCTGGCGGGCTCCACCTACGGCCGTGCAGGCGAAGATCTGCTCTGGTTGATCGTCCCGCTGGTCGTCACGGTCTTCCTCGTCATCGGCACGCGGCCGCTGGACATGCTGGCGCTGGGGGAGGACCTGCCGCGCGCGTTCGGACTCGGCCTGGGCAGGGTCCGCCTCCTCGTCCTCATGGGCGCGGTGGCCCTCGCCGCGGGAACCGCCGCGACGATCGGCGCGGTCGGCTTCGTCGGCCTGATCGCGCCGCACCTCGCGCGGGGGTTCGTCGGCTCCTCACACCGGCGGATGCTGCCCGTGGCCGCGCTGCTGGGGGCCGCTCTGGTGGTCGTCGCCGACACCATCGGCCGTCTGGTCATCGACCCGAGGCAGATCCCCGTTGGTGTGATGACCGCGCTGGTCGGCACCCCGTACATGATCTGGCTGCTCCGCTCGAACCGGAAGGTGAACCGTTGAGTCTCGACCTCGGCGAGTTCCTCGCCGTCGCCTGCCAGATGGACACCGTGGACGGCGCCGTCGGCCAGAACCTCAAGCAGATGGTCACGATGATCGACTGGGCGATGGAGGGCTACTCGGCCCTCGGCGTCCCGGTCCGGCTGATCGTCTTTCCCGAGCTGGCGATCCACGGCTCGGTCGGCGCGACCTACGCGGACAAGCGGCGTCATGCGATCGAGCTTCCGGGCCCGGAGATCGAGGAACTCGCCGAGAAGGCCAGGACCCACGGCGTCTATCTCGTGGCGGGCACGGTCTTCGAGTACGAGCCCGAGTACGACGCGGTCTTCAACACGCTGGTGATGCTCGCGCCGTCCGGCAAGATCGTGCTCCGCTACCGCAAGGTCAACGTCTGGTATCCGCTGGAGACGACCCAGTCGCCGATCGACCTGCTCGGCGAGGGGTACGACACCGCCAGGTTCCCGCTGTTCCCGGTCGCCCACACCGAGATAGGCACCATCGGCGGGCTCATCTGCTACGACGGTTTCTTTCCCGAGGTCACGCGGCAGCTGGCGGCCGAAGGCGCCGAGATCTTCGTGCGGGCCTCGGCGATCATGGACCCCTGGGGGTCCGGGCCTACCGGCGCGAGCGTCATGACCGACCGGATGCGCTCCCTGGAGAACCTCGCCTACACGGTGAGTGCCCAGCGCGGGTCCAGCCCGCGGACGGGCCCGCCGTTCTCATGGCCGGGCCGCAGTTCGATCGTGGACTTCGAAGGCCGCGTGCTCAGCGAGGCGGAGCGGGGCGAGGAGATCATCATGGCCAGGATCGACGCCAACAGAGTGCGCGCGTACCGCGAGTCCGTACTCGGCGGCAACATGCTGGCGCACAACCGCACCGAAGCCTACGACTACCTGACGCGGCCCGGCCCCGGGCCGCGCCCGCGGCTCTCCACGGGCCGCACGGTGTCCGAGACGGAGCACTTCGCCACCGCCCGCGAGCAGAACGACGCCTACTGGGCCGGCTACTACGAGCGGGATCCCTTCTGGAGACGCCGGCGCGATATGGCCGCCCGAGAGAGGGACGCCTAGCGGCGGCGTTGTCCCACCCGGATCAGACGAAGGAGTTGCGATGGGGCCACACGGCACGCCATCGGGCGCGATGCGAGAGATCACCGATCGAGCGCTCGACACCGCCGTGAGCGCGGGCGCCGACTACGCGGACGTGCGCGTCGTACGGCGGGTGGAGGAGTCGGTGACGGTGCGCACCGGCCGGGTGGAGTCCATCGCCTCGGACGAGAGCGAGGGCGTCGGCGTCCGGGTGTTCGCGTACGGGGCGTGGGGCTTCGCGGCGACACACCGGTACGACGCGGACGCGATCGACCGGGCCGCGGCCGAGGCGGTACGGCTCGCGAAGGGCGCGGCGCCCTCTCTCAGGCGCCGCGTCAGCCTGGCGGAGCGCCCCCGCGCCTACGGCACGTACGCCACGCCCGTGCGTGAGGATCCCTTCGCGCTCCCGCTCGAGGCAAAGGTCACCGACCTGATCGACGCCGACGCCGCGCTGGCCGTCCCCGGAGTCGTGTCGACCGCGTCGACGTACGCCGCCCAGCGGGAGTGGAAGACCTTCGCGGCGACGGACGGCAGCCTCACCGAGCAGGTGCTCACGCACGTGGGGGCGGGCATCGAGGCGCACGCCGTGATGGGAAGCGAGCACCAGCGGCGCAGCTACCCAGAGGCGCGGGGCGGCCGCTGGCAGCAGGCGGGATACGAGTTCATCCGCGAGCTCGACCTGAAAGGGAACGCGGCCCGATACGGAGAGGAGGCCGTCGCCCTACTGTCGGCCCCGCTGTGCCCTGAGGGCCCAGCCACCGTCGTCATCGACCCCAGCCAGCTCTACCTGCAGATCCACGAGTCGTGCGGACACGCGACCGAGCTGGACCGGGTCTTCGGCGCGGAGGCGAGTTACGCGGGGACCAGCTTCCTGACCGCGGACCTGCTGGACTCGCGCTTCAGGTACGGCTCCGACCTGGTCACCCTGGTCGCCGACGCGACCGTGCCCGGCGGCCCGGGATCGTTCGGCTGGGACGACGAGGGGGTGGCGGCGCAGCGGACCACCCTGGTGGAGAACGGGATCCTCACCGGCTATCTGACCTCGCGGGACACGGCTCCCCGCATCGGCAGGGAGTCCGGTGGAACCGTGCGCGCCGAGAGCTGGAACCGGCTTCCGCTGGTCCGCATGACCAACGTCAATCTCATGCCGGTGCCCGGCATGAGCCTCCAGGACATCGTGGCCGACACCGACGACGGCCTCTACCTGACTCAGAATCGCAGCTGGTCGATCGACGACCGCCGGTGGAACTTCCAGTTCGGCACCGAGATCGCCTACGAGATCAAGGGCGGCAGGCTGGGGCGCATCCTGAAGAACCCCGTCTACTCGGGGATCACCCCGGAGTTCTGGCGCTCCTGCGACGCGGTCGCCGACGAGCGGAGCTATGTCATGTACGGCAATCCCAACTGCGCCAAGGGCCTTCCGCCGCAATGCGTGCAGGTCGGCCACGGCACTTCGGGCGCACGGTTCCGAGGCGTGCGGATGGGGGCGGGACGATGAACCTCGAACGGTACGCCGAGCGGGTACTGGACACGGCGCGCCGGCACGGCGCGACCGACGCCGAGGTAAGCGTGGAGGCCCGGTGCGCCGCGCTGACCAGGTTCGCCAACTCCGAGATTCACCAGAGCGTCGCCGAGGACACCGTGCGGGTCGGTCTCCGCTTCATCCACGGCAGGCGGTACGGCATGGCCGCCACAGGACGCCTGGACGACGCCGCACTCGAATCCCTCGTCGAGCGCGCGTCGGTGAACGCACGCAGCACAGCCGAGAGCGACGACTGGCCCGGCCTTCCGGAGCCGGGGCCGATCCCGGAGGTGACGGGGGCCTATGCCGCTTCGACCGGCGAGGCCACAGCCGAGCGCCGGATCGGGACCGTACGCGAGGTCGTCGCCGCTGCGGACGCCGCCGGCGTGGCCGCGTTCGGTTCCTTCACGACCGGCGCCGTCACCACTGCGGTGATCAGTACCCGGGGCGTGCGGGCCGTCCAGACCAGGAGCGACGCGTGGCTGGTCACCGTGCACATGTCGCCCGGCGGCGGCACCGGCTACGCCGAGACCTGCGCGGTGGACGTGGCGGATGTCGACGGCGCGGCCCTCGGCCGGGAGGCGGCCGGCAAGGCGCGCGCCGACGATCACGCGGTCGTTCTCCCGGCGGGGGAGTATCCCGTGGTCCTGGAGGAGTACGCCGTAGTGGACCTGCTGGCCAAGCTCGGCAGGTGCGGCTTCAACGCGCTCGCCGCGCAGGAGGGGCAGTCTTTCGCGGCCCCCGGCCTCCGCGTGGCCAGCGACCTCGTCACCGTCTGGGATGACGGCACCGACCCCGCGGGGCTTCCCACCGCGTTCGACCACGAGGGCGTCGGGAAGGAACGCGTCAGCCTCATCGATCGCGGCAGATGCGTGGGGCTGGTCCACGACACCCGCACCGCGGCCAGGGCCGGGATCCGGTCCACCGGGCACGCGTTGCCCGCGCCCAATCCGGTCGGGCCCCTGCCGACGAACATGTTCATGGCGCCGGGCACGTTGTCACGGGAGGAACTGGTCGGGCGGCTGGACCGGGGGCTTCTCGTCACGCGCTTCTACTACACCAACCCCGTGAACCCGAAGCGCGGGATCGTCACCGGGGTTACCCGGGACGGCGTCTTCCTCGTCGAAGACGGCGAGATCGTCACCCCCGTCCGCGATCTGCGCTTCAGCGTGAGCTACCTGGACGTGCTGCGGGGCGTCTCGGCGGTCGGCAAGGAGCGCAAGACGCTGCGCGGCTGGTACGGAGGGGTGCCGGTGCTCGGCGACATCACCGTTCCCGCCGTCCTGGTGGACGGTTTCCGTTTCTCCGGCTAGCCGTGATGCCGGGGAGGGACGGCTCATCGGGCTCCCTGAGATTCCCGTACGGCACGAGCCCACCGGTCGCGGCGCGCGCCGGGGTCGTCCAGCGCGCAGTCGCCGCACTTGCGGCCGTCCTGCGCCCGGTAGTACAGGCAGCAGCTGCGGCGGACGAAGAACGGGTGACCGGGCGCAGGTTCCGCCAGCTCGCCCTTGTCCCGGAGGTGGCCCAGGTCCAGCAGCTCGCGAACCAGCCCGAGGGTCGCTCCGGCGAGGTCGGGGCGTATGCGGGCGAGGGCGCGGGCGGTCCCGGCCAGCGAGGAGGCCACATTGCCCCACAGCAGGCCAGGAGCGATCTTCACGACCCCCTGGACCGCCTCGGCGAGCGGTTCCAGCAGCCCCGGCATCACGGTGTGGTACAGCCACTCGGCTGTCCGTTCCGGGTCACGGATCTCCCAGCCTGCGAGATCGGTGGTGCGCAGCGGCAGCACGCCGTCGGGCGCGGGCTGCCAGTGGACGCGTCCCGGGTCCAGCTCGACGAGCAGGCCGTGGGCGACCGCCGCGCCGAAGAGGGGCGAGCACAGCCGGGAGGCGAGCTTCTGGAACAGGATCGAGGCGGCCACCCGGGCCTCCGCGGTGCCCAGGCGTTCGGCCACGTCCCCGATCCTCTGTTCCAGGACGTCTGCATCGGTGAGCAGATCGGTGAACGGATGCCATCCCACCTCGACCCGGCCGACGCCGAGCTCGAACCGGTCGCCCATGGAGGAGACGTTCGCGATCGCCTGGAAGACGGCCGGGGAAGGGGCGAGCGGCGGGCCTGTGTGGAGTCGTGTCGGGCGGGAACTGCGCTGGTTCATTGTCACACCGCCGGTCAGGTCCGGGCCGCGCGTTCGCGCGGCGGTAGGGCGATCACTACGGGAGCGCCGAGGATGACGGCCACGGCGTCGAGCGGTGGCACGGCTTCGCTCGCCGGTTGGGAGCTCCCGGCGGCGGCCGCGACTCGCGGGGCCGCCGCCGAGGGGGCTGTGGTGCCGCGGACGGTGGCGGATCACCGGCCCGCCGGGTTAGCCGATGAACGTTCCCACCAGGCTGCCCACCCCGTAGGTCACCGCTGTGGCGAGGGCGCCGAGTGCGAGCTGGCGGACTCCGCCGTACAGGGGAGACCTGGCGGTGAGCACGGCGACCAGCGCGCCGGTGACGAAGAGGGCGGTCGCGGTGAGCACGACCACCGCGAGCACCGACGACATCCCGATGAGGAACGGCAGCACCGGGATCAGCGCTCCGAGGGCGAAGGCCAGGAAGGAGGACCCTGCGGCGACCCAGGGCGAGGGCAGGTCGTCGGGGTCGATGCCGAGCTCCTCGCGGGCATGCACCCGCCAGGCCACCTCGTCGTCATGGTGGAGCTGCCTCGCGACCTCCGTGGCGAGCTCGGGTGTCAGGCCCCGGGACTGGTACAGCAGCGCGAGCTCCCGTTCCTCCGCCTCCGGGTTACGTGCCAGTTCACGGCGCTCGATGGCGATCTCGGCCTGGGTGAGCTCCCGCTGGGAGGCGACCGAGGTGTACTCGCCCGTCGCCATCGAGAAGGCGCCGGCGGCGAGCCCGGCGAGCCCGGCGATCACGACGCCGGTGCCGGTGGCCCCGCCGCCGATGACCCCGGCGAGGAGCGCGGCATTGGAGACCAGCCCGTCCATCACCCCGAACACGGCGGGACGCAGCCACCCCCCGGTGACGTCTCGATGGTGGTTGTGCAGTTCTGCGGCCTGCGCGGTCATCGGCTAGCTCCTCACGTCGATCAACACACTGGCCACGAAGAACAGGAGCAGCAGCGCGCCGCCCGCGATCGCCGCTCCGGCGGCGGACACGCCCGCGAGCACGACTGCGAGCGTCACCGCGAGCGCCGCGACGACCGCTGCGGCGATCTTCCAGTCGTCGCCGATGATGAAGTCGTACCAGAACTGTCCGAATCCCTTGACGAACCTCATCGGGCGACCTCCGGCTTGAGACGGGGCAGGAACTTGACCAGCACGCGCGAGGTCAGGAGCCAGCAGGCGAGCAGGGCGAGGATGGCCCAGTCGCCACCCGGCCATTCGAGGCTCTCGCCGCTCCGCGTGAAGACGCCCAGGCCCTCCACGGCCCAGTACGCGCCGAAACTGGCGAGCAGCAGGCCCACACCGTACTTCAGGGCGTTCTCGGGGATCGCCGCGAGCGGACGGTGCAGGATCACGCCGGCGATCAGGACGAGGACGCCGGCGCTGGCCGCGCCGCCGATCGCCGCGGGCATGTTCGCCGCGCTGAGCCCGAACGTGATCACGATGAAGACGACCTCGACGCCCTCGAGGAACACGCCCTTGAACGACACCACGAACGCGAACGTGTCGACGCCGAAGCGGCTCTGGCGGGCGGCCCGCCGCGCCGCCTCGGTCTGGGCGGCGTACTCCTCCTCCTCGTCATGCATGGCCTTCAGCCCGGAGGACCGCAGGACCGCCTTGCGCAGCCACTGGAGGCCGAAGATCAGCAAAAGCGTGCCGACCACCAGTTGGAGGAGCGACTCGGGCAGCCAGGTGCTCAGGGCGTACCCGGCGGCGGCGGTGAACGCGGTCAGCGCCACCAGCGCCGCCACGGTGCCCGCGATGGCGGAGCGCCAGCCGCGTGTCACGCCCATGGCCAGAACGATGGTCAGTGCCTCGACGAACTCGACGAACGAGGCGGCGAAGGTCGAGGCCACCAGGCCCCATGTTGCGCCTGTCACGGCGGCTCCTTCTGTGTAACAGATGCTTCAATGAAACACATGCTTCATTACGTATATCCGACATGTCAACTGGGTAGCCTTGGATGCCGTGACGATCGACGAGCGATTCCTGCAGCTCGTGTACCGCGTGCCCACGACGACCTCACGCGCTCGGGTGGCCGTGTGGCGCGAGCTGAAGCGCCTGGGCGCCCTCTACATCCAGCAGGCCGTGTGCGTTCTGCCGGACCGTCCCGGCGTACGGGAACGTCTCGACAAGGTCCGCGAGCGCATCGACGAACTCGGCGGCGAGAGCATGATCTTCCTGCTCACCGCGGTCGAGGAAAGCGAGTACCACACGCTGGTCGAGTCGTTCCGCGAGAACTCGGCGAAGGAATACGCCGAGATCGTGGAGGAGTGTGAGACGAAGTTCTTCAAGGAGATCGAGTTCGAGCGGTACCGCGAGAACTACACGTTCGAGGAGACCGAGGAGATCCGCCAGGACCTCGAGAAGCTGCGGCGCTGGCTCCGCAAGGTCGAGGGGCGCGACTGGATGGGCGCCCCGGGCAGGGAACTCGCCCGTGAGAAGGTCGCGGAGTGCGAACGGCTCCTCGACCAGTTCGAGGCCGATGTCTACGAGCGTGTCGGCGACCCCGGGAAGCTCTGACGGGGCGGCGCGGGCGCTGTGACCTCAACGGCGACCGGGGCAGAAGCACGGGAGCGGCGGCGACCGAATCGACCGCCGCGCCGCTGCCTGGTCGTGGCCGCCAGCCTGACACGGCGCATCTGGCTTCAGACCGCCGTCCTCGACGGCCTCCCGCCGCACCGCGTGCTCACCCACCATGTCCTGCCGGGCGCCCTGCCGACCGTCGCGACCGGCCTCGCCACCTCCTCCGGGGTACTGCTGGGCGGTGCCGTCGTCGTGGAGACCATCTTCAACTACCCCGGGATCGGCGCCGTGCCGGCGTCCGCCGTCGCCGACCGTGACACCCCGGTCATCGCCGGAGTGACCGCGCTCGCGGGCGCGTGCATAATGTGCGCGCTGCTGGCGGCGGATCTGGTGCGGGGCCTGGTCACAGGGGGCCGCCGATGATGTCGCTCGCAGACAACCGGTATGGGACCCCAAGGCCGCCCATCCCCGGACTTCCGTCCTCCTTCACGTCCTCCCCGCCCTCCTGCTCGTGTGCCTCGCCCTCGTCGGCCCCCTGGCTCGCGCCGCACGCCGTAGGACGACCCGGTCACCTGCGACGGCTCGGTCACATGACCAAGCAGCGCTGGAACACGCGCGACCAATGGGTCTGGTCGGACCGGCTCACCCACGAACCGCCGGTGAGCCCCGAGGACTTCGAACAGGCCCAGGCGATCCTCGCCGGCCGGGGACGCGGTCCCACCGCCCATAAGCCACACCGACCCGCAGGCCCTACGCCCTGCGCGGCGTGCTGTTCTGCGGCTACTGCGACCGCCGCACGCAGGGCAACTGGAACAACGACCAGGCCTACTACCGCTGCCGATACCCGGCTGAGTACGCCCTGGCCAACGACGTCGATCACCCCAAGGTCGTCTACCTACGCGAGGCCGACGTGCTCGATCACCTCGATGCCTGGCTGAGACTGGCGTTCGCACCCAAGCGGCGTGAGCAGACGATTCAGACACTCGCCGACCACGGCCAGGACGCCCCCGACAGCGTGAGCGAAGCGGCTCGAATGAAGATCGCCGAATGTGACCGCAAGCTTGCTCAGCACCGAGCGGCGCTCGAAGCAGGTGCCGACCCGGTGCTGGTCACCCAATGGATCGCCGAGATCCAGACGCAGCGCGTCGCCGCACAGGCACAACTGCGCCAGGCAGAGTGGGCGACGCCGCATGAGCAAGGAGGAGATCGACGCGGTGGTGACAGCGCTCGGGGACCTTGCGAAGGTGCTCCAAGAAGCCGATCCGGTCGACAAGGCCGACATCTACTCACAGATAGGGCTCAGATCGACGTACCGACCCCAGAAACGACTTGTGGAGGCTCAGGTGATCCCTGGCCTCCACATGTGCAAAAGGTTTGTGTCCGAGGGGGGACTTGAACCCCCATGCCCATCACTGGGCACTAGCACCTCAAGCTAGCGCGTCTGCCTATTCCGCCACCCGGACGTGGTGCCTCACGCGGGATCGTCATCCCGCGTCGGCTGATACAGGTTAGCACTCTCCCGGCCCTGCTTCATACCGGGAATCGGCCCCGTGCGGATCGCCGGAGCCCCGGGGGTGAACGTCACCCCTGTACGGCGGCAGGATGGAGGCGCGAGCCGTACGACGTAGAGGGCGGGGGCCGCTGACGGGCCCGCCCGGCAGGAGGAGGCGTAATGACCCCACGCTACGGGGAGGACGAGGTCGCCGAGCTGTGCCGCGACCTGATCCGCATCGACTCGGTCAACGCTGGGGACAACGCGGGACCCGGGGAACGCGAGGCCGCGGAGTACGTGGCCGGCAAGCTGTCGGAGGTCGGCCTGGAGCCGCGGATCCTCGAGTCCGACCCAGGACGGGCGAACGTGGTCGCCCGGGTCGAGGGCGCCGACCCGAGCAGGGACGCCCTGGTCCTCCATGGTCATCTGGACGTCGTGCCGTTCGACGCCGCCGACTGGACCCACCACCCGCTGAGCGGCGAGATCGCCGACGGCTGCGTCTGGGGCCGCGGGGCGGTCGACATGAAGGACATGGACGCGATGATCCTCGCCGTCGTGCGGCGGCGGCTGAGCGAGGGGCGCAGGCCGCCCAGGGACGTCGTCCTCGTCTTCACCGCGGACGAGGAGGCCGGGGGCCACTACGGCGCCCAGTGGCTGGCCCAGCGGCATCCAGAGGTCTTCGAAGGCTGCACGGAGGCCATCGGCGAGGTCGGCGGCTTCAGCGTGACCACCGACAAGGGCCGGCTGTACCTGATCGAGGCGGCGGAGAAGGGCATCGCCTGGATGCGCCTGACCGCCAAGGGCAGGGCCGGGCACGGCTCGATGCTCAACGACGACAACGCCGTGACCGAGCTCGCCGAGGCGGTCGGCCGGCTCGGCCGCCACAAGTGGCCGGTACGGCTCACGCCCACCGTGCAGGCGTTCTTCGAGGAGGTCTTCGGCACGGAGGTCAAGGCGGAGGACGCGGAGGCGGCGGTGGCCGCCCTCGGGCCGCTCGCCCGGATGATCGGCGCCACGCTGCGCAACACGACCAACCCGACCATGCTCCAGGCCGGTTACAAGGCGAACGTCATCCCCCAGATCGCGACCGCGCACGTGGACGGCAGGTTCCTGCCGGGGTACGAGGACGAGTTCTTCCAGACCGTGGACGAGCTGCTCGGGCCGAACGTGACCAGGGAGTTCGTCTACCACGACGTGGCGGTCGAGACCCCCTTCAAGGGCCCGCTGGTCAAGGCGATGGCGGACGCGCTGCAGGAGGAGGACCCGGGCTCGCGGGCCGTCCCGTACACGCTCAGCGGCGGCACCGACCTGAAGGCGTTCAGCCGTCTCGGCATCAGCGGGTACGGCTTCGCGCCGCTGCGGCTTCCCGAAGACTTGGACTTCTCCGGGATGTTCCATGGCGTCGACGAGCGAGTTCCGGTTGATTCGCTCCGGTTTGGCGTCCGGGTCCTTGACCGTTTCCTCGATTACTGCTGAGAAAGCCCTTGCGATCACGTGCCGTGCCGCTACAGTAACTCTGCGTTGGGGGTCGGATCCGCACCGGGTGGACCCAGCGGACTGTGAAATCAGCGGTTTGGGGAGGTCGCGTGACGCGCACGTCGCAGGAGCAGCGGAGGGCGAGTTCGCCCGCCGCCGTTCCCGGCGTGCGCGTCACGTCTCCCGGCTCTGCGGAGCGGGGCCGGATGGCGCGGTTCGCGGCCGGCTCCCGTCCGGGCCGTCTGCTGGTCATCGGCGGGCTGATCGCCGCCGGATGGCTGCTCGGCGTGATCTTCGGCGTCTTCGGCACGGCGACGTCCGTGGCCGGGGCAGCCGGGGCCGCACCCTCACATGACGTCGCCGGGTCGGTTCTTCCCGACCGTTCCCCAGGTCTGGACCTCGACCTGTCGCCCACGCCGGGCGCGGCCGAGTCCCACGGGAAGAGCATCGACGGTTTCCCCACGGCGGCGGACGACGTCTCGGTGAACGCCGAGGCGATGGCGGGGCGCACGGTCGACGGGCTCACCAGCCAGTCGAAGCCTCTGCTCCCTCCGCCCTCCACCGCGGACCACGCGCCCGCAGACCAGGGCCTGGTCCCGCAGTCGAGCGGTGGAAACATCCTCTTCGGGGATGTCGCGCGGGATGTGTTCGAACCGCGCTTCACCAAGCTGCCCGCCCCACTGGCGGCGGTTGTTCCCCCGGTGGTCCGCACAGCGGCGGACGACCCGTCTTTCTCTCCTGACTGATCCCGCCTTCGCGCCGGTCCCCGTCGTACGGCGACCGGTGCCACCGCCTGCCCTCGCTCGTGGTGCCCGGGCGGCAGGCTCCCGCGGGTGACGCGGAATTTCCCATCCTCGTGACCGTCCACGGCTCCGCTGTGCTCATACAGCCTGGACATGCGTCGCGAGCTGTCAGGTAACCCCCTAGAAGAACCACTAGGAGCATTCATCATGCGAACGTGGGCGAAGGGCTCGACCTCCGCGGCGTTTCTGGCCGCCGGCGTCATGGCTCTTGGCAGCGGTACGGCTTTCGCCGACACCGACGGCAGCCACTCGGTGCTCGGCGGCAACCAGGTCGGTATCCCGGTGACCCTGCCGATCGACATCAGCGGCAACGCGGTGGCGGTCGCCGGCGACTCCCGGGCCTCCTCCCTGGGCGGCGCGGCCGCGCAGGGCGCGGGCGTGGGCGCCGGACAGAACAAGACCTCCGGCGTGGGCAGCATCCTCGGCGGCAACCAGGTGGTCGCGCCGATCAACGCGCCGATCAACGCCTGCGGCAACGCGGTGTCCGTCTTCGGCCGGTCCGACGCGGGCTGCCGGGGCGGCGCGGAGGTCAAGGGCTCGGGACGGCGCGGGAACGTGGGCGGCAACCGCACCAGCGGGGTGCACAGCGTCGGCGGCGGCAACCAGGTGGTCGCGCCGATCACCGCGCCGATCAACCTGTGCGGCAACTCGATCGCCGTCTTCGGCGACGCCACCGCCGGGTGCCGTGGCGGCGCCTTCGTCGGCGGCGGCCGTGACGGCGTCCGCGCCGGTGGCAACCGCACCAGCGGCCGTGGCTCGATCCTGGGCGGCAACCAGGTGGTCGCGCCGATCACCGCGCCGATCAACGTCTGCGGCAACTCGGTCGCGGTCCTTGGCAAGGCGTTCTCGGGCTGCCGTGGAGGTTCGTCGGTGGGCGGCCCCGGAGGGCACGGCGGCCACGGCCACGGCGGGCACGGCGGCCACGGCCACGGCGGGCACGGTCACGGCGGGTACGGCGGTCACCACGGAGGCGGTCACTGGCACCGTCCCGGGTCGACCGGCCACGACACCGACGGCCGCTACTCGGTGGGCAGCGGCACCCAGGTGGTCTCGCCGATCACCACGCCGGCCAACGTGTGCGGCAACGGCTCGGGCAGCTGCCACGGCGGCTCCACACCCGGCCACGGCGGCCACGGCGGGCACGGTGGGCACGGCGGGCACGGCGGGCACGGCGGCTGGTCCGGTGGCTGGTCCGGCGGCGGCGCGGGCGGCAACCGCACCAGCGGGGTGCACAGCGTCGGCGGCGGCAACCAGGTGGTCGCGCCTATCACGGCGCCGATCAACGTCTGCGGCAACGCCATCGCGATCGTCGGCGACGCCTTCGCGGGCTGCCGCGGCGGCGCGACCGTGATCGGCGGCTGGAGCAAGCACGGCGGCCGCTGGGGCGCCGGCGGGAACGTCACGTCCGGCCGCGGCTCGATCCTCGGAGGCAACCAGGTGGTCGCCCCGATCACGGCTCCGATCAACGTCTGCGGCAACGCGGTGAGCGTCATCGGCCGGTCCCACGCGGGCTGCCGGGGCGGCGCCTCGGTCCTCGGCGGCGGCGCCGGTGCGGGCGGCAACATCACCTCGGGCAGGCACGGGATCCTCGCGGGCAACCAGATCGTCGCCCCGATCAACGCGCCGATCAATGTCTGCGGCAACGCGGTCGCCGTGCTCGGCGACGCCGCCGCGGGGTGCCTGGGCGGCGCCCAGGTGGGCGGCGGCTGGAAGCGTCACGGCTACTGGGCTCACCCCGAGCACAAGGCCGCCCGCGGCGCGGTGATGCCCGCCATGCCGGGCGCGTCGGTGCTGTCGGGCAAGCACACGGTGCAGCCGATGAGCGCCGCCGCCACTCCCTCCGCTCCGGTCGTCGGCGACCTGCCGAACATGCTGGGCCTGCCGGAGACGCCGAGCCTGCCCGCCGTCCCCGCCGGGAAGGGCAAGAAGGGTGGCAGCACTCCCGCGGCCGTCTCCCAGGCCGGGGGCACGCTCAACGACGCCACTCGCTCGCTGCCCACCAACCAGACGCTGGAGGACGCGACCGCCTCGCTGCCCGTCGCCGACACGGCGCGCAACCTCCCGACCGGCGACCTCGGGAAGACCACCGACGTGCTGCCCCTGGGCAAGCTGAGCGGCCTCAAGCTGATGAGCGCCGAGCAGCCCGTCGGCCTGACCGGGATGAACCCGGCTTCGTTCCTCGCCCTGGCCCTCGGCGCCATGTTCGCCGCTTCGGCGAGCCTGTTCGCCGTCACCCGCCGCTTCCGGTTCGGCCGCAAGTAGCCGTACGGCCGCGCGTGACGGCACGGCGACACCTCCGGCGGCGACGGCCGTACGGATGTGATCCGGCGGCGCGCGGCTGACGGAGGCGAGGGATATCACTCGCCCGCGCCAGGGAGTGCCCGACATGTGCTGCCCGGCGCGGGCGACCAGGACGCCCCCCACCGCCAGTGGAGGGAGGCACGAACGCTTTGCCCGTTCCGGGGGCGCGGCCCGGGGCGGGCAAAGCCCATTTGCCCGGTAGTGTTTTCGCCAGACGTGCGGAGCACTTTGGGCAAAGCCCTTTTGACCGTGGCGTCCGCGCCCCGGCGGCTCACATGGTCCGGGCGGCACGTATGATCTTCCGACGCAGCCGGACGCGCCTGCTGCCGTCGGGATAAAGGCGTAGCCGCTCCAGCTCCCAATCTCCGTGCTCGGCATGCTCCGTGAGCATCTGCCTCGCCACCTCACGAGGGGTGTCCCGAGGGAGATACAGGTCCAGATAGGAGTAGTCGAGCACAGCCATTGGTCTCCGGGGCGTGCTAGGGAACTCGATGGGCTCTATTCTGCGTCTCCGTGGATAACAGCGCCAGGCGGGTTACATTCCCGGACATAACCGGGTAGCCCGAGGGGGAGGAACGTGCGGCGGCAGGTACCTTCAAAGCGGCGCCTCGTCGGCGCCCGAAGGGGGTAAGCGCCCCCGGCCCGGACGACGAGGGTGTCTTGAGCCGGGAAGCACGAAGCCCGGCAGCACGGGGAATGACAGCGGACAGCGAGGTAGGAAGCAGCGTGCCAGCCAACAACGGCAACGCCGGCGGAACCCGCCTGGTGATCGTGGAATCGCCCGCGAAGGCGAAGACGATCGCCGGGTACCTCGGGCGCGGCTACATCGTCGAGTCGAGCATCGGCCACATCCGCGATCTTCCGGAGAAGGCCGATGACATCCCGGAGAAGTACAAGAGCGAGGCCTGGGCCCGCCTCGGGGTGAACGTCGATCACGAGTTCGAGCCGCTCTATGTCGTGAACCCGGACAAGAAATCGCAGGTGTCCAAGCTCAAGCAGCTTCTCAAGGAAGCCGACGAGCTCTACCTCGCGACCGACGAGGACCGGGAGGGCGAGGCCATCGCCTGGCACCTGCGCGAGGTGCTCAAGCCCAAGATTCCCGTGCACCGCATGGTGTTCCACGAGATCACCCCGCACGCCATCAGGGACGCGGTCTCCAACCCGCGTGACCTCAACCTCCGCCTGGTCGACGCCCAGGAGACCCGGCGCATCCTCGACCGTCTGTACGGCTACGAGGTCAGCCCGGTCCTGTGGAAGAAGGTCAAGCCGAGGCTTTCCGCCGGTCGCGTCCAGTCGGTCGCCACCAGGCTCGTGGTGGAGCGCGAGCGGGAGCGGATGGCGTTCACCGCCGCGAACTACTGGGACCTGCAGGCGCTGTTCGACACCGGCCGGGCGGGCGACGACCCGCGGACGTTCTCCGCCACGCTGACCGGTGTGAACGGCAGGCGCGTGGCCCAGGGCCGCGACTTCGCCTCCACGGGCAGGCTGAAGGGCTCCGACGTCCTCCACCTCGACGAGGCCGCCGCGACAGCCCTCGCCGCCCGTCTGGAGGGCGTGTCCTACGAGGTGCGCTCGGTCGAGCGCAAGCCGTACACGCGCAAGCCGTACGCGCCGTTCCGGACGACCACCCTGCAGCAGGAGGCGAGCCGCAAGCTGGGCTTCTCCGCCAAGTACACGATGCAGGTGGCCCAGCGGCTCTACGAGAACGGCTACATCACCTACATGCGTACCGACAGCATCACGCTGTCGGAGACCGCCGTCGCCGCCGCCCGCAGCCAGGCGATCAAGCTGTACGGCTCGGCGTACGTGCCGGACAAGCCGCGCGTCTACACCAGCAAGGTGAAGAACGCCCAGGAGGCGCACGAGGCGATCCGGCCGTCCGGTGAGGAGTTCCGCACGCCGGGCGAGACCGGCCTGTCCGGGGACATGTTCCGGCTGTACGAGCTGATCTGGCAGCGCACGGTCGCCTCCCAGATGAAGGACGCGGTCGGCGAGTCCGTGTCGGTCAAGGTCGGCGGCACGTCCGGCGCCGGCGGCAGTGTCCCCCCGGGGACGACCCCGGACCCCGTGAGTGTCGAGTTCAGCGCCACCGGCCGGACGATCACCTTCCACGGCTTCCTCAAGGCGTACGTGGAGGGTGCGGACGACCCCTCGACCGACCGGGACGACTCGGAGAAGCGCCTGCCCACGCTGGCCGAGGGCGACCGGCTCACCGCGGCCGAGCTGACCGCGCTCGGGCACTCGACCAAGCCGCCCGCGCGCTACACAGAGGCGTCGCTGGTCAAGGAGCTGGAGGACCGGGAGATCGGGCGGCCGTCGACGTACGCGTCGATCATCGGGACGATCCTCGACCGGGGCTACGTGTTCAAGAAGGGCACCGCCCTGGTGCCGTCGTTCCTCGCGTTCGCCGTGGTCAACCTGCTCGAACAGCACTTCGGCAACCTGGTCGACTACGACTTCACGGCCGAGATGGAGAAGGTCCTCGACGACATCGCCAACGACCGCGCCGAGCGGGTGCCCGAGCTGCGCCGGTTCTACTTCGGCGGCGGGGACGGCGACGAGGGCCTGAAGGAGATGGTCACCGACCTCGGCGAGATCGACGCCAAGGAGATCAGCTCGTTCCCGATCAAGGGGACGGACATCGTGATCAGGGTCGGCCGCTACGGGCCGTACCTCGACCGCGACGGCGCCCGGGTGAACATCCCCGAGGACATGGCGCCCGACGAGCTGACCGCCGAGAAGGCCGAGGAGCTGTTCTCGCGCCCGAGCGGCGACCGCGAGCTGGGCGTCGACCCGGCGACCGGCCGGAGGATCGTGGCCAAGGACGGCCGTTTCGGCCCGTACGTCACGGAGATCCTGCCCGAGGAGCCGGCGCAGGCCGACGGCAAGAAGCGGACGAAGAAGGCCGACGCGCCCAAGCCGCGGACCAGCTCGCTGTTCAAGACGATGTCCCTCGACACGATCACGCTGGAGCAGGCCCTGAAGCTGCTCCAGTTGCCCAGGGTCGTCGGCGAGATCGACGGCGAGGAGGTGACCGCGCAGAATGGCAGGTTCGGGCCCTACATCAAGAAGGGCACCGACTCGCGCTCGCTGGCCTCGGAGGAGGACCTGCTGACGGTCACGATCGAGCAGGCCAAGGAGCTGTTCGCGCAGCCGAAGGCCCGTGGGCGCGGCCGTGCCGCCGCCGCGCCGCCCCTTCGTGAGCTGGGTGACGACCCGAACTCCAAGAAGCCGATCGTGGTGAAGGAGGGCCGCTTCGGCCCGTACGTCACCGACGGCGAGACCAACGCGTCCCTGCGCAAGGGCGACACGGTCGAGGACATCACGCTGGAGCGGGCGGCGGAGCTGCTGGCCGAGCGGCGGGAGCGGGCGCCCGCCCCCAAGCGCACGACCCGGACCAGGACCGCCCCGAAGAAGCCCGCCGGGAAGTCCTGACCCGGCGGATGCCGGGCCTTCGCGTAGGCCCGGCACGGTGCTCCGCGCCGGTGCCCGTACGTGAGTGCCGGCGGTTGTCCACAGCCGTCGGCGGGCTGTGGACAACGGACGGGCCTGTCGCCGGCAGCACGTAGCATCGTCGTCAGCCGGCCCTTGATCGCCCAGCCGGTCGAGGGGAGTTGTCGTGGGGTTCGTGGCCATGATGCTGACGGCCGTCGTCGTCGTGCACCTCTATTTGTGGCGACGGCTGGTCAGGGCGTCGACGATCCGGGGTTCGCGTCCGCGCCGGGTGCTGACGTGGGTGCTTCTGGCCCCGGCCGTCGTGATGGTGGTGGCCTTCCTCGGGGGCCGGCTCGGCATCGGCATGGACGTCGAGCGGGTCGTGGCCTGGCCCGGTTACCTGTGGCTGGCCGTGATGTTCTACCTGTTCGTGTTCGGCCTGGTCATGGAGGTGCCCCGGGCGGTCGCGACGTTCGTCGTGTCCAGACGCCGCCGTACGGCCGAGCCCGCAGCGGCGGCCGAGCCCGTGGACGGTGAGTCGGCGCCTGTGGACGAGGTGGTCCTCGCCGGCGCGGCGGCCGGGGGAGGCGCCACCGCGCACGGCACGGCCACGACCGGCCGTCCGGTGGCGGAGGGGGTCGCGGCGGCCGTGCCGGCGATCGACCGCCGGCTGTTCATCTCCCGTACGGCCTCGGCGGTCGTGGCCGCGGGAGCGCTGGCGACCGTGGGCTACGGCGTGAGCCGGGCCCTCGGTGATCCGGTGATCGAGCGGGTGCCGGTCCGCCTGCCCCGGCTCGACCCCCGGATGAGCGGGCTGCGCATCGCGGTCGTCAGCGACATCCACCTCGGCCCGCTGACCGGCCGGGGCCACACCGAGCGCATCGTCCGGATGATCAACGGCCTGGAGGCCGACGCGGTGACGATCGTGGGCGACCTGGTGGACGGCACGGTCGCCGAGCTCGGTCGTCTCGCCGCGCCGCTCAGGTCCCTCGAATCCCGCTATGGCGCATATTTCGTGACCGGCAACCACGAGTACTACACCGCCGCGGGCCCTCAGGAATGGATCGAGGAGCTGCGCTCGCTGGGCGTCCGGCCGCTGCGCAACGAGCGGGTCGAGATCCGGCACGCGGGAGCCGTGCTGGATCTCGCGGGCGTCAACGACCTCAACGGCGTTCCGTCGGGCGACGGCCCGGACTTCGACAAGGCCCTCGGGGGCCGCGACGCGAACCGGCCCGTCGTGCTCATGGCCCATCAGCCCGTCCAGGTGACGCAGGCCGCCGCGCACGGCGTCGATCTCCAGCTGTCCGGGCACACCCACGGCGGGCAGATGGCGCCGATCAACCTGTTCGTGCCGCTGCAGCAGCCCGTGGTCGCGGGGCTGGCGAGCGTGCCGCGTACGGGCGGCGGCGACACCCAGGTCTACGTGACGCGAGGCGCGGGCTTCTGGGGGCCGCCGGTCCGCGTGGGCGCCCCGCCCGAGATCACCCTCATCGAGCTGCGCACCTGACCCCGCCGGGCCCTCGCGAGTGGAACCGGGCAAAGCATTGGCGCCATCTCGACAGCGAGGACGAGGCGGACGTAATACCCTCAGGCGACGGGCAGGCCCCAGTGGCCCGCTCGTCCGTCTCCCAAGCCCAGCGAGCACCTGGATACGCTGACATCATGAGCACCCCTGGCCGGGCCGCCGCGCGACGCAAGCAGCCGCACGTGCTGGCGAACGCGCCGTTCCGCAGGCTCTGGACGGCGATGGCGACCTGCAGCCTCGGCGACTGGCTCAACATCATCGCGCTGACCGCCCTGGCGGGAAACCTGACCGCACGGTCCGGCTTCCAGGCGCAGAGCCTCGCCATCGGCGGCGTCTTCGTCGCCAAGATGCTCCCCGCGATCCTGCTCGGCCCGCTCGCCGGAGCGGTGGCCGACCGGTTCGACCGCAGGCTGACGATGGTCGTCGCCGACCTCGCCAGGTTCGCGGTGGTGCTGTCGATCCCGCTGGTCGGCAGCTACCAGTGGGTGATCGTCGCGACGTTCCTTGTCGAGTGCGTGAACCTCTTCTGGGTGCCCGCCAAGGACGCCACCGTGCCCAACCTCGTGCCCAAGGAGCGGCTCGAGGAGGCCAACCAGCTCAACCTCCTCGTCACGTACGGCACCGCCCCCGTGGCCGCGGCGCTGTTCGCGATCGTGTCGGGAGTGGTCACGACGATCTCTGCGGCCGCCCCGTCGTTCGACGTCGCGGCCACCAGCGTGGCGCTGTACGTCAACGCGCTGGCCTACCTCGCCTCCGCCGTGATGGTCTTCACGCTGCGGGCCATCCCGAAGAACCACATCAGGCACGTGTCCACGCCCTCGGTGCTCCGGCAGATCACCGAGGGCTGGCGGTTCGTCGGCGGCAACCGCGTCGTGCGCGGCCTGATCATCGGCATGCTCGGGGCGTTCGCCGCCGGGGGCGCCGTCATCGGCGTCGCGAAGGCGTACGTGCAGGCCCTGGGCGGCGGTGACGCGGGGTACGGCACCGTGTTCTGCGCCGTCTTCCTCGGCATGGCGTTCGGCATGTTCTTCGGCCTGCGGCTGCTGAAGGGCCTGTCCAGGCGGCGGCTGTTCGGGCTGTCGATCGTGCTCGCGGGGCTGACGCTGGCCGCCGTCTCGCTCATCCAGAACCTGGTCGTCGTGGTCGTGCTGACCGTGGTGCTGGGCGCCTGCGCCGGCATCGCCTGGATCATCGGCTACACGGTGATCGGCCTGGAAGTGGAGGACGGGCTGCGCGGCCGTACGTTCTCCTTCCTGCAGTCGCTGGCCCGGGTGGTGCTGCTGCTCGTCGTGGCGGTGGCCTCCACGCTGGCCGCGCTGTTCGGCGCGCACGCCCTCCAAATCGCCGGGATCAGCTACCGCTTCGACGGCACGAACCTCGTGCTGCTCCTGGGCGCGCTGCTGGCGATCGCCGTCGGGGTGGTCGCGCTGCGGCACATGGACGACCGTCCGGGGGTTCCCATCGCGGTCGACCTGCTGACCGCCCTGCGCGGGCGGCGGTTCGTCCCGGAGGAGGTGGACCCCGAGCGCGGGCTGTTCATCGCCTTCGAGGGCGGCGAGGGCTCGGGCAAGACCACCCAGTCGCGGCTGCTCGCGATCTGGCTGCGCGACCAGGGCTTCGACGTCGTGCAGACCCGCGAGCCGGGCTCGACCAAGGTCGGCATGCGGTTGCGGGCGATCCTGCTCGACGCCGCCCACCAGGGCCTGTCCCCGCGGGCCGAGGCGATGCTGTACGCCGCGGACCGGGCAGAGCATGTGGAGAAGGTCATCAGGCCCGCGCTGCAGCGCGGCTCGACGGTGATCTCCGACAGGTACGTGGACTCGTCGCTGGCCTACCAGGGCGCCGGGCGGTCGCTCGACCCGGAGGACGTCGCGAGGATCAACAGGTGGGCGACGGGCGGGCTCGTCCCCGACCTGACCGTGCTCATCGACGTGCCGCCCGCGGTCGGGCTGCGGCGGATGGCCTCGCCTGCCGACCGCATCGAGGCCGAGCCGCTGGAGTTCCACGAGCGGGTGCGGCGGGAGTTCCGGGCGCTGGCGGCGGCCGACCCCGACCGCTACCTCCTGGTGGACGGCACGCTGGACCAGCGAGAGGTGACGCGCCTGATCCAGGACCGGGTGCGTGAGATCCTGCCCGACCCGGTGCCGCAGGAGGCCGAGGAGGCCACCGGCACGATGCCCGCCATCCGCGACTTCGGGTAGCGGCATGAGCGTTTTCGGGGATCTGATCGGGCAGGACCGGGCGATCGACGTGATGCGGCGGGCCGCGTCGGCCGCCGCGGAGGTCGTCGCCGGGGGGCGCGGCGCGGGCATGACCCACGCCTGGCTGTTCACTGGGCCGGCCCTGCGGTCCGCGGCCGCCACGGCGTTCGCGGCCTCGCTGCTCTGCCCCGACCAGGGGTGCGGCCACTGTGACGACTGCCATCAGGTCGAGGTCGGCTCGCACCCTGACGTCACGTTCGTACGGCCCGAGGGTCTGTCGTACAGCGTGCGGCAGACACGTGAACTCGTGCTGAAGGCGGCGGGGGCGCCCACGCTCGGCCGCTGGCGGATCGTGCTGTTCGAGGACGCCGACCGGGTGACAGAGGCGGCGGCCAACGCGCTGCTCAAGGCCATCGAGGAGCCGCCGCCGCGGACCGTGTGGCTGCTGTGCGCGCCCTCTCCGGACGACATGATCATCACGATCCGCTCGCGCTGCCGGGTCGTGACGCTGGGCACGCCCTCCACCGAGGCGGTCGCGAACGTGCTGGTGACCCGCGACGGGGTGCCTCACGACGTGGCGCTCGACGCCGCGCGGGCGGCCCAGGGGGACATCGGCCGGGCGCGGCGGCTCGCGCTGGACGAGGAGGCGCGGCGCCGGCGCGACGACGTGCTGTCGATCCCCCGGTCGCTGACCGGTGTGGCGGAGTGCATCACCGCCGCCGAGCGGCTGGTGAAGACCTCCACCGAGGACGCCGACGCGGCCACGACCGCGCTGAACGAGGTGGAGACCGCCGAGCTGCGCAAGGTCTACGGCGAGGGCTCCACCGGCAAAGGCCTCAACAAGGGCCTCGTGCGGGGCGGCGCGGGGGCGCTCAAGGAGCTCGAGACCATGCAGAAGTCACGGGCGACCCGCATCAAGCGCGACTCCCTCGACCTCGCGCTGCTCGAACTCGTGGCGTTCTACCGCGACGTGCTTGCCGTACAGTTCGGGGCCTCGGTCGAGCTGGCCAACGAGGACCGCAGGCACGAGGTGGAGGCGGTCGCGCGCGCGTCCACTCCCGAGCAGACGCTCCGCCGTACGGACGCGATCATGAAGTGCCGGGAGCGGCTGGCGGCCAACGTGAACCCGCAGATCGCGGTCGAGGCCATGACCCTCGCCCTCCGCTCGCCCGCATAGGACACAAGCAACCCCGGCGGGCGTACGGCGTCTCTGGTACATGAAGGCCGAAACGCTCGATCTCGATCAGCAACCCGGGGGGTCCGTGAGCGTCCCGCCCCTGTCGGCGGGCGCCGACGACACGATCAGCGGTCTCTACGCCGAGCACGCCCTCGGCCTCACCCGGCTGGCCCTGATCATGCTCGGCGACCGGGAAAGCGCCGAGGACGTGGTGCAAGAGGCGTTCCTCGGCCTGCACCGGCGCTTCGACGGCCTGCGTGACCGGGACAAGGCGCTCGTCTACGTGCGCGCCGCGGTGCTGAACAACGCCCGCTCCGTGCTGCGCAGGCGGCGGCTGCCGTCCTGGTTCGCCGGCACGTACGACCCGCCCGTCTGGTCGGCCGAGTCGGCCGCGATCCTCGGCGTGGAGCGGCGGGAGGTCATGGAGGCCCTTCATCGCCTGCCCCGGCGCCAGCGGGAGGCACTGGTCCTGCGTTACTACGCCGAGCTGTCCGAAGAGGAGACGGCCCGGGTCATGAAGATCAGCCGGGGCACCGTCAAGTCCACCACCTCCCGGGCGCTCGACGCGCTCGGCCGCCTCCTGGGAGAGACCCGATGAACGACGACGTCATCCGCCGGTTGCAGGACGCCACCCGCGCGGTGGGGGAGACCGTCGAGGCCGTCCCGCCCTTCGACCCGGCCGCAGCCCCGGCCCGCCGTACAGGTGTGGGTGGCGGCCGGGTGAGGACCTGGTTGATGCCGGTCGCGACGGCGGCCGCCGTGACGGTCGCGGTCGCGGGCGGGGTGGCCGTCGCCCGCCATGGCGGCGGGATCGCGGACACGGCCGCCGGCACGGTGGCGGGCCCCGCCGCCGAGCCGTCCTTCTTCGCACAGATCACCGATGCCGCAGGCGGCATCACCATCAGAAGCGTCCTTGACGGGCACGTCACCGCCGTGGTGCCGCGTCCCGCCGGCGGCGAGCAGTTCGCGGCGGTCCAGGCGGCCCGCGACAACAGGCTCTTCTACGCGGCCACCGCGACGGATGGCTGCGGATCCCGCCTCTATCGGTTCACGCTCGACGACGACGGGAAAGTCCGTTCGCGCGCGGCGCTTTCCTTCACGCCGCCGGATGGCACCAGGATCACCTCGCTCGCCGTGGACGGGGACGGTTCCACCCTCGCCTACAGCCTGTCCCCCTGCGAGGCCCACCGGGACGCGTCCCTGGTCGTGACGGACGTGGAGACGGGCCGGAGCCGCACCTGGAGGTCCACGGACGCGCGGGCCCTCCAGGACGTCTCGATGAGCGAGGACGGGCGCTACGTGCTCTTCCGCAGACGCTCGGGAGTGGTCACGGGGGTCTCCGAGGCGCCGGTGTCCTCGGTGCCGGTGCTGTCGCCGCCTCCGTTCGTGTCGGCACAGCCGGCGACGAGCGCGGAGGCGGCGCCTGGAGACGGCTCGCCGTCGTCGGTGCCGACCGAGGCCCCCCCACGGTCCGTCGCACCTGTCGTTCCGGGGGCCGAGCCGCCCGTGGCGGCCCAGATGCCGGTGCCGGAGCAGTGGGGCTGTGTGTGGCAGTCCGTACGCGTGGAGCCCGGCCGTTCCCCGGACGCCGATCCCTCTCCCCGTCCCCCCGCCGAGGCCGTCCCCCTGAAGGTGGCCTGGTCCTGCTCGGCCGCCCGGGACGCCATGGTGCTCGACACCACCAGCGCCGGCACTCTTGACGACGCCAGGGTGGTGAAACTGGCCGCTGACTCCGGGACGGGTCCGGCCGTGATCCTCGGCCTCGCGATCACACCGGACGGCTCGCGGGTGATCGCGGCACAGGCGACGGCCGGGACGAGCGCGGCCGGCGACTCCGCCGCAAGGAACGAGAGCGTGGACGAGCTCGTCGCCTACGACATCTCCGACGGGCACCAGGTGGAGGTCCTCTATCGCGGCGAGAGCGGCAAGACCGTGGCGCAGAGGATCGACGTGGACGGCACCGGCCGCAACATCCTGGTGAGCAGGCCCGGTGAGGTGGGCGTGGTGGGCGGATCCGGATACCGGACCTTGTTCACCTACGGCGACGTCTTCCGCAGCGCCTTCTTCGACCGCTCGGCCTGGTAGGCGGACGTCCTCCGGCGGGCCGGGTCTCCTGGCCCGCCGGAGGTTGTCCACAGGTGATGACTGCTGGTGCCGTACGGCACGTATGGTGGGTTCGGACGCCTGAGGCTTTTGGGGCGCGACAGCCGTACAGGACCGAGGAGGGCCGGCTCTTGGGGATGATCATGGCTGTGAGCTTCACTCGCTACGGACGGCTCTACTACCTCGATCCGGGCGGCCACTCTCCGAAGGTGGGCGACAAGGTCCTCGTGCCGACGGACTCGGGCCCGGAGGTCGCCGAGTGCGTGTGGGCGCCGCAGTACGTGAGTGAGGACGTCGAGGGCCTGCCCGTCTGCCAGGGCATCGCGGCCGAGGAGCACCTGACCAGGGACGAGACCAACCGCCGCCGCAGGGCGGAGGCCCGCAGCGTGTCCAAGCGCCTGATCAAGCGCCATGAGCTGCCGATGAAGGTGGTCGGCGTCGACTACCTGGACGCCGACAACGTCTACACGGTGTACTTCTCCGCACCCCACCGGGTCGACTTCCGCGCGCTCGTGCGCGACCTGGCCCGCAACCTGCGGGCCCGGGTCGAGCTGCGGCAGATCGGCCCGCGTGACGAGGCCAGACTCCAGGGCGGCATCGGCCCCTGCGGACGCGACCTGTGCTGCGCGACGTTCCTCAAGGACTTCGAGCCGGTCTCCGTGCGGATGGCCAAGGACCAGGACCTGCCGGTCAACCCGCTCAGGATCGCGGGCGCCTGCGGCCGGCTGATGTGCTGCCTGAAGTACGAGCACCCGCTCTACCAGGAGTTCCGGGCATCGGCGCCGCGCACGGGCCTCGCGGTGGACACCCCGCAGGGCCCGGGCACGGTGGTGGGGCACAACGTGCCGTCCGACTCGGTCATCGTCCGCCTCAACGAGGGCGGCCGCCGCTGCGCCTGCTCCAAAGCGAGCGTCTGCGCCCCGCGGAAGCAGCACGACGCGATGTACGGCGAAGCACAGGCGGTAGCCGCGAGCGACCCCGAGGGGTAGGCGGGGTTCCGCTCCTGTGCGCCGCGGACTCGGCGCGCATGGATCGTGCCGCCTGCGGGACTCGGCGCGCACGGGTCGTGCCGCCTGCGGGACTCGGCGCGCACGGGTCGTGCCGCCTGCGGGACTTGGTGCGCACGGGTCGTGCCGCCTGCACCGGCGGGTCCCGCGGCCCACGTCGCGGAGAAGCGCAGCCGGGGGGTCGAAGCGGCGGCCTCGCCCGGTGCCACACGCAGCGGCTTGCATCGGGGCGTGACACCGGCAATCGGTCTGGCCGCCGTATGCCGTCGTAATACGCTGCCGTGGTGAGCACCCAGCGGCGCCTGGCGGCATGGTTGAAGACGAAGAAGTCGCCGGAGGACCGGCGGCTGATCCTCGCCCAGGTCGGTTTCACCTCCGACGACGAGATAACCCCGCAGGACCTCGCCCGGCTGCTGCTCCAGCCGCGCGCGGCGCTCTCGCTCGCGCGGTTCTGCACCCTTCCTCAGCACCAGGCGCTGTCGGCCGTCGCATGGCTGGCGGCGCAGCGGCACGGGCCGCTGCTCGACCTCTGGCATGGCGGAGACCCGGCCAGAAGGGCCGTGCCCCGCGCCGACGTGATCGACCTGCTGGCCGGGAGCGATCCCGTCCTGCGGGCGCACGCCGCCGCCACTCTGGACGCGCTCGCCGACGCGGCGCTGGTGCTTCCGCCGCACGACGACCAGGTGATCGTGTCCACGGGCGTCCACGCGGACCTCGCCGAGCAGGCGGGGCTGGGCCGCCCGGCGGCCGAGCTCATCGGGCTCCACTTCAACGCTCCCGAGGTCCACGCGATCGCCGAGACCCTGGGATTCCCGAAGGCCAGGGGACGGGAGGCCGCGGAGCGGAACGTGCTCGGCCTGCTCACCGATCAGGAGCGGGTGCGGGCCCTGCTCGCGCAGGCCCCCGCGGACGCCCGGGAGTGGCTGCTCGACATCATCGGGCACGGATCGCAGGTGCTCACCCACGCCTATCAGGCGCGTGGCGGCTTCTACCAGCAGGCGCCGAAGTACGCCTTCCGGCCCGGAGGTTCCGGCGACCCGAACACCGACTGGCTGGCCGCGCGTGGGCTCCTCCTGCCCGCCGGTCCGTACGACATGGCGGAGGTGCCGATCGAGGTCGCCGTGGCGGCCCTCGGCGAGCTGCGCGTCCCGTTCGCCCCGGAGCCGCCGCGGCCCCCGGCCGACCTGCCCGACGCCGTCGGGGCCGACGGTTCGGCGCAGGCCGGGGCCACCACCGCGCTCTCCCAGATCGAACACGTGCTCGCCGCGTGCGCCGACCAGCCTCCCGTCCTGCGCAAGGCCGGCGGCCTGGCGGTCCGGGACACCAAGCGGATCGCCAAATCGGCCGGCGTGGCCGAGGACATCACGCGGTTCTGGCTCGACCTGGCCATGCAGTCCGGACTGCTCGGCCTGCACGCCGAGCCCGTGCAGCGGCCCAAGGGCCATCGCGGCAAGCTGCCGGAGCCCGTCGTGAGCCTGCTGCCCACGGCGGAGTACGACGACTGGCTGAAACGGTCCCCCGTCGAGCGGCTGGCGACGATCATCGCCACCTGGGCTACTGTGGCGGCCGTCTACACGTACTGGCCGGAGGAGGCCGGGACGCCGGTCGCCCTCACCGAGGCCGACGATCCGTACGCGGTCGGCATCAGATACGCCGTCTTCGAGGCGCTCGCCGCGCTGCCCCCGGGCAGGGGCGTCTCCGCCGCCGGCCTGCCGTACGTGACGGAGCGGGCGGCCTGGCACCGCCCGCACCACTTCGGCGAGTCGGGGGCGGACGACGATCTGGTCGGGGCCGTCGTACGTGAGGCCGAGTCGCTCGGCCTGGTCGCCGGGGGCGCCCTCACCGGCGTCGGCCGTGTCGTACGCGATCTGCTGCTCAGTGGCGAGGCGTGGACGTCGCCGGAGCCCGCGCTGACCGCCGCACTGGCGGCGATGCTCCCGCCCGCGCAGGCCACCGCCTTCTTCCAGGCCGACCTGACGGCCGTGGTCCGGGGGATGCCCGGCCCGGAGCTCGCCGAGTTGCTCGACGACGTCGCCGATCGCGAGTCGGAGGGGCACGCCGTGGTCTGGCGCTTCACCGGTTCGACCGTGCGCCGCGCCTTCGATCGGGGGCATGAGGCCCACGCCCTGCTCGCGCGGCTCGCCGAGGTGGCCGAGGCGCCGCTGCCGCAACCGCTGGAATATCTGATCAAGGACACCGCCCGTACGCACGGGCGGGTCCGGGTGGTGCGCTCGGGGTGCTGCATCCGATGCGACGACGAAGCGCTCGTCGAGGAGCTCGCCCGCTCTCAGGCGCTGCGCACGCTGGGCCTGCGCAAGATCGCCCCGACTGTGCTGATCAGCGCGGCGGGCGAGGAGGAGACCCTGAGCCGGTTGCGTGCCGCCGGCTACACCCCGGCACTGGAGTCGGAGACCGGGGCGACGATCATCGAAAGAGTCGCCCGGCGGCGCGCGTAACGTGCGGCCGGCCGGTCCGAGAGCCGAGGTGTGCGCGTTGGCGTCGTCCCCTCGGCCACGAACGGCCTGTCCGCGGCGTGCGCGTCTTCGGGCGGCCCTGCGGGCGGCGAAGGCGGCGAACCCACTCGGCGCGCGGCGCCCGGTGCTCGCCCAGGGTGCCGTGGGATCGCCGCTCATCCTTTTGAGGTTGTGCGCTGCCGCCCGCACACCAGGAACAGTGCTCAGCGCGCTCTGGCAGCCAGGGTGACCGGGGACAGCGTCGGGTGCGGGTCCACTTCTGGTTGTTCTGCCCGTTGCAGTCCCAGACGATCACCGCCGTGCCGTCCGCCGTGCCCGCGCCGTCTGAGGAGAGTTAACGTACGGGCACGTGGTCGATCCCGAAAGGCCCGGCGTCGAAGGTCACGCTCGTGACGCCGGTCTCCGCGCCGAGGTCCCTCGGGCCGAGGTTGACGATGTCGAACACCACGACAAGGCAGGCGCCGTCGCGGCTCGTCCGAAAAAGGAGTTGAGGAGGACTCTGTAATCCTCTGTACGGTTGGGCGCGAGGAGGACGCCCTTCATGAATGATCGGGTCAGGGTCGGGTTCGTCGGGCTGGGGATCATCGCCCGCAGCCATTTCGAGGTGCTCGCCGAGCGGCCCGAGGTCGTCGCGGAGTTCGCCGTCGATCCCAAGGTCACGGAGCCGCCCGCGTTCCGCGGGACAACGCCCGCGCACTACCACGACCTCGCCGAGGCGCTGGGCACGCACCAGCCGGACCTGATCGTGATCGCCACTCCGACGCGGACGCATGAGGATCTGACGACGCAGGCGCTGACGCTGTCCTCGGCGAGAGTGCTGGTGGAAAAGCCGCTCGTCCACGATCTCGCCGCGCTCGCCCGGCTCCGCGAGCTGGACGGGAAGGCCGACGTCCGCGGCCGGGTGTTCACCGCGCACCACTTCGCGTTCGCACCCGAGGTCCGCTGGGCGGCGGAGCAGATCGCCCGGCATCCCGAGTGGGGTCCCATCACCCGGGTCACCTCGGCCTTCTACGACCCGTACATCCTGCGGGGCGAGCAGGCGTTCGCGTCATACGTGTCGAGCTGGATGGACTCGGGGGTGAACCAGCTCAGCATGCTCGCCCGCTTCGTCGAGCCGGCCGCGCTGACCTCGCTCCGCCAGATGGACGGCGGTGCGAGCGCCTGGGCCACCTGCGAGTACCGCTCTCGCGGCAGGACCGGTCTGGCCTCGCTCCGATCGAGCTGGCTCACAGGCGAAAGCAGCAAGGGGACGACCTTCACCCTCGGCGAGACCGACGTGGAGGTGGTCATCGACCACACCGCGAACACCGGCTTCGCCGCACGGGCGGGCACCCTGCTCGCGTCGTACGGCCACGACGGCCGCACCCCCAGGAAGGCGGCGCGCCACAGGCCGCTGTACGAGAGCCTGCTGTCCGACGCGCCCGATCCCGTGCTCGGCTTCGACACGACCGTGACGATCACCGAGCTGCACCATGCGAAGCCCTGAGTGCTGGGTGGTTCGCGCCTTTCAGCCCGTCTTCGGGCAGACGGTGCCGTTCTTGGGTGCGCGCAGGGCGAGCAGGTAGTCGTCCACCGCGTTGTCCACACACGTGGAGCCGCTGCGGTAGGCCGTGTGCCCGTCGCCGTCGTACCCCAGGAGCACGCCCGAGGTCAGCTCCGAGGCGAGCCCCTGTGCCCACTCGTACGGCGTGGCGGGGTCGCGCAGGGTGCCGACGACGAGGATCGGCGGCGCGCCGGCGGCCTTGAGCGGCTTGTCGGTTCCGACGGGCTTCGCGGGCCAGTAGGCGCAGGGCAGCGAACCCCACATCACGAACGGCCCGAAGTGCGGCGCCGCCTTCGCGGCCTCGCCCGCGGCCTGCTGGTACGTGCCGAGCGCCTTGGGGTACGGGTGGTCCACGCAGTTGACGGCCATGTTCGCCTCGGTCTGGTTCGAGTACGAGCCGTCGGGCCGCCGGTCGACCAGCAGGTCGGCCATCCGGAGCAGGTCCGTCCCGTTGCCCTCGTTCATCGCCTTGCCCAGGGCCTCCCGCAGCCGGGGCCAGGCCGCGCGCTCGTACAGCGGGGTGGCGATGCCGATCACCGTCCACGCCTCGTTGATCACCCGGCCGTCGCCCAGGTCGTTCTTCAGCGGCTGCCGGTCGGCCTTCACCAGCAGGTCGCTGATCTCCTTCATCGCGCCGTCCACCGTACGGCTCTTGAAGGGGGATGAGCCGTTGAGGAAGCAGTCCTCGACGAAGGCCTTCAGTGCCACCTCGAAGCCCTTCGCCTGCACCTCGTTGGACTTCAGCGCCGGCACGGCCGGGTCCACCGCGCCGTCGAGCACGAGTGCCCGCACGTGCTTGGGGAACAGGTCGGCGTACATCGCGCCGAGGAAGGTGCCGTACGACTTGCCGAGGTAGGTGAGACCGGGGTCGCCGAGGACGCCGCGCAGGACGTCCATGTCCCTGGCCGCGTCGGCCGTGCCGACGTGAGGGAGCAGACGGGCCGCCTTCGCTCCGCAGCTGTCGGCGAACTGCTTGGACGCCTTGTCGAGCGCCGTCACCTCCGCCGGCGTGTCCGGGCTCGAGTCCATCCCGATGTACGCGTCGAGCTGGGAGGCCGTCATGCACGCGACGGGGGTCGACTCGCCCACGCCGCGCGGGTCGAACCCCACGATGTCGAACTGGGCGCGCACCCTGTCACTGACCACGGACTGGGCCGCCCGCGCGTACTGGATGCCCGAACCTCCGGGCCCGCCGGGGTTGATGAGCAGGGAGCCTGCCCGCTTGCCGGTGGCCGGCAGGCGGATCACGCTGAGCTCGATGCGCTCGCCGGAGGGCTTCGCGTAGTCGAGGGGCACCTGGATCTTGGCGCACTGGAAGCCGTCGCCGCAGCCGCGCCACGTGGGCCGCTGCGCGTAGAACGGGCGCAGCTCGGGTGTGGGCGCCTCGACCGCCGGCTGTGCCTTCGCGCCTGTGCCCCGTTGCTCCGAGGTGGCCGGGCCATGGCTGGAACACGCGGTGAACGGCAGCAGTGCGGCCAGCGCCGCGACCGCCATTCGCCGGCTCGAACCGCCGCTGTACCGCGTACGAAGCGGTGTGACCTTCGCTTTCTGCCCGGCCGATCGCATACCCGTCGTTTCCCCTGCCGTCGCCTGCGTGACGAGGACCAGCATGCCGCCTGCCGAGGGCGGGCGGCGACCTGCCGACAACGGCCGCGAACGATGAGGTCGATTGTCTGGCGCCCCGTGGGCGCCGTCAGGCGAGACGGGGCGCTTTTCCTGTGACGGATGCGCCTCGTATGCCCTGTTCCTGCTGGTCGTCAGGTAAAGGGAGACCCTGCGGGCGGCTCGGGAAGTTTTACCGATCTCCGTGGAGCGCGCCGGGCTCCCCGAGCGCGCTCAGAGGGGCGCGGCGCTCCCGGCGGCGACGGGTGCACGAGAACCGCGATGACCCTGTAGACTGTGCGAAGCCGTTCGCGGCGTGCCGCCTTAGCTCAGTCGGCCAGAGCACTTCACTCGTAATGAAGGGGTCAAGGGTTCGATTCCCTTAGGCGGCTCCACCTCAGAGGCCCTCCCGGAGAACCGGCGAGGGCCTCTGCGTGTCTATCTGCGCGTGATCCCACGTAAGCGCTCGCAGCTCCTCCGTACGCGCTCCCGTGAGCAGAGACAGCACGAGGTAGGCATGCATCCGAGTGCCTTCGGCGGCAGTCAGCACGGCTTCCGCTTGCGCCAGGTCAGAGCCTTCGGCCGGCCCCCCTTGCCGGTCGGAGTCGAGCAGCGTTCCACGATGCTGCGCTTCACCAGGTCGCGCGCCATTGCCCGCTTGACCGCTCGATTCAGGTAGGACCGTACGAGCCGTAGCGTGGGCGATGGCCGAGGCGGGGATGAGGAGCCCGGCTCCTTCAGGTCAAGCCCAGCCGTGCCGTCACGACAACCAGCAGGTCGCCGGGCACAGGTACACGCAAGGCCGGGCTTGACCCTCCGTCCCCGGCCCGCTGTCGCTCCGCCATGGGTCGACGGCAGACGAGAGTTCAGGACGGACGAGTTGTACGCGCGGGACAATCGGGTGGTGACTAGCACCATGAACCGAGATCGCTCCTTGGAGGAGCTTGAGCGCGACTACTGGCCGGATCCACCAGATGATGCGACCCGCCTTATTTTGACCGTGCACGCTCTACGACATCGACCAATAGGCACACTGGCCGTGGAGGACCTGCGCTTGTTGATCGGGCAGAATGTCGGACTGCCCCACCTTCTCCCGCTGGCGCTGGAGATATTGCGGGAAAGCCCGCTGGCAGAAGGAGACATGTACGAAGGCGATCTATTATCGGCGGTCGTCACCAGGAATCCGGCGACCTGGAGCCGGTTCCCCGACCTTGAACGCAAACTTCGCGCGATCCTTCTGGAACTGGCCGACCTGCCATCCAGCCTCCGGGAGAAGGTCGAGCAGTTCCTCGGTTCCACAGCTCGCTCCTGACGCTTTTGCTTAGCCGGGGCATATTTGGGGCACGCGCCCTCGGGAAAACGCTGGAAAGCGATGGCAACGAACGCAAGCGTTTTCGCACGTCGCTGGGGATGCTGAGATTATCCGCCCAGACCACGAGCACGCGAGATTAGAACCCTGCCTACAGGCCGGCGTCCACCTCCGGCCCGCAGAGCTGGGCCTATTCTCGCCTCATTCGGAAGAGCCGGCAGCACGGATCCCTCCGGCATCTAGTGACCAGGCGACACGTTCCTATAGGGCCTACTCGTTGCGTGTGCACAGGAGGCGATACCTCGCCAGAGGCGTGCCCGGCGGCTACCGGATCTGGGACAACAAGGCCCGTCGCTGGTGGGGTGACCTCTACGAGCTATGCCCCGACGACACCACCTGCACCAACCTCTTGACGGCCCACCAGGGTTCCTCGGGTTGCTGAGTGGTGCAGTTGGAACACGACGGTGAAGACGTCATCTGGCTGAGCTTGGACCCTACCGCGACGGCGATCACGGACATCGAGGTTCTCGATGGACGTGACCTCGGTCCGGCGAGCCGCCGGCAGAGCCCCTCTGCGTGACGAACTGCGTGACAACGCTCATGGACGATGGTGGACACCCGTGGACGACGATGGACGGCCTCGGGAGGTCAGGCACCAACGCAAGCAGGACGAGGATCGTTTCAGCATTGCTCGTGATGAAGGGATCAAGGGTTCGATTCCCTTAGGCGGCTCCACCTCAGAGGCCCTCCCGGTTCATCCGGGAGGGCCTTCTGCTAACACCTCCGCTAACA
The DNA here is from genome assembly GCF_040644635.1 of Microbispora sp. NPDC046933. Lineage (NCBI taxonomy): Bacteria > Bacillati > Actinomycetota > Actinomycetes > Streptosporangiales > Streptosporangiaceae > Microbispora > Microbispora sp. NPDC046933. The sequence continues at coordinate 9,752 of NZ_JBEYWW010000025.1, read as the reverse complement.
GCCGGGCCGGGGCGTAGTCGTAGTGGACCGGCGCCTGCTGGCGGAACGGCTTGAAACACGCATTCGGCAGCAACTTGTCGGACTGTTCAGACGCAAGCGACGCCGATCTCGCCCGAGTGCACGACTTGAGACAAGGGTCACGGCCCGCCGCAGCGGAGGTCCAGCAGACATCGACGTGCGCGCAGCCGCCAGGTCCATTCCCTCTGTGCGGCGCTGGCGGGACGGCGAGTCTTCTCCGGGCCCTTCGCGTGTATTTGGGTCGTTTCCTTGACGGCTTCAGAGGGTGTCTTCGACCTTGATCTGGCCGCGCTGGGTGACGAATTTCTGGTTGGTGTTGGTGGCGCCGCACTGGTAGAGGAAGACCTGGTCATTGGTGTTGCGGGTGGTGCCGACGTCGATGCACATCTCACGGGCGGTGCCAATGGTGTTCTTGATCACGATGGATCCGTCGCGGATCACCCAGAACTGGTTCTGGTTGGGCACGCACTCCCAGATGCGGACTCTGTCGTAGTCGTTGCGGCTGGTGCCTGCGTCGATGCACATCTCGCTGGCGGTGCCGACGGTGTCGGCCACCTTGATGAGGCCGCCGTCGATGACGAACTTCTGGTTGGCGTGGTCGACACACCCTCGGATCCGGATGGGGCCGCTGTTGACGCGTCTGGGGGAGTCCAGACACAGCGGCCTACGGGGCGCAGCGGGAGTGGCGACGTTCAGGGTGCCGTCGTTGATGGCGTAGTCGGTGCCGTTACTGGGGTCGGTGTAGTGGAAGCTGCCTGCGCCGGGGGGGAGGGTGGCGCCTGCCGGGGCCGAGGCGGCAACGGTGATCTGCGGGGAGAAGCGGAAGTAGCCGCCGGAGGGCCAGCTGCTGCGGCTTCCGTTGATGCCATAGCCTTCACAGGCCAGGGTGGTGTTGCCGGCGCTGAGGGTGCAGTTGCGCAGGCCGACGTTATTGTTCCGCCAGTTCGAGCCGTCGTCGCTGTACTGGGAGGGGACGGTGGCCTGCGGGGTGAAAACGGTGTTGCCCGGCGCGGTGAAGACCACCCGGATGCCAGAGGAGGGCAGCAGGCCGGAGCCGCCCGTGTTCTGGTACGTCCACGGCACGGCCCCGGTGGCGCCGGGCGCGATCGTCACGGTGGTCGGCACGTCCCGGCCGATGAAAGCCACCGCGGCAGCGGCTGGGGAGGCGATGATCCCGGCGAGCGCCAGCGACATGGTCGCCATGGCGGCCGGACGGGTCAGGCCTGTTACGGACATTCTCATAACCGTCAGCTCCAGTCGTTCACTTACAGTGACCAGGTCACGGTATGCGGGCGCGCTCTGTTCCACCGTTGATCAGCGGAGTGTTGCGGAGTCGACGATCAGTAAAGATTTCCCTGGTCGGGACCGAAGGAGCGATGGTGTCAACATCTAAGATCCACGGGTTTAGCGCAGTCTGTCCGTAACACATGTGCCGTCGTGCCGCACCGCTGGGTGGTGCCTGCTGAGGGCTCGAATACGAACATTGCTATCTACTGACGTCCTTTTGGTCATATAACGGGCTCATCAGCCCCAACGCGTCTGATTACGTATCGTAGTTATGGTGATACTCTCTGATATCTCCGTCAGAGAGGCTCAGCATGAGCGGACAGAACGAACAGCAGATCGCGGAAGCGCTCAAGGCCGCGCCGCCCATCATCCTGGCTCCCGGCCCCAAAGAGCCTCCCACCCAGCTCCTACCGGCGCCCAGCGATGTCTGGGCTCTCCCCGGTGGCACCGCCTGGGTGTACTACGGGGAGCGCAACCGCGGGCTGACCAGGCCCGTGATCATGGCCGACGGCTTCAACACCGGGCCCAGCACGCCCGAGTTCTCCTGGAACGCCCTGGAGTTCAGCGCCGGCTTCCCACTCCTCAGCGAACTTCGCAGGCGCGGTAGAGATGTCGTCCTGCTCGGTTTCACCGAACGCAGCGCATCGATCCTGGACAACGCCGAAACCGCCATCGCCGCGATCCGCGAAGCGATCGCGCGGCGAGTGGGCAGCCACCCGCTCACGGTCGGCGGCTTCAGCATGGGCGGCCTGGTCACCCGGTACGCGCTGGCCAAGATGGAAAGCCAGGGGAGGGCGGAGGATTCCCACCAGACGGCGCTGTACTTCTCCTACGACAGCCCGCACCGTGGTGCGTGGATGCCTATCGCCCTGCAAGGGTTCGCGCACTACATTCGCAGGCTCGACAGTCGGTTCTCCGATCAGATGAACAGCCCGGCCTCACGGCAACTGCTGTGGCAGCACATCGCAGGCTGGCAGGACGAGCCCGACATCGCCAGGGAGCGCAAGGATTTCCTCGCCGCACTGGAACGCGTCGGCAACTGGCCGCAGATTCCCCGGCTGATCGGCGTCGCCAACGGCGTCGGCTCAGGCCGGGGCAACGGCATCAGGCCCGGCCAGACCGCCCTGCGCGGTACGGGCGCGGCCGTCACCGGCACCGACCTGCGCAGCCAGTCGGCAGGCGACGACTCGCTGGTCGCCACTCTTCGGGTCGTGACCTTGCAGCGGCCGGAGATCCGCACCACGGGCATGCCCGACATCGACGGCGCCCCCGGCGGCACGCTGGAGGGCTTCGGCATCCTCGCCGACGCACTCAACAAGTTCACCCTCCTCGGCTTGGGCGTGGACAACCCGATCCGCTCGCACTGCTTCGTTCCGGCGGTCAGCGCCGTCGCTATCCGCGACATCGCCACCAACGACGATCTGTACGTCCGCATCGACAGCCTCTCCCCCGACACGAGCGAACTGGACGAATTCAAGCTCGCGTCCCAGAACGAGGGGCACACGGCGATCACCGAAGAGCTCAGCACCTGGATCATCGAGCGGCTTCCTTAGCCCGGCAAGCTGACGGCCCCCTGCATCAGGGGCTGTGCCGCTTCGAAAAGCAGTGTGGGTATCCGCCAGCAACAGCGAGGGGTGAGGCATGTCAGCGAAAGTACGTGTGGACAACCTGAGCAAGAAAACGGACGATGACACGATGCGGTGGGCGTTCTCCGAATTCGGGACTGTGCTGGATTCCATCGTCTTGAGGGACCGGGACACGGGCGAGTCAAGAGGGTTCGGCTTCGTCACCTTCGGCAGCCCTCAGGAGGCGGAAGCCGCCATCGCAGGACTGAACGAGCAAGAAATCGACGGATCCCGCATTCGTGTGGTGCACGCGAACAGCCGGTGACCAGCACGTCCAAGGAGTGCCTAGCGAAGCGGACCACCAACAAAAGCCGCAGCCGGATCGCGGCGAGGGTCACCGTGCCGTGGAAGTACGCCGCTCCTTCGGCGTCGGGCTGGCGCGGCGATCTTCACGCTCGCTTCGGCCGCCTGCGGCTTGGGGCCGAACTTCTCCACCAGGCCGGCTATCCGCACCGGGAGATGTTCTTCGCCCAGGTCCGCGAGCACTTCGACCTTTCCGAGCCAGTCGGGGTTCGGGGACGGGAGGAGGCTCGAAGTCGCACCATCCCGGGTGCGGTGCTCGGGCGCCTCCGGCTGTGGCGGTGCCGGGCGCCCCGCCCCGGGTGCGGTGCGGGCCCCGGAGAGCTCCGGCTTCGGGCCCGGACCGCACACACATCCCATTCCCGGTCGTCAAAGCGATCCTTGATTTCATGTCCCCCTCTGGGGTGATTCTCCGCGGTCGGGACATCCTCCTCCTGGGAGACGTCGCCCTCGGCCGGTGGCCGCCATCACTCCCACCACCGCACCTTCCTGGAGGACGGGGCGCTGCCGGGGCGATCTGTCGTGACCGAATCCCGATTGCCCTCGGCTGACCTCCGTTCCTAGGGTGGGTGGCCGTGATCAACGGAACGGTGGAACCGGGTTTCGAACAGGTACGGGACGTTTTCGCCGATGTGCTGAAGCGGCAGGCTGGAGGAGCGGGGGCGGCGGTCGCCGCCCAGCTGGACGGCCGATGGATCGTCGACCTGTGGGGCGGGCCCGGCTGGTCACGCGACAGCATCGTCATGCCGTACTCCGTGACCAAACCGTTCGCGGCAGTCTGTGCGTTGCTCCTCGTGGATCGGGGCGTGCTGGAGTTGGACGCCCCGATGCAGCGCTACTGGCCCGAGTTCACCGCGCCGGCGACCGTACGCCATGTCCTGTCGCACCAGGCCGGAGTGGTGGCACTGGACCAGATGGTGCCCACCGAGACCTTCTACGACTGGGACCGGATGTGCGCGCTTCTCGCCGCGCAGGAGCCGTCGTGGGAGCCGGGCACCGCCCACGGCGAGTCGGCGTTGTTCTACGGCCACCTGGTCGGCGAACTGGTCCGGCGCACCGATGGGCGGACGCTTGGCCGCTTTCTCGCCGAGGAGGTCTGCGGCCCGCACGAGCTGGACTTTCACATCGGCCTCGGCCCCGCCGAACAGGCACGGGCGATCGGGCTGACCGGCTTGACCTCGGCCTTCCGAGCTGCCGCGCTGGACGGCAAGCCCGACCTCTACCACCGGGCGATCGGCAATCCGCCCGGTGCCCAGGACCCGGCTGTGGTCAACTCCGCCGCCTGGCGGGCCGCCGAGATCCCCGCTGTCAACGGCCACGGCACCGCCCGCGCGGCCGCCGGGTTCTACTCCGCGTTGCCGCGGCTGCTGTCAGCCGACCTGCTCGCCGAGGCCACCACCGCCCAGTGCTCGGGGACGGACGCGGTTCTAGGGACACAGGCGACCTGGGGCCTGGGTTTCGGCATCGAAGGTGACGACTACGGTATGGGCGGCCTGGGCGGCAACTATGCCGGAGCCGCCGGCTACACCTTCGCCTTCCTCACTGGCCATGCCGGCGATTTCGACCGCGCCACCGACCTGGAGAACGCTCTGCGCGCCGTTCTCGGGCTGGGCCCGATCCCCGACTAGGCCGGCGCCCGGTCCTCAGCTCAGCGCCTGCCTCAGGAGCGCCCCGATCCTCGCCTCGACGTCGGCGGTGATCTCGGTCAGGGCGTACGAGGCCGGCCACATGGCGCCTTCGTCGAGGGCCGCCTCGTCGCTGAAGCCGAGTGTCGCGTAGCGGGCCTTGAACTTCGCCGCAGACTGGAAGAAGCAGATCATCTTGCCGTCGCGGGCGTACGCGGGCATCCCGTACCACAGCTTCGCCGTGAGCTCGGGCGCGCTGGCCTTGATCAGGGCGTGCAACCGCTCGGCGATCACCCGGTCGGGCTCCGCCATTTCGGCGATCTTCGCGAGCACCTCGCTCTCCGTGTCGGCCTTGGCGCCCCGCCGAGCGCTCGTCTTCAGCTCCTTGGCGCGCTGCTTCATCGCGTCGCGCTCTTCCTCGGTGAACCCGTCGTACTTCTGGCCCTTGGCGGTGGTGGTCTTCGTGGTGTTCGACATGACGACTTCCTCTCTCTGTGACGTGTGGCTCGGGTCGGCGCTGGTCGGGGGTGGTGTCACCACTGGCCCGCCTGCTGGCGGGTCGGCACGTTGAGCCGGTTGAAGGCGTTGGCGATCGCGATGTTGAGCAGCAGCGCGGCCAGCTCCTTCTGGTCGAAGTGCTTGGCGGCCACGTCCCACACCTGGTCAGGCACCGGGTCCTCCCGGTCGGCGAGCCGGGTCACGGCTTCGGTGAGGGCCAGCGTGGCGCGCTCCTCGTCGCTGAACCACGGCGTCTCCCGCCACGCGGCGACGGCGTGCACCTGCTCCGCGGTCACGCCGTGCCGCTGGGCCTGGTGGACGCCCCCGGCCACACACGGAGCGCAGCCGTTGATCTGGCTGGCCCGCAGGTGGCTCAGCGCCAGCAGCTTGCCGTCCACTCCGGCACCCGCGATGGCCCTGTTGACCGCCATCAGGGCCTCCATCGCCTCGGGGATCAAAGCCGCCGGGTTCGGCATGCGCTCGGTCGACATCGCTTCTCCTTCGTCGCGGGTGTTTCCGACAGGAGCTATCCGACCATCGGCACGGCGGGGCCCGCCTGGTCCGTGGGACACCGTGGGACAGGGAGAACCCGGTTGAGCAGCGCGAACGCATCGCCGATCCGTCTGCGCGGGCCGGGACGGGTACGGTGTTCCACGTGTCCAGCCCCCAGGAGCGACTGGTGGCTCAGCTCGCCCGGATCAAGGAGCTGAGCGGGCTCAGCCTGCGCGCGCTCGCCCGTCAGACGGGTCTGAGCAGCTCGTCGTTGTCCCGCTACCTGACCGGTCGGCTCGTGCCGCCGTGGGAGGCCGTCGTGGCGCTGTGCCGGGCCGTGGGACGCGATCCCCGGCCACTGCGCGCGCTGTGGGCCGAGGCGGCCGAAGCCGGCGCCCAGCCCGCCCGGCGCCGCAACGACCTGCCGGCCGACCTGTTCGACTTCACCGGCAGGGAAGCGGAGTCCGCGCTGGTCGAAGAGCTGCTGCGCACCACTGGCGCGGCCGCGATCGACGGCATGGCGGGCGTGGGCAAGACCAGCCTGGCCGTGCATGTGGCCCATCGGCTCGTCCCTGCGTATCCGGATGGCGGGCTCTATCTCGACCTGCAGGGCTTCACCCCGGGTCAGGAGCCGTTGGAGCCGCACACCGCGCTGGGCCGGCTGCTGGGCGCGTTGGACGTCACGCACCCCCCGGCCGGCACCGCCGAACGCGCGGCGCTCTGGCGGTCGGAGCTGTCCCGCCTGCGGGTTCTCGTCGTGCTCGACAACGCGGTCGACGCGGAGCAGGTGCGCCCGCTGCTCCCCGGCGCGGGGAAGTCCGCGGTCCTGGTCACCAGCCGCCACCGGCTGGTCAGCCTGGACGGAGTGCCGCCGGTGTCCCTGGAGCCGCTGGCCGACGACGACGCGGTGCACCTGTTCGGCCGGGCGGCCGGGCTCTCGCTCACCGAAGAGGAAGCGGTCGGCCAGGTGCTGCGGCAGTGCGGCGGGCTCCCGCTGGCGCTGCGGATGGCGGGCGCGCGGCTTCGCCACCGCCCGGGCTGGACGGTGGCGGTGCTGGCCGAGCGGCTGCGCGCCACCCCCAGCCGTTTCGACTCCGCCTTCGGCATGTCGCTGCAGCAGCTCGACGCGGTCCAGCGCCGCATGTTCCGGCTGCTGGGCGTGCTGCCGGGCGCCGACTTCGACGCGGCGGTGGCGGGCGCGCTCACCGACATGCCGCCCGACCGGGCCGGCGCCGCGCTGGAGGAGCTGGTCGACGCCCACCTGGTCCAGGAGCCATCGCCCGGGCGCTACCGGATGCACGACCTGATCCGGCAGTACGCGGCGGACATCGCCGCAGAGGAGGAGCCACGGGCCGAAGCCGCCCTGCGCCGGGTCCTGACGCACTATCTGGAGCAGGCCGTCGCCCACGATCGGACGCTGCCCTCGCCGCACCGCAAGGAACCCTCGCCGGGAGATCCGGCCAAGGCGATGGCCTGGTTCGACCTCGAGTACGTCAACCTGGTGGCCTGCTTCGACGCGGCCGTACGGCTCGGCATGGACGAGGTGGTGGCCGAGCTGCCGCAGGCCATGCGGGTCTGGTTCTTCCGGCACCGCGGAACCGACGACCAGGCACGCCTGCTCGAAGCCGCCGCGGACGCCGCGGCACGTCTCGGCCGCGATCGGCAGCGGGCCTCGCTGCTCGCGGACCTCGGCTACGCCCGCGCCGCCGCCGGACGCCTCACCGAGGCGCTGTCCGCCTACGAACTGGCCGAGCGGTCGGGGCCGGACGACGACACCGCGGCCGCTCTGGCACTGCGCATCGGCTTCGTGCGCCGGGATCTCGGTGACCTCGAAGCGGCACAGGCGCATTTCCGGCGGGCACGCGAGCTGTTCGAGAAACTCGGGCGTCCCATGGGGCAGTCCCAGGCGCTGGCCTTCGACGGATGGGTGACACTTCACCTCGGGCGGCGCGGTGAAGCCGTCGAACTCGCCCGGGCGTCCGTCGCCCTGGCGGACGGGCCCGCACGGGTCACCGGACTGGTCACCCTCGGTCTCGCACTGGCACCGGACGACCCGGCGGAGTCACTGCGAACGCTGCATGACGCGTTGCAACTGTCCGAGCAGAACAATCTCCAACACAACCAGGCGTTGTGCCACAACTATCTCGGTGTCGCGCTGCGGATCACGGGTTCACCCGAGGAGGCGCTCGAACACCACCGGCGGGCCTTCGAGCTGCTGGAACCGCTGGCCGAGGTGCAGCTTGAGATGGACTTCCTGCACGCCTACGCCGAGACCTGCCGCGTGGCGGGCCGCCATGACGAGGCGCTGGCGCTGCTCGACCGGACCATCGAGCTCGCGCGTGAGCTGGGCCGGCCGTACGACGAGAAGCTCGCCCGCGCGGCGCGGGAGATCGTGCTCTCCGCCTGCTGAGCCGCCGCCGGTGACGCGGCCGCGACCGGGTCGATCCGCCGGATTTCCCCTGTGACGAGTGATCGGTAAGGTGCCGCCCAGACGGACGAAAGGATCACCGTGCCGCAGGGTAGCCGCTTGTCGTTGCCGGCCGTTTCGGCCTGGGTGGCCGCGGCAGCCCTGGCCGCCGTTCCGACGTGGGAGCTGTGGCGGGAGCGGTGGGAACTGGAGAACGGCGAAGGATCCTTCGAGATTCACGGGTGCGTAGGCATGCTGGGCGGCGAGGAATGGCCGCTTTCCACGCTGCGCGATGACCTGTCGAGGGTGGTGGAGACCGCCGAGGGCTGGGCGGTTCCCGCTCTGGCCGTGCTCCTGGGGCTCCTCGCGTACGTACGCGGGAAAGACCACGAGGTCGTCGGCCGACGGGTGGCGGTGCTTCTCGTCCTGACCGCCGTCGTCGAGCCCCTCGTCCCGATGTACAGCGAGCCGGGAAGCTGCGGCCAGACGATCCCGCTGCTCAGCGCCGACTGGTTCCGCGCGGTGCTCCACGGCTGGGGATCGAACCAGCTGTGCCTCCTGCTGGCGGCGGCGCTGGTGTACGCCGCGTCGCGTACGGCGACCCGGGAGAAGCCGGTCGAGGAGGGGACCGGGACGGCATGGCGTCGTGCGGTGGCGGCTCTGATCGACTACCTGGTCGTCGTCGCGGCTCTTCGCGCCGTCGTGGAACCGGCCTGGTCCCTGATCGATCAGGGCTACATCTGGGTCTTCTGGTTCCGTCAGGGGCTCCTGGGCCGGCTCGGCGATGTGCTCGACAGCAGGGTGAAGCCCGAGGAACTGCTCGCCCTGTCCGCGCTGCTCCTCTATTTCTGGGCGCAGCACACCTTGTGGGGGCGGACGCTCGGCAAGCGGCTGCTGCGCCTGCGCGTTGCCGACGCGCGGACGGGTGAACGGCTGGGAGCGGGTAGGACGGCCCTTCGCACGCTGGCCTTCCCCTTCCTCGCCTTCGTCCCCGACGTCGGGCTGGTGCTCCTGCTCGCCGCCGGGCTGGGGGCGTTCCTGGACGCCGGCGGGCAGGTCCTGCACGACCGGCTGCTGGGCGTGGCGGTCGTACGTCACCGGCCCCGCCACACCGCGCCGGAAGGGGCACACGCGGGCGGATGACGAGGCGGATCCGCGGGAGCGGTTCCTGGTCCGGTTCCGGCCGTGGGGCGCCTCGACCTAGATCTGGATCTTCCCTGTGCAGGGTCGGGAGAGAACAAGATCCGGCCAACTGTTGGCACGGCCGCACGTGTCGTGCCGCACCTGTCCTCTCCGCCGGACGAATCTTCCCTGCGGTGCCAGCGCCGGTCGTTACGGCCTGGTGAATCGCCACGACGAGAGGACCTTCATGATGAGGCACATCCGCAGGATGTGTTACCCCGTCGCCGCCCTGGTGGCGGTGGCTGTCCCGCTGACGCTGTCCGACGCGGTGCTGGCCGCGGGCGCGCCCGCCGGCGCCGAGGCCGCGGCCACGGCGGC